>NZ_JBEORR010000004.1:0-379588 GCF_040302345.1 Streptomyces sp. NPDC126510 | reverse complement strand
GCTGCGCTCCCGCGCCGGGCTCGCGGCCCCCGACCGCCCGATCGGCAGCTTCCTCTTCCTCGGCCCGACGGGTGTGGGCGGCCGGCGGGCCACCCCTCACCCCGTCATGCCTACTTCGGGGGGCACTGCTTCCACGCCAGGTGGTACACCGTGCTGATGTCCCCGTCCGTGGAGTCCATGGTCATGAAGCTGACCTTGTCGGCCGACTGGGTGCCGGCGTTGACGCGGAGCTCGGTGTTGATGTTGAAGTTGCGCTGCACTCCGCAGGGCGCGTAGACCAGCTGGGCCCAGTCCGTCTCGTCGGTGGCCTGCCAGTTGTCGTTGAGAGGGCCGCTGAAGGGGTGGTTCTTGTACACCGTGCTGGGCGAGCCCTGGAAGTAGTACGAGGCCCGCTGGCTGGCGCTCGCGCCCCGCTGGAGGGAGGCGAATCCCCGGTAGTCCGCGCTCGCGATGGCGTAGGTGAAGCCGCCGGGGACGTGGACCTTCAGGTTGAGCTGGCAGTTCCTGCGGAACGCGGTCGGGTCGGAGCTTCCGCCGGCCTGGGCGAGGTAGTCGCTGTAGGTCACCGTGAAGGCGGTGTTGTCCTCGGAGACGGCGACCGCTGCCGTGCCCTGCGGGCAGCCGGAGCCGTTCACCGTGGCGACCTGGATGATGATCTTGTCCGGGGGCGGGTCGTCGAACCCGGAGGACGGGGATTGTGCGGGAAGTGCGCTGGTGAGCAGCGCGGCGATCGCGCCACTCAGGAGCAGGCCACCGGCCATGGTTCTCCCATTCCGTTCGTGGGGGGTGGATCGGACGACAGACATGGTGCATCGACATGGGCATGTCAAAGCGACAGCGCATGCGCCCCCGGTCTGTGACCGTTCCATGAAGGAGCTGTGAAGGCCGGGGGCGGTCGCATCGTACGCAGGGCGGCAGGGGCGGGCCAGATAGCTCCCCGGCCATTCACAATGGCGGGAATTCACCCGGGATGCCGGTGGGCGCATAGGGTGCCTTGCACCAGTGCGTCAGAGCGAGGACATCCCGAGGACGGAATGAGGATCACGCACAGCGCCGCGCCCGGTCGCCGCCCCTCAGGGGTTCTCCCAGGCCGCCGGTTCCGCCGCCAGCCGCTCCACCGGCTCGGGCAGCGCCCCGGCCGCGAGGTCGGCGATCGTCACGCCCTCCAGGATCCTGCGCACGTTGGCCCGCAGGGCGATCCACAGCGGCAGCAGCGGCTCGGCGGTGCCGGAGTAGGCGAGGCCGGTCGGCCGCTCGCCGCGCACCGAGACGATCGGCCCGTCCACGGCGCGGATCACGTCCGCGACCGTGATCTCCGCGGCCTCACGGGCCAGCCGGTAGCCGCCGCCCCCGCCGCGCCGGCTGTCGACGACACCGCCCCGGCGCAGGTCGCCGAGGATCCCCTCCAGGAACTTGTGGGGGATGTCCTGCGCGGTGGCGACGGCCTCCGCCTTGACCGACCCCTCCCCCTGCCGGACGGCCAGCTCCACGACCGCTCGTACCGCGTAGTCCGCACGTGCCGAGATCCTCATAGGACCATTGTCGCCGTCACCGTGTAGACATTGAGCACACGCACCTCGCACCACATCGAGCACACGCACCCCGTACGACAAGCGCACGCATCTCGCACCACGTATCGCAAGGCACAACAGGAGGCGCTCCCTTGGAGCTCAGCAGGCGGACCTTCCACGCTCTGGCCGGCACGGCGGCGCTCGGCTTCGCGCTGACCGGCAGCGGGTCGCCGACCTCCGCCAACCCGGCACGCACCGCGCCCACCGGCCCGCCGCCCCCGGTGCCCAGCGCGGACGGCCGGCCGCACGAGATCGCCTTCGACCACTACTCGCTGATCGTCGACGGCCGTCGCCTGGTGCTGTGGTCGGGCGAGATGCACCCCTTCCGGCTGCCGAGCCCGTCGCTGTGGCGGGACGTGCTGGAGAAGATGCGTGCCCACGGCTACAACGCCGTCAGCGTGTACGTCGCCTGGAACCACCACTCCCCCGCCCCCGGCCGCTACGACTTCACCGGCGTGCGCGACCTGGACCTGTTCCTGCGGACTGCCGCCGAGACGGGGATGTACGTCATCCTGCGGCCCGGGCCGTACATCAACGCGGAGGTCGACGCCGGCGGCTTCCCCGGCTGGCTGACCGCCACCGAGGGCCGGGCCCGGACCTCCGACCCGACCTATCTGCGCTACGTCGACGAGTGGCTGACCGCGGTCGACGCCGTCGCGGCCAAGCACCTGTTCACCCGGGGCACGGGCACGGTCCTGCTCTACCAGATCGAGAACGAGTACGACGCCCACGTCGACGAGCCGTCCGGGCGCGCCTACATGTCGTACCTCTACGAGAAGGTCCGCGCCGACGGCATCGACGTGCCGCTGTTCCACAACGACAAGGGACGCGACGGCGCCTGGACACCGGGGTCGTTCGGCACCGGCGGGGAGAAGGGGCGCTGGCTGTACGGGTTCGACGGGTACCCGGAGCCGGACGAAGTGCCGCCGGACTGGGGGTCGTTCGGGACCGGCGGCAAGAAGGGCGGGGCGAGCGCCAGCCCGCGCACGCCCGGGTTCGTGCCCGAGTTCGGTGGCGGCTGGTTCGACCCGTGGGGCGGGTCCACGTTCGACGGCAAGGGGTACGCCGAGGCGCGCCGGACCCGGGACGCGGCGTACGAGCGGCGCTTCTACCTCACCAACCTCGCCAACGGCATCACGCTGCACAACGTCTACATGACGTACGGCGGCACCTCGTGGGGCTGGCTGCCCGCGCCCGCGGTCTACACCTCGTACGACTACGGCGCCGCGTTCGACGAGGCCCGCAACGTCACTCCGAAGCTCGCCCCGATGCACCAGATCGGGCAGCTGCTGCGGTCCGTGCCCGACCTCGCCAAGCTGCACCGGGCGAAGACGGTGCGGGCGACCGACGAGCGGATGAAGGTCTACCACCTGACCAATCCCGACACCGGGGCCCACTTCTACGTCCTGCGCAACGACACCGGCGAGGCCCTCTCCGCGACGCTGCCGGACGCCGGGATCGACGTGCCGGTCACGGTCCCGGCCCGGGACGCCAAGCTGATCGCCGCCGGTCTGAAGCTCGGGAAGCGGACGCTGGTGCACTCCACCGTGCAGCCCATGGTGAACCTGACCGCCGGGCGGCAGGACATCGCCGTGTTCGCGGGCCGCCGGGGCGAGATGGCGCAGGTCGTCCTGGAGTGCGCGGACGAGCCGACGCCCATGCGGCTGGACGCGGAGCCCGCCTGGGCCTACAACCTGGGCAAGCTGAACATCACGGCCCCGCTCGGCGCCGGCGGGCTGAGCAGGGTGCGGGTCGAGGGCGACGGTGTGGACACGCCGATGCTGGTGCTGTTCGCCGACGACGCCACCGCCCTGCGGCTGTGGCCCTACGAGACCCCGTCCGGCCCGCTCCTCGTCTACGGCCCCGCCCTGCTGCGGTCGGCCGAGCTGCGCGACTCGACGGTCCACCTCACCGGCGACACCATCGGGCAGACCGGCCTGGAGGTGTGGGGGCCGCGCGGAATCACCCACGTCACGTGGAACGGGCGCCCGGTCGCCACCCGGATCAGCGCCTCCGGCAGCCTGCTGGCGCTGCGGCCGCTGCCCGGGGTGGCCCGGCCGGCCCTGCCCGCCCTCGACGGCTGGCGGCGGCGGGCCGAGAACCCGGAGTCCGAGCCGGACTTCGACGACTCGGACTGGACGACGGCCGACAAGAAGACGACCTTCAGCAGCACGCCCGTGCCCGACGGGCAGCCCGTCCTGTTCGCCGACGACTACGGCTTCCACTACGGCGACGTCTGGTACCGCGGCGAGTGGAGCGGCGACGCGGACTTCGCGTCCGTGTCCCTCGCCTACAGCACCGGCACGCAGGGCCTGCTGATGGCCTGGCTGGACGGCGAGCCGCTGGGCACCCACCGCATGCCGGTGCCGGACAAGGACCGGGCACGGCAGGGGACGTGGACCGCGAAGGTCCGCTTCGAGCTGCCGAAGAAGCTGCGGGAGGAGTTCCTTGAGGGGAGCCGGGAGGAGAACGGGGAGGAGAGCCGGGAGGAGAGCCGGGAGCGGCGGCACGTGCTGTCCGTGCTCGTGCGGCGGATGCAGCACGACATGGACGGCGAGGCGCGCGACACGCACAAGGCCGCGCGCGGTCTGACCGCCGTCACCTTCGAGGGCGACTCCCCCGAGGTGACGTGGCGTATTCAGGGCGCCTCCACGCCGGACCCCCTGCGCGGTCCGATGAACAACGGCGGGCTGCACGGGGAGCGCGAGGGCTGGCATCTGCCCGAGTACGACGACGAGGACTGGAAGGACGCCGGGCTTCCCCGGTCCGAGCGGCGGCAGGGCGTCACCTGGTACCGGACCGGCTTCCGGCTGGACGTCGACCCCGGCGTCGACGCCTCGGTCGGGCTCGTCCTCGACGACGACCCGGACCGCGCCTACCGCGTCCAGATCTTCCTCAACGGCTGGAACATGGGGCAGTACATCAACGACGTAGGCCCGCAGCACACCTTCGTGCTGCCGAACGGGATCCTGCGCACACGGGGCGCCAACACACTGGCGTTGGCTGTGCTGTCCGACGGAACCACACCGTCCGGGCCCGGGGACGTGCGGCTGACGCTGCTGGGCGCGGCGGCCGGAGGGGTGCCCGTCGAACCGGTGTGACCGGATCGAGCCGTCCTCGCGCATTGCCTTCTGCGGCACGCTGGTTCACCGTGTTGACCCTTCAGCGCTGCCGACAGGGAGGGGACCCTGGTGCGAAGACGGCGATTCATCACCGGATTAGCCGGTGTCGGGGCGGGTCTGGGACTCATCCCGGCGAGTGGCGGGCCGGTCGCGGCGGCGGCCGCCGGGGCGGCCGGGGAGGCCCGTGCGTGGCAGGCCGTGCCCGCACCGGACGGCGCACCGGCCGCCCAGTTGCGGGACGTCGCCGCGGCCGGTGACGGCCTGGCGTGGGCCGTGGGCGAGGAGGGCCGCAGCGGCGGCACGCTCGGCTCGCCGCTGGCTCTGGTGTGGGACGGCACGGCATGGGCGCGGACCGGCCTCGGCCACCTGGGTTTCCGCGGCTACCTGCACACGGTCGCCGGGACGTGCGCCCGCTCGGCGTGGGCGATCGGCACCGACACGGCCGGCATCACGCATCTGCTCGCGTGGGACGGCGGAACCTGGCGGGAGGCCGACTTCCCCGGCCGGGGCCGGTCCGGCACCTCCCTCACCGGCGTCGCGGTCGACCCGGAGGGCCACGCCTGGTTCTCCGGGCGCACCTCCGACGGCCGGCTGCTCCTGCACCACGACGGCAGTGCGTGGACCTGGCTCCCCGCACCGCCCGGCGCGCCCGCGGCCGCGCCCTCGGGTGTCCAGCTCACCCCGCGCGGCGACGTCTGGCTGTACGGGGTCGGCATCGTCGCCCGCTGGAACGGCTCCGCCTGGACCGAACTGCCCGCCTACCAGGGCATCCGCGCGAGCATCACGGGGCTGCTGCCGGTCGCCGACGACGACCTGTGGCTGGTCGGCTACGACTACGGAGTGGGCGGCCCGGTCGGCAAGCCCCCCGGCGTGCTGCTCCTGCACGGTGACGGCAGCACCTGGCAGGGCGTCACCGAGCCTTTCCGCGTCGGCATGCTGAACGGGATCGTCGCCGACGCGCAGGGACGGCCCGACCGGATCGCCGGCTGGGACTTCTGGGACCAGAACCGGGCCCACTACCTGCGCTGGGACGGCACGGCCTGGGTGAGCGAGCGGGGGCCGCAGGCCGCGACCCCCGTCGTCATGAACGCCCTGGCCAAGGTGCCCGGTTCGGACGGCTACTGGGCCGTCGGGACGACCTCGGCGTCGGCGTCCTCGACCGCCCTGCCGCGCATCGAACGCTGACGGGGGGGCGTCACGCCAGCCGGATCACGTTCCAGGACAGCGGCTCCAGGACGGCGCTGAGCGTGCCGTCCCGGAGGGCCGTGCCGTCGACCGGGTGGGGGGCGACCCGCTCGGGGGCGTCGAGGGTGTTGCGGGCGTCGGGGTCGGCGTCCGCGAGGGCGCTGTGCTCGACCACGCGGGCCAGGTCGAGGCCGCTCAGGGCGACTTCGAGGGGCAGGGCGTCGGTGCGGCTGCGGTTGACGGCGAAGACGGTGACGGTGCCGTCCTCGCCGCGCACGGCGGTGGCGTGCAGGAGGTCGGTCTCGCCGTACTTCTTCGTCTCGTACGTCGGGGAGTCCACGCGGACGTCCAGGACCTGGCCGCGGCCGTACCGGGCGGCCTGCGCGAACGGGAAGAACGTGGTCTGCCGCCAGGCCGGGCCGCCGGGTTCGGTCATGATCGGCGCGATGACGTTGACGAGCTGGGCGAGGCAGGCCACCGTGACGCGGTCGGCGTGCCGGAGCAGGGCGATGAGGAGCGAGCCGAAGACGACGGCGTCCATGACGCTGTAGTTGTCCTCCAGGAGGCGCGGGGCCTCCGCCCAGTCCCGGGCGCCGGAGTTCTCGATCTCGTGCCACTCCGAGATGTACCAGACGTTCCACTCGTCGAAGGAGAGGTTGATCTTCTTCTTCGACTTCAGCTTCGCGCCGATGTGGTCGGCGGTGGCGACCACGTTCTCGATGAAGGACTCCATGTCGACAGCGGAGGCCAGGAAGGAGTCGAGGTCGCCGTCCTCGGGCTGGTAGTAGGCGTGCAGGGAGATGTGGTCGACGAGGTCGTACGTCTCCTCCAGGACCGTCGCCTCCCAGGCGGCGAAGGTCGGCATGGCCTGGCTGGAGGAGCCGCAGGCCACGAGTTCGACGCCCGGGTCGATCTGGCGCATCGCGCGGGCGGTCTCGGCGGCGATCCGGCCGTACTCCTGGGCGGTCTTGTGGCCGGTCTGCCAGGGGCCGTCCATCTCGTTGCCCAGGCACCACAGCTTGATGCCGAAGGGGTCCTTGTCGCCGTGCGCGGCACGGAGGTCGGACAGGGCGGTGCCCTCCGGGTGGTTGGCGTACTCCTGGAGTTCGATGGCCTCGGCGACGCCCCGGGTGCCGAGGTTGAGGGCCATCATGGGCTCGGCCTGGGGGCCGACCTTCTTCAGGAAGGCGATGTACTCGGAGAGGCCGAAGCGGTTGGTCTCGGTGGAGCGCCACGCGAGGTCGAGGCGGCGGGGGCGGTCCTCGACGGGGCCGACGGAGTCCTCCCACTTGTAGCCGGAGACGAAGTTGCCGCCGGGGTAGCGGACGGCGGTGACGCCGAGTTCGCGGACGAGGTCCAGGACGTCGGTGCGGATGCCGTCCTCGTCGGCGGTGGGGTGGTCCGGTTCGAAGACGCCGGTGTAGACGCAGCGGCCGAGGTGTTCCACGAAGCTGCCGAAGAGGCGGGGGTTGACCTCGCCGACCGTGAAAGCGGGGTCCAGGGTGAAGCGGGCGGTGTGCATGGTCGCCTTTCGGGGTGGGTGGTTCTGTCGTGTCGCGGCTGCGGGTTGCCGGTGGCTTGTCGCGCCCACGCGGCGGAGCCGCATCTCGAGCACAGCCCCGCGCCCCTTCGGGCGCTACAGTGCCGTTCGGTATTTCGGATCCGGCTCGCCACCTCGAACGGGACCGTAAATTCGAAGCGCCGACGCGTCAATGGTCCGACCCGGACACGGTCGGGACATTACGGGCAGGAACGGTCGTTCTCCGGTGAACTTCGGACGCCGGATCGCATGACGCGCACACTTTCGGGCGCGTAGTCTCGGACGCGCCGGCAGGCCTCGGCCGGCGCCGAGGAGGGGGAGCGATGGACATCGCGGGCGCGCGGGTCAGGGCCGCCCGAGTCACCGCCGCGCTCAGGCGCTCACGCAGTGGCTCAGCCATGCGCGGCCTGGCCGCCGAGCTCGCCACCGCGGTCCGGAAGAGACCCCGGCGCCCCACCGACGTACGGTCGCTGTGCCGGGCGCTGTGCGAGGAGATGAGCGCGCGGCGCGGCGGACGGCCCGTGGAGCTGCGGTTCGAGCGGTTTCCCGACGAGATAGAAGTGACCGGCCTGTGGGTGGAGTTCCAGGACTTCGACCTCGTCATCGTGGAGGAACGGGCCGAGGCCGTTCAGCAGCTGGTCATCCTCGGGCACGAGCTGTGGCATCTGCACGCGGGGCACGGGCATCACCACGGAGCGGGTACGGCGGCGGCCCACGCGTTCGCCGACCGCCCGGGGTGGGAGGACGTCGCGCTGGCGGTGGCCGCCCGCAACGGCTCCCGGGAGCGGGACGAGGCCGAGGCCGACGCCTTCGGGCACCGGCTGGCTGCGGGGTGCCGGGCGCTGCTGTCCGGTGGGGGCGGGCCCGACGTACCCCTCGAACCCGTGCAGCGGTCGCTGTACTACCGGGGGCCGCGAGGAGGTGCGGCACCGTGACCACGGTGGCGCTGACCCCGGCCGAGTTCGTCAACCAGTTCTATCCGAACTTCTGGTGGATCCCCGCGGGGGTCCTCGCCGCGGCCCTGGCCATCAAGCTGCCGAGCATCATCCGGCTCTGGAAGGATCCGATGCTGCGCGCGGTCGGCGGGCTGCTGCTGCTCGCCTGCGCGGTGTTCGTCTTCGTGGCGCCGTCGACGATCGCCCGGGTCAACCGGCTCACCGGGGTGGCGAACTTCTCCGGACCCTGGGTCTACTCGCTGCTCACCGCGTTCTGCGCCTTCTGCCTGCTGCTGATCATCTCCTGGCGCAACGGCCTGTCCGACCGCTCGGACCGCACCCGGCGCGCGATGCGCGGGGTCGTGGCGGTCTACTCGGGCGTGATCGTCTCGATGTGGGTGCTGTTCACTCTCGCGGACGTGCCGGTGGAGCGGCTGCGGGACCTCGACACGTACTACGCGAACACCCCGTACATGCGCGAGGTGATCGTGCTGTACCTGCTCGCGCACACCGTGGCCGCGCTGGTCACCAACGGGCTGATCTGGAACTGGGTCCGCACGGACGGGCTCGACTCACTGCTGCGCTGGGGGCTGAAGTTCCTCGGCGTGGGTTACGCGGCGCAGTTGCTCTTCGACGCCGCCAAGATCAGCGCCGTGGTGGCCCGTTGGTCCGGGCGGGACCTGGACTGGCTGAGCACGGCCGTCGCTCCGCCGCTCGCCTGTCTGTCCGCCGTGCTCATCGCGGTCGGCTTCATCCTCCCGCACGCCGGGCAGTACCTGCATGGCCGCTGGCACGTCCGGCTCGCCCTCCACGAACTGCGGCCGCTGTACCTGCTGATGAGGGCCGTCAACGGCGGTGAAGGAGTCCCGTTCCTGCTGCGCGCGACGCCGGAGCTGCGACTGGTCCGCCGGGAGACGTTCATCCGCGACGTGCTGCTGCCGCTCGCCCGGCACATCGACGAGGACCGGCGCGAGCGGTTCCACGACGCCGCCCTCGCCCTCGGTCACCCGCCCGACCGGGCGAAGGCCCTAGCCGCCACCGCGGCGATCCTGGACGCGGCCGACAACAGAAGCCGGACACGGCAGGACGACGGTACCGGCGCCCGTGACACCACGGACCTGCTGCGCGACATCGGCGCCGTGTCCCGGGCCCTGCGCCGCACGGAGGATCTCCGGGCGATCCGCGCCCTGGCGCGTGACCACACGGACGGCAGGTCGCTCACCGGCTGACCACGGCCCGGGCGGCTCCCCGCTCTCTCGGGTGTCGCGGGCGGTGCCCCGCCGGGCCGGGCGCACGGACGAGACCCCGCACGAAAGGCCGCGGGCACGGAACGTGAAGGTACGGTGAGAGCCGTCCGGTACGAGGCCCGCATGGCTCGAAACCGCTGTCGGCGCACGGGGGTTGCGCGCCGCACGGCCGTGGCCGGACGTCGGGGAATGCCCGCAGGGCAAAGGAGCCTTCATGGCTGAGTGCGAGGAGTCGCATGTCGCGTAGAGCTGTCGTCATCGGTGCGGGTCTGGCCGGCATGCTGGCCGCGGCGGCCCTGTCCGCCGTCGCGGACGAGGTGGTCGTGCTCGACCGCGACGATCTGCCCGAGGGGCCGGAGCACCGCAAGGGCCTGCCGCAGGGACGTCACGCGCACCTCCTCATGGCCGGTGGTCTGGCACCCATGGAGGACCTGGTGCCGGGCGTGAGCATGCGCAAGCACCTGCTCGCCGCCGGTGCACACGAGATTCCGCTCGGCTCGGGCATGGTCGCCCTCACGCCCGAGGGCTGGTTGCGGCGCTGGCGTCACCCCGGACCGAGCATGCTGACCTGCACCCGGGCGCTGCTCGACTGGGCGGTGCGGGGCGCCGTACTGGACAGCACGGGGGTGACGATCCGCAAGGCCCGGGTGCTGGACCTGACGGGGTCACGGCAGTGTGTGACCGGGGTCCGCCTCTCGACCGCCGCCGGGGAGGAGGAACTCGCCGCGGACTTCGTGGTGGACGCGAGCGGACGCGGCTCGCGGATCGTGACCTGGCTGGCGGGGCTGGGCGTCGACGACGTGCGCGAGAAGACGGTGGACGCCGGCCTGGTGAACGCCACCCGTCTCTACCGCACCCCCGAGGGAGCGGGGCGTTTCCCGCTGACCATGGTGCAGGCCGATCCGTATCAGGGGCGGCCCGGGCGCAGCGGCATGGTGCTGCCGATCGAGGGTGACCGCTGGATGGTCAGCCTCGCCGGCACGCGGGGCGGCGGTGAACCGCCGTCCGACCCGGACGCGTTCCTCCGGTACACCCTGGACCTGCCCGACCCCGTCGTGGGCCGGCTGATCTCCGGCGCGGAACCGCTCACCGATGTCCATGTCAGCCGCAGCACCAGCAATCACCGCCGGTACCTGGAGAAGGTCCGCTCCTGGCCCGACCGCCTCGTCGTCCTCGGTGACGCCCTGGCCACGTTCAACCCCGCCTACGGGCAGGGCATGTCGGTGGCCGCGCTGGGCGCCCGGGAGCTGGACGGGGAGCTGCGGCGCTCCGGCTCCGGCCTGGGTGAACCCGGGCTCGCCCGGCGGGTGCAGCGGCGGGCGGCCAGGCCGGTGGAGGCCGCGTGGACGATGGCGGTGAGCCAGGACGTCTGGTACCCCGGCACGCGTGGGGGCTCGCCGGGCATCGCCGACCGTCTGGTCACCGCCTACACCCGCCGCATGATCCGCACGGCGACCGGTTCGTACACGGCGGCGTCGGCGCTCTGGGACGTGATGAGCATGACGACCGGGCCGACGCGGCTGCTGCGGCCTTCGACGGTCCTGGCGACGCTGAGCGGGCCGCCGTTGCCGGCGGCGCTGGGGGCGCCACTGACGGACGACGAGCGGGCGGTCCTGCGGCGGCTGGACCGGACGGGAGGCTGAGACACCGGACCGGGCACAGGACCGGACGGCGGGGACGAGGGCGAGCCGGTCCTCTGCCCTGTCCCTCGTCAGCCGGCGAACGAAGGCGTGCCGGTCCTCCGCCCCTGTCCCTCGTCAGCCGGCGAACGCGGGCTGTGCCAGTCCCTTGCCCGCCCCCGGCACCACGAACAGGGATCCCGCCAGGGCGGGCGGCTCGGTCAGCCCCACCCGGGCCGTCGTCACGTACAGGTCGGTCAGCCCGTCCCCGCCGAACGCACAGGCCGTCACCAGCGGCACCGGCAGCTCGATCACCCGGTCCAGCTCGCCGTCCGGGGTGTAGCGCCGCACCGCCGACCCCTCCCACAGGGCGACCCACACGCACCCCTCGGCGTCCACGGTCAGCCCGTCCGGGAAGCCCGCGCTCTCCTCGATCTCGGCGAGGGTCCGCCGCCCGGAGATCCGCCCGTCCGCGTAGTCGAAGACGTCGAGGCGCCGGGTCGGGGAGTCGACGTAGTACATGAGCCGCCCGTCGGGGCTCCACCCCGTGCCGTTGCTGACGGCCACGTCGTCGAGCACGACCTCGACCGTGCCGTCGCCGGTCAGTCGGGACAGCCCGCCACCCCCCGGCGCCTCGTCGTAGCGCATCGTGCCCGCCCACAGCGCGCCGTCGGGCGCGACGGCGGCGTCGTTGGCGCGGCGGCCGGGGACCGGCTCGTGGTGGAGCCAGCGGAAGGTGCCGTCGGGGTCGAGGAGGCCGACCCCGTCACGCAGGTTCAGCACCAGTCCGCCGCCGGTGCGCGGCTTGACGGCGCCGATGTGCTGTTCCGTGCGGCGCAAAGTGCGGCGCCCGGTGACCGGGTCGTAGGTGTGCAGGCGGGAGCCGAGGATGTCGATCCACAGCAACCGGCCGGTCGCCGCGTCCCACGTGGGGCCCTCGCCGAGCTCGGCCTCAGCGCGCACCGCGACCTCGTACGGCGTCGTCATGCCACGCTCCGGTGGCCGAGGTGCTCGGACAGCTCGGCGGCGCCCTTGACGGCGAGCTGCTCCAGCTCGGCCCGGCGCTCCTCGCTCCAGCGGATCATGGGCACGGAGATCGACAGGGCGGCGACGACCTGCCCGGTGCGGTCGCGGACCGGCGCGGCCACGCAGGACACGTCCGGGTTGGACTCGCGGTTCTCCACGGCGAGGCCCCGCTCACGGATCTCGGCCAGGGCCTCGCGCAGGGCGGCCGGGTCGGTGATGCTGTTGGGGGTCATCGCGACCAGCTCGGCGCTGTCGGGGATGCGCGCGGTGAGCTCCGGCTCCGGAAGGGAGGCCAGCAGCATCTTGCCGACGGAGGTGCAGTGGGCGGGCAGCCTGCGCCCGGCCGCCGACACCATCCGCACGGCGTGCGTGGAGTCGACCTTGGCGATGTAGATGACGTCCGTGTCCTCGAGGATCGCCACGTGCACGGTCTCGTCGCAGGTCTCGGCGACGGACCGGGCGACCTGCTGCCCCTCGGCCGCGAGGTCGAGCTGCTCGGAGTAGCGGGCACCGAGCTGGTATGGGCGCACGCCGAGCCGGTAGCGTCCGGGCTGGCCGGGCATCGGAACGATGTACTTCCGGGCGGCGAGCGTGGTCACCAGCTCGTGCACGGTGGTGCGCGGCAGCTGGAGCCGGCGCACGATGTCGGGGGCGGAGAGCGTCCCGTCCCCGTCGAGAAAGAGCTCGAGAATGTCGAGAGCCCGGGTCACGGCTGGTACGAGGCGTCCCACGACCGGCCCCCTCCCTTATATGTCTCAGGCGCCTGTGTTCGAGATTTCAACAGGCGATCGGCATGACGAACACAGGCTAGCCATAGAGGTATGTCCGGGCAATGGGCGGAGCCCGGCGGAGCGGAAGAGGTGGGGCCGTTGAACCGATTCGGGCGCTCGTCACTCAGGGTGTGAGGGCGGCGACCCAGTCGCTCGACCTCACCAACGCCGGGCCGTTCACCTCTGCGGCGCCGGAGACGTACGCCAGCCATCGCAGCTCGTCGCACGCGAAGAAGGACTCGCCCCACGTGTCGACCCAGATGCGCGCTTCGTGGTCGCCCGACGGTGTGAGGTCCCACCAGGCCCAACCGCGAAACTCAGATTCCGGATCGAACTGGTACAGCCATTCCTGCACGTCCCACACCCCCTGTCCGATCGCGAGGGAGTATCGTTCCCTGCCTCCCGCCACGGATTCGGGAACCGGGGCAGAGCCTCCACGGCCCGCCGCAGCGAACCATTCCGGAATCGAGTCGAGCGGCAGGTCTTCTCCCTCGAAGGGGTGCGAAACCGCCAGATCGAGGGCGGGCTCCAGCACAGAGCGCATCCTGAGGCCGAACTCGCTGACCGGACAGGCCACCCGCACGTCGAAGACGCATAGAACGGGGGGCGCGTCCTCCGGCGCGGGACGGCGCGACAGCCTGCCTCGCTCCTGCTCGATGTCCTCGATCTCGTGAATCATTTCCCCGTCTCTCCGTCAGTCTTCCTGCACTACCCTGCCCGGGTACTTCGCTACTTCCTGCCTGAACTCGTTCAGCATCCCGCTGGGAATCCCGTACAGATCATCCCCCATGGTGGGATCCGAGATCTCTGGGCAGATCCGCTTCATCTCCTTCCATTCCGCCTTGGAGAACCCGAGACCAGGTTCCTTCTGCGGTACGGCCGTTCTCCTGATCTTGTCCCGGAACTCGGCCGAGACCTGAAACTCCACGATCTGTCCGCCCTCACCACGGAACCGGACGGTGTGGCCGATGTCTCCGCTCAGATTGACGTACAGGGCCCCCTTGCCGGTGATCGTCACCTTGCCGTCCTCGCCGATGTGGATCCGCTTGCTGAGGGGGTGGTCCGTCTGCTTCCGGAACCCGGAAATGATTTCTTCGCAACGGGGGGCGAGGCCGAGAGGGTCGGTCCACGTGTGCGGGTTGTGGACGTAGGCGGACGGATTCGGAGCCGGCGCGAGGCCGAGGGGGTCAGGAGTGAGGTAGCGCGCGGTCTCCGGGTCGTAGTGCCGGTGGTAGTTGTAGTGCAGGCCCGTCTCGAGGTCGAAGTACTGGCCGGGGAAGCGCAACGGGGTGTACGTAGTGCTGTCGGCCGACCAGGACGTCATGCCCCATACCGTGCTGCGCGTGCGCCAGGCGATGTCGCCCGATTCGTCGAGGAGCTCGGTCGGGGTGCCGACGAGATCGGTGACGATCGCGAAGAAGCGGGAGTCGATCTCGCTCTGTGACGCGTCATCGACGCCCACCCGTTCGGTCTGGGCGACGGGGTGCAGACCCTGGTGATCCCACGTGATGGTGACCGGACTGGGCAGTCCGGTGCCGATGGTGGTCTGTTCGCAGAGGGTGGCACCGTCCCAGGTGAACTCCGTCCGCTCGACGACGGTCACCTCGTCCGAGGCGAGGCGCAGTTTGGCGACGCGGCGCCCGAGCGGGTCGTAAAGGTAATGCCATCGGGTGCCGTCAGGTGTGGTGACCGAGGTGAGGCGGTCTTCGGAGTTCCATGTGTAACGCCAGGTGTCCGGCTTGCGGGAGAGGCGGGCCTTCTGACGAAGCGTGATGCGGCCGGCCGCGTCGTGCTCGTACCGGACGTTGCCCGCGTGAGTGATCCGGGTTCCGGCATAGCCGCGCGTACCTGTGGCCTCGTGGCCGGGGTGGCTCACCGGCCACGACGCGTCGGTCTGATTACCGGCGTCGTCGTATGCATAGCGTTCGGACCAGTCGGCGGCGCGGACCGCTGTGACCCGGCCGACGAGGTCGAGCTCGAAGTGGCGTGTGCCGTTCAGCTGGTCGTCGACACGGGCGAGGTGACCGTCCGCGCGATAGACGTATCCCCTCCTCTGGACGGTGTCGCCCGTGGCGCCCACCACCGACTGTCCGGTGCGGCGGCCCAGCTCATCGAAGGAGTGGGACACCGTGGTCGTCGAGCCGATCCGGCGACTCAGCTCACGACCTGCCGTGTCGTAGGTGAAGCACACCGTGTGATCGCCGGCGAGCAGCGTGGTTCGGCGCCCCGCGGCGTCGTAGCTCCAGCTGCTGACGGCCCCGCTGGGGGTGATGCGCCGCGTCCGGTGACCGATCAGGTCGTACTCGTACCTCGTCGCACGGCCGTTGACCGTCTCGGACAGCAGTCGGCCTGCGGGGTCGTAGGCGAGGAGCAGCGTCGATTCGCTCGTCGCCGCGGTGGCCAGGCGACCTGTCGGTGTGTAGGTGAAGACCGTGACCTGGTCACTGGCTGTTTTTCGCGTGACGAGACCGAGGACATCCCGCTCGAACTCAGTGTTCTGGCCGAGAGCGTTGGTGCACGCACGGAGGCGGCCGGCTCCGTCGTGGGCGTAGGTGACGGTGCGGCCGTCGAAATCCGTTTCCGAGATGAGCTGTCCGGCCGGGTCGTAGCCGTAGCTCCAGTACTGCCCCTGCGGGTTGGTGACCCGGGCCAGCCGGAGTTCTGTGTCGTAGGTGAAGGAGTGACGCACGCCGTCCGGCCCGGTACGGGACGCCGGCAGGTCGAAGTGGGTGTACTCGAAGCGGGTCACGGCTCCGGTGGCATCGCGGTGTGCGGTGCAGTTCCCTTCGGCGTCGTACGCCCAGACCTCGCTCGACCCATCGGCGTTGCCACGGCGGATCAGTCTGCCTTCCACGGTCCACTCCAGGCGCGTCGAGTTGCCGAGAGGGTCGGTGATCACCGTGGGGCGGCCCACGATGTCCCGCGTATACGTCGTGGACGCGCCGAGGGGATCGGTGATCTCGACGGGCAGACCCGCCTTGTCGCAACGCACGCTTGTCGTTTGCCCCAGCGCATCGGTGACGGAGGTCAGATGCCCCCGGTCGTTGTATGTGAAGCGGGTGGTGGCGCCGACGGGATCGGTCACGGAGACGCGGTCACCGCACTCGTTGTACTCCTGATGCCAGACTGCGCCGTCGGGCCCGGTGATGAGCGTCGGCAGCCCCGACGGGTCGTGCTCGGAGCGCAGCTCCGCACCGTCCGGACGCACGACGCGTGACACGCGTCCTCGCTCGTCGTAGGCGTAACGCCGTACGGCCCCCAGCGGGTCCGTCACAGCGACCAGTCGCAGCTCCTCGTCCCACTCCCGCAGTGTGACGTTGCCGAGCGGGTCGGTCTCACGGACGAGGCGCAGAGCCTCGTTGTGCTCGTAGACACGGCTGTGGCCCAGGGAGTCCGTCACCCTCGTGGTGCGGTCCTCGTCGTAGGTGAGGGTGGAGGCCAGCGCATCGCCCGTACCGCCGGTGGCCACGACCCGGCCCCACTCGTCGTAGGTGTACCAGTACGTCGTGTGGTTGCGGTCGGTCCAGGAGGTGATGCGGCCCTCAGTGTCATAGGTGTAGCGCATCGGCAGGCCCGAGGAGTCGGTCTCCTCACTCAGGTGTCCCCGCTCGTCGTAGCCGAACGCGAGCAGGACGGTGCCGGGACCGTCGGGGTCGGCAGGGTCGAGCAGGCGCAGGCCCGTGATGCGTGAGGCGGAGGCGTCGTGGTCCAGAGCGATGTGGTAACCGCCTGAGTGGACCACCGCCGAGGGGAGGTCACCGTCGGCGTACTCGACGGTGATGCGGTTGCCGTTGCGGTCGAGGATGTGCTGGAGGGGCAGATCGACCGCTGTGTCGTCGGCTGCCGGCACGGGGCTGTGGAAGACGTGGGTCAGCCCGGAGTCGGGGTCGCTGACGCGTACGGCGCCGTCGGTTTCGTCGTCCCAGCAGAGCGTCAGGCGGGAGCCGGGTGTCACCGGACGGACCGGCTCGTTCGTCTCCGGGTCCGGCAGGGGGAAGCAGAGCCGGGCGCCGTCCGCGGCTGCGTACACCAGGCCCTCGTCGTCCGCCTGCACACGCTGGTCGAGTGTGGAGGCCCATGAGGGACCGAACCATCCGCCCCAGCGATACGAGGAGAGGTGCGTGCGCTCAAGAGTCAGGGGCAGCACACCCGGGAGCTCGACGTCCGTCCGGGCCAGGGCCATGTCGCCGGTGGCCACGTCGATCGGGTCCCGTACGAACTTCTTGATCATGTTCTGGACGGAGGCCGGCAACTTGTCGAACCCTGGGTTCAACCTCAGGCGCTCGAAGGTGGCGCAGTTCAGCTTCAGGCCCTTGCCCAACTTGGCCAGATCGGCCGGTTTGAGAGCCTTCAGTCCCTTGCCCAAAGCCTTGCCCAGAACGCCGAGACCGACCCCCATGAGGGCGCCCTCCGTCAGGAGACCGGCCAGCTTGTCCGGGTCCTTGAACGCGGCGGGGTCCTCAAGAAGCGTGGCGAATGCGGAGAATTTGGCCCCCTCCTTGGCGTACTTGGCCACGGCCGCGACCCCCCGGACCTCCTTCAGTGTCTTCAACGCCCGCTCAACCGCCCGGATGACCTCCATCACCCCCCGGATCGCGGAGGCCAGGGCAGTGCCCTCGCGTTCGATGCGGGCGATCAGGGCGACCACCTTCGCCGCGCGCTGGCCTGCCATGAGGGAGGAGACGACCGCCGAGGTGCCGCCGGTCAGGACGGAAAGGGCCAGACCGGCGATTTCGAACTCGGCGATCTCCGCGAGGATGACCCCGATCTCGGAGAGCAGCTCGTGGGCCTTGTCGGCGAAGTCGTCGAGTGCCTTGGCGCCGTCGCGCAGTGCGTCCGCCATCTCCGTCGCCTGCTTACGCGCCGCCTTGGAGCGCTTCTGAAAGGCCTTGGCGGCCTTGCCCTCCCACTCGACATCCGCCAAGGCCTTACCGGCGGCCTCGGCGGCGTCGTCCAGGCCGGTGGCCAGGTGGCGCCAGTTCTTGGCGATCTCCCGAATGCCGTCCGGGTCCACGGCCGGGTCCGTGATGCCCAGGAATTCCAGGCCGCTGGCGACGGTGTCGCCGAACATGTGGTTGAACTTGCTGACGTAGTGCAGGGGGTTGAGGTCGACCACGCGCCGGTCAGCTCTTCCGGGCGCGGGCCTGGGCTGCCAGCAGAAGGTCGAGCAGGTCGAAAGCGTCGGAAACCTCACCCATCAGCTTCGCCTCCGCCTCCCACTCGGCGTCCAGCTGCGTGGTGAGCTTCGTGAGGGTGGTCATGCCCTCCTCGATGTCCGCCTTCGCACCGAGGAGGGAGCCGAGGGCGCCGAGCGCCGAGAGGTCGTGGGAGGCGGCCTTGAAAGCCTGCAACGGCTTGGCCGTGTGGTGTCCCACCCTGCGGAGTCCCGAAGCTGCCTTGTGCAGCGATGCGGCTTCCTTTTTCAGGTCCGACATGTCGCCGTGCCCCCGTACTTCACTCTGTGCACATGCCAACCCAAAGACCGTAGTCAAGCTGGTTATGGTGGCGGTATAGAGGACACCAAGCGCGATCAAAGATCGTCGGGATGTCCGCCGCTCACGGACGGCTCACCGGCGTTTGCACCCCGCAGACCGCGGCAGCGGCAGCGCGAAGCCGGGTTTCGTACGCGGTGTCGACGACGCCGTGAACGCGCCGCTCACCGGGCACGCCGCCCCCGCTTCGCCCCCAGCTCCCCCCGCAACCGCTGTGCCCGCAGCACCAGTTCCAGTTCGAAGCGGCGGTCGGGGTCGTCTATCTCGTCGCCCCAGAGTTCGCGGATCTGGCGCAGGCGGTAGCGGACCGTCTGGGGGTGGACGCCGAGGCGGGTGGCGACCTCCGGGGCGCCGCCTCGGGTTTCCAGCCAGGCCAGGAGAGTTTCGGCGAGGCGGCGGCCGTGCGTGGGGCCGCAGTGGGTGAGGGGGGCCAGGCATCTCAGCGCCAGGTCGTCGATGAGTTCCTCGGGCTGGAGGAGGACCAGGGCCTCGGTGTGTTCGGTGCAGTACAGGACCTCTCCGGAGGGGAGGAGGTCCCGTTCCATCAGGCGGACCGCCGCCTCCGCCCAGCGCAGCGACTTCGCCGCTTCGGTGAGCGGCACCGGCGGGCCGATGGCGCCGGACCAGCCGGCCAGGGCCCGGTGCATGAGTTCGGGGCGGCCCGCCGCGTCCGGCTCGGGCACCACCATGCGGGGCTGCTCGTACTCCATGTCGAGCAGGACGCCCTGGCCGACCGCGGGGGCCATCGCCTCGCGGGCCGGGCGGAGCAGCACGCCCACCGCGACCTTGGCCGGTAAGGGCCAGCCGATGCGGGCGGCGCGTTCGGTCAGGGCCTCGGCCGGGTCGCCGCGGTGGTGCTCGGCGAGGAGCAGCTCCATGAGGCGGCGCTGCAGGCGCAGGCGTTCGCCGGCCTGGCGGGCGGCGGCCTCGGCGTAGCCGCGTACGGACTGGTCGACCAGGCCGTCCAGGTACTCGTAGCCCGCGTCGACGAGTTCGTACATCGCCGGGGGCGGGATCTCCACGCGCTGGCCGATGTCGGCGAAGCGCCGCCAGGCCAGGCGTACGCCCATGCGGTAGATGGCCTGGAGGGAGTCCAGGGAGCGGCCGTTGAGGCCCTCACCCCGGCCGAAGTCCTGGAAGACGCCGGGCGGGACGGTCGGCCGTCCCTCCGAGTGCTCCAGGTGCTGCACGAACACCTCGATGGCACGGCGGATGCCGACCAGGGCCATCGGCTCACCGGAGTCGTCGAGGACGACGGGCAGGTGCGGGTACTCGCGCTGGATCTCACGGAGGATCTCCTCGGCGAGTGCGGGCGCCTCGGCCATGGCGATGGCGGCGAACCGGCGCACCTGGAAGCGCGGTACGTCGTGCCAGGCCGAGAGCGTCGTGACGGCTGCGGTGCGGGCGGCCGTCATCGTCAACTCCCCTGACCGGCTTGCTCGTACGTGATCAGGGGGGTGTTCGGCTGGTCGGGTGTGGCTTCGAGCAGCGCGACCACGCCCAGCGCGGCGCCCACGGCTAGGGCGGCGGCGAGCGCGACGGTCAGCGCGGCAGCGAGCAGTCTGGACATCGCAGGGTCAGCCTCTCTGTCCGGATTCGCCCGGAGATCGTCCGGAGGTTGCCCCACCCCGGCACCCCGTCCCTGCCTGTCGCGCCCAGTCTCGACAAGCATTGACACCCCGTCAAGAGCGGCCTACGGTTCCCGGCCCAGCCGCACGTGCGCATCCCGCCGCCGTGCCGGCCCTCTCGTACGTCGAGCCGTCCCAAGCCACTGGAGTGCCCGGATGCGCCGTACAACCTCTCCTTTTTCCCTGGTCCTGCTGGGTCTCGGCACGTTCCTGCTGGTACTGGCGCCGCTGCTCGCCTGGTACGTGGAACCGCGTGCCGCGGTCAACCCGGTCGACATCGACACGACGGCCGTCTACACCGGCCGGGGCAGCGTCTTCGACACCGACCGGATCGAGACGGTGCCCGACCGGAAGATCACCGTGACCCAGCGGGTGCGGGGCAACGTCGAGGACAGCGAACGCAGCGGCAACGCCGTGTGGGACGTGACGACCACGGTCGACACCGACAAGTCCCTGCCGGCCGCCGATCCGCACGACGCGCTGGACTTCGTCCCCCACCGCTGGGTGATGGACCGGAAGACCACGCGGCCGGTGCACTGCTGCGGGGAGAAGCCGTACATCGAGGGCGAGGCGTACCTGAAGTTCCCCTTCGACGTGCAGAAACGCTCCTACCAGTGGTGGGACAACACCCTCGGCGACACGGTCGTGCTGCGCTACCGGGGCACCGCGAAGATCCAGGGCTACACCGGCTACCGGTTCACCGGTTCGGTGCCCCCGACGAGGACCGGCACGCGCATGGTGCCGGGCAGCCTCGTCGACCGGCCGAACCGGCCGCAGGTGCTGGCCGAGGAGTGGTACTCCAACCACGGCTTCGAGCTGGTCGTGGACCAGGCGACGGGCCGCGTGATCTACGCGCAGACCGGACCGCGGCGGACCCTGCGGGCGCCCGGCGGGAAGAAGGACGCGGCGGTGCTGCTGGACAGCCGGAAGGTCTCGTTCACCACCGCGACGCAGAAGGAAGCGGTACGGCAGGCGAAGCGGGACAGCGGGCAGCTGCGGCTGGTGGGCACGACACTGCCGATCGGCGCCGGGGCGGTCGGCTTCGTGCTCGCCGTGGTGGGTGGCGTTCTCGTGGCCCGTGGGCGGAAGGAGCCGGAGAACCCCGTTCCGGCCGAAAGGTCCGATACACCCCAGCCCACCCTCACGAAGTGATGTGCCGTCAGCTCCAACAAAGCCCGAAATTGTCACGTCGGTGAGTAGCCCTGGCGAACGTCCGGGCGAAAACTGTCCAACCCCACCCGAGCACATCCCGTCCACACTCCCCTCCCAGGAAGAGCTCAGGCCCCCCACAGGCGGCCCCCCTGCGACCGACCACACCCCCCACGTCTTCCCCACGCTGAGTTCCGCACCCCGAGACGAGTTGGAGCACCCATGCCCCAGCACGTACCGTCCACGCTGCACGCCGCGTCCCCCAGCGCGCCGCAGCACTCTCCGGCGCTCCCCCCACATCCGCGCCGGATCGTCTTCCTCGCCCATCGTGATCTGGGCAACCCCTCCGCCGGCGGCTCCGAGCTGCTGGTCGACCGACTCGCCGACGGCCTGACCCGCCTGGGCCACCAGGTGACCCTGCTGTGCGGGGGGCCCGCGGCCCCCCGCGACTACCGGGTCGTGTCGGCGGGCGGCCCGTACGGGCACTACCTGCGCGCGAGATCCGCCTTCACCCGCCGGGTCGGCGACTGCGACCTGCTGGTGGAGGTGTGCAACGGCATGCCGTACCTGGCGCCGCTGTGGCACCGGGGGCCCACCCTGTGTCTGGTCAACCACGTCCACACGGATCTGTGGAAGATGCGCTTCGGCGGGCCGCTGGCACCGGCGGCACGGATCGGCCGAAGACTCGAACACTGGGCCCTGACGGGGGCGCAGCAGCGGAACCTGCTCGTCGCCGTGTCCTCCTCGACCGCCCACGCGCTGCGGGCGATCGGCGTCGAGCGGGACCGCATCAGGGTCGTGCACAACGGGGTCGAGGAGCCGGGCCCGAGGGCCGATCGCTCCGCCGAGCCGTTGTTCGTCGCCGTCGGGCGCCTGGTCGAGTACAAGCGGGTCGATCTGCTGCTGCGGCTCTGGGAGCGGGTGCGGCCGGTGACCGGCGGCCGGCTGGTGATCGTCGGTGACGGGCCCGAGCGGGAGCGTCTGGAGCGGCTCGCCGGTCCGGGGGTGGAGTTCACCGGGTATGTGACGGAGGCCGAGAAGCACCGGCTGCTGTGCGCGGCCTGGCTGTTGCTGCATCCCTCGGCGGTGGAGGGGTGGGGTCTCGTCGTGACGGAGGCCGCGGCCCGGGAGACGCCGAGCGTGGCCTTCGACGTGCCGGGACTCAAGGACTCCGTGGTGGACGGTGAGACCGGGCTCCTCGCGCGCGGTGAGTCCTCGTTCGCCGCGGCGTGGTGCGCGCTGGCCCTGTCCGGGCGGCAGCGGCAGCTGATGGGCAAGGCGGCGCGGGAGCGTGCGGCACAGTTCCGGTGGGACCGGACGGTCCGGCAGTTCCGGGCGGTGGCCGCCGAGGCGGTGAGGGGCTGGGCTCCGTGAGGCGGCTTACGGTCCGTCGGGGCTGGTCGCGTCCACGCGGCGGAGCCGCACATGTCGCAGCCCCGCGCCCTTTGACTGGGATGAAAGACCCCTCGTTCCGACGATCCCTCGCCCTGTTCCGTGCCTTCCTCCACGAACAGGACGATCCCCAGAGCTGTTACTCGTTGCTCGCGCGCGACGCCGTGGACCAGGTCGAGGCCTACGACGGCCCTGTCGCCGGGCGTACCGTCCTGGATGTCGGCGGCGGCAGCGGCTACTTCACCGAGGAGTTCCGGCGCCGCGGGGCGAACGCGTTCCTCTTCGAGCCCGACATGACCGAACTCGGTGAGAAGCCCCCCGACTCGGCCGTCGTCGCCGACGGGTACCTGCTGCCGCTGAGGGACGGCGTCGCGGACGTCACCTTCTCCTCCAACGTGCTGGAGCACGTGGCCGATCCGGAGACGTTCCTCAGCGAGCTGGCCCGGGTGACGCGGCCGGGCGGGCTGATCTACGTGTCGTTCACCAACTGGCTGTCGCCGTGGGGCGGGCACGAGTGGGCCCCGTGGCACTGGTTCGGTGCCGAGCGGGCCCGGGCCCGCTACCAGCGGCGGACGGGCACGCCCGCCAAGCACACGCTCGGCGAGAACCTGTTCGCGGTGCACATCGGCTCCACCCTGCGGCAGGTGCGCGCCCGGGACGACGTCACGATCGTCTCGGCGCGTTCCCGCTACTGGCCGTTCCTAGCGGAGACCGTCGTCAAGGCGCCCGGCATCCGCGAGTTCGCCACCTGGAACCTCCTCCTCATTCTGCGGCGGTGCCCTTCATGACAACCACGGTCCAGGCTCCTCCCCCGGCGGCCGTCCCCACCACCGCGACCGCCGCGGGCCCGCCCGACGGCCCGCGGTCGCGGCGCTGGCTGCTGGGGTTCTGGGCCGTGGTGTTCGTGTTGTTCCTCGCGGTGCAGCCGGGGCGGCAGACCTTCGACACCAAGCTCGGGGTCACGGTCGATCCGGGGCAGTTCCTCGCCGACCTGGGCCAGTTGTGGCACGACCGGGCCGGGTTCGGCGGGATCCAGGACCAGTACGTCGGCTATCTGTGGCCGATGCTGCCGTTCTACTGGCTGTGCGACCTCGTACGGCTGCCGGTGTGGCTGGCGGAGCGGCTGTGGCTGTCGCTGATCGTGTCCGTCGCCTTCTGGGGGGCGTTGCGGCTGGCGGAGCGGCTGCGGGTGGGGAGCGGGGCGTCCCGGCTGCCGGCCGCGGTGGCGTACGCGTTGTGGCCGCTGTTCACGACCGTCATCGGGTCGACGTCGGCCGCCGCGCTGCCCGGGGCGTTCCTGCCGTGGGTGCTGCTGCCGCTGACGAATGAGCGGTACGCCGCCCGGGTCGCGGCCCTGCGGTCGGCGCTGCTCGTGCCGTTCATGGGCGGGGTGAACGCGTCGGCGACGCTGGCCTCCCTGCTGCCGGTCGGGCTGTATCTGCTGTCCCGGCCGCCCGGCCCCCGGCAGCGCAAGCTGATCGCCTGGTGGACCCCGGCCGTGCTCGTGGTGACCGCCTGGTGGTGGGTGCCGCTGCTGCTGCTCGGGGTGTATGGCGAGAACTTCCTCCCCTATATAGAGACCGCGCGGACGACCACGGACACCATGTCGGCGACCGAGGCGCTGCGCGGCGCCGGGAACTGGGTCGCCTATCTGCACCTCGGTGAGGCGTGGCTGCCGGCCGGCTGGGCCGTGGCCTCCTCCGTCGTCGTGATCCTCTGCTCGGCGCTCGCGGCCGGGCTCGGGCTCGCCGGACTGGCCCGGCGGGACATGCCCGAGCGGCGGTGGCTGGTGCTGACGGTGCTCGTGGCGGTGCTGGTGCTGCTCGCCGGGTACGGCGGGGCGTTCGGGGCGCCGTTCCACGGGGTGGTGCAGGACTGGCTGGACGGATGGCTGTCGCCGTTCCGGAACATCTACAAGTTCCAGACCGGTGTGGCGCTGGCGCTCGTGCTGGGCCTGGCGCATCTGGTCGGGGTGGCCGTCGAGCCGCGCGGGGCCCGGCGGGTGCGCGGGCGGCGCTTCGCCCCGCTGGTCGCGGCCGTGCTGATCCTGCCCGGGCTGCTGTGGCCGTACCTCAACGGCTCGATCCTCAACCCGGGATCGTTCCAGAAGCTGCCCACGTACTGGCAGGCCACGGCCGACTGGCTGGAGAAGTACTCGCCCGACTCGCGCGCCCTGGTCGTCCCGGCGACCGCGCACGGCCTCTACACCTGGGGCTCCCCCGTCGACCAGCCGCTCGACGTGCTCGCCGGGTCGCGGTGGGCGCAGCGCGACTACGTGCCGTTCGGCACGCCCGGCAACCGGCGCGCGATGGACGCCGTCGAGCAGGCCCTGGTGTCCGGCTCCGAAGTGCCGGGCCTGGCCGACTACTTGAGCCGGGCCGGGCTGTACTACGTCGTCGTGCGCAACGACCTCGACCCCGACCAGGTCGGCTACGTGCCCACCGCGACCGTGAAGCGCACTCTGGAGCAGTCGGGGTACGAGCGGGTGACGGGGCTCGGGCCGGTGATGACCGGCGGCCGGATCGCTCAGGACGCGCCGCTCCAGGTCGAGGGGCTGTACCCGCGGCAGCGGGCCGTGGAGATCTACCGGCCGACGGGTGAGGACGTGGTCCGGCCGGGGCAGGCAGGGCTGGCTCCGGTCGCCGACACGGCCGTGGTGTCCGGTGGGCCCGAGGCGCTGCTGCCGCTGGCGGAGCGGCTGCGCGGCCGGGCGACCGTCCTGGCCGGCGACAACCACCCGGGGCTCGGCACCCCTGCCGTGCAGGTGCTGGGTGACGGGCTGCGGCGGGCGGACACCCGGTTCGGGCTCGTCAACGCCGGTACGTCGTACACGTACACGCGCGACGAACGCAACGCGCCGGACGCGCTGCAGGACCCGGGCGAGAAGCCGCGCCAGATCCTGCCCGCCGCAGGCACCGACCACCAGACGGTGGCCGAACTGCGCGGCGCCCGCTCGGTGTCGGCGTCGTCGTACGGCAACTGGCTGTTCCATCTGCCGCAGTACGACCCGGTGAACGCCTTCGACGGCAATCCGGACACGGCCTGGGCGGAGGGCGCGCCGGACACCCCGGACGGGCAGTGGCTGCGCATCGGCTTCACCGGCCCCTACGACATGCCGTCCTCCTTCAAGGTCACGCCGCTGCCGCAGGAGAGCGTGCGGGCGGCGGCGACGAAGGTGCGGGTGGAGACCGAGAAGGGCGAGCGGACGAGCTTCCTCCAGCCCAACGGTGCGACCCAGCGGGTCAAGGCACCCGAAGGCGAGACGCGGTGGATGAAGCTGACCATCGTCGACTCCGTGGAGCGCAGGTCCGGTCTGACCGGCGCGGGCTTCTCCGAGATCGACCTGCCGGACGTGCAGGTGACACGGCTGCTGCGGCTCCCCGTGGACGCCGAGGACACCACCTCGGCCGCGACCGTCGTCTCCCTGCACCGCGCCTCCGACCCCACGGGCCTGTCGGCGACCGGCACCGAGGCCGGTCTGCACCGCCGCTTCACCACGGCGGCCGCCGGGACGTACGAGGTGAAGGCGAGCGCGGTGCCCGTGCCGGGCGCGGAACTCGACGAGCTTCTGTACGAGGTCGCGCCGGAGCAGCAGTCCCGGATCGTCGCCACCGCCGACTCCACGGCGAGCCTCGGCGCGGGCCTCGCGGCACGCAACCTCACCGACGGCGACCTGACGACGGCGTGGATCGCGGGTGACCGGCCGACGATCCACCTGCGCTGGGAGGGCAAGCAGCCGGTCGGCGAACTGGTCCTGGCGCCCGCGGGCGGTCTGTCCGCCCGCGCGTCCGAGGTGCACATCAGCTCCCCGGACGGCGCGGCCATCGCCGGCGCCGACAAGAACGGCTGGGTCCGCTTCCCGCCGATCACCACCGACCGGCTCGACATCACCATCACCGAGACGGCCCCGCTGACCCTGCACAACCCGGTCGCCGACGAGGACCTGCGCCTCCCGGTCGGCCTCACGGAGGCGTACATCCCGTCCCTCGACCAGTACCGCACCCCGCAGCCGGACGGCACCCGGAAGTTCTCCCTGCCCTGCGGCAAGGGCCCGGTGGTGGCGCTGGACGGCGAGCTGTACCGGACGGGCGCGAAGGGCACCGTGCGGGACCTGGTGGAGCGGCGGGGCGTGGAGGTGACGCTCTGCCAGGAGGGCCGCGGCGACACCGAGGTACGGCTGGACGCCGGTGAGCACCGCCTGGAGGGCGGCGACGCGGGCCCGCTCGCGCTCACGGACATGACGCTGACCCGCGGCACGGTCCCCGAGGCCGCCGCGGCCGGGCGTGACCTGCGGATCCGGGACTGGCTGGGCGACCGGCGCGAGGTGACGGTCGGCTCGGGCGCGGCCTCGTACCTCACCACGTACGAGAACTTCAACGACGGCTGGAAGGCCACGCTGAACGGCAAGGAGCTGACCCCGGTGCGGCTGGACGGCTGGCAGCAGGGCTGGCGGGTCCCCGCCGGGGCGGGCGGCGCCGTCGAGCTGTCCTACGCGCCGGCCATGACGTACGACGCGGCCCTGATCGGCAGCGGCGCCGGCATCGCGATCCTGCTGGGCCTGGCGCTGTGGCGCCGCCGCGCCCCCAATCCGGACGCGCCCCAGCCGGCCCCGCCGCTGCCCGGGCTGTGGCTGGGCACGGTGGCACTGACGCTGGCCGGGGTGGTGATCGCGGGCTGGTTCGCGCTGCTGGTCCCGGCGCTGGCACTGCTCGCCGCGCGGCGGCACGCCCTGCTGGTGCCGATCGCGTTCGCCGCCCTGGCCGGCGCCGGGATCGTCGCGGCGTTCGGGGCCGGGGAGCCGGTGGGCGCGGGCGAGGGGGCGTTCGGGCACCTGGCCCAGCTGCTGGCGCTGATCGGCCTGTTCGCGGGACTGGTGAGCCTGCGCGAAGGGCCACCGCCGGGGGAAGCGCCGACGCAGCGGTTGCCGAGGACGGAGACCGGGGAGGGCAAGGCCGTATGACGGCACCGGTACGCATCCCGTTCCCGGTGGTGGACGAGGTGTCCCGGCACTGCCTCCAGGAGGCGGAGCCGGAGACGGTCCACATCGAGGTGCACCTCCCGGGCCCCCTCGACCAGGGGCGGCTGCGCAAGGCGTTCCTCGAAGCCCTGCACCGGCATCCGCGGATCCTGATGCGGGAGGCGCGTGGTCCCTGGTACCGGCGGCGGTACGAGTGGGAGCTGACGTCCGAGCCCGATGTGGAGGTGGTGACCTTCGTCCCGCCGAGCCCGCGAGCCCTGCAGGACGCGAGGAGCCGGGCCCTCACGGACGCCCCTCCCCTGTCGATGTCCCCGCCGATCCGGCTGGACGTGGTGGGCTCGGTCCTGCTGCTCACCATCAACCACACCGCCCTGGACGGCCCGGCCTGCCTCCGTGTCCTGGCCACGGCCGCCGAGCTGTACGGGGGCCGGGACAACTCCCCCGCGGCACCCCCGGCCCGCCCCTCCGAACCCCGCCGGGAAGTCCCGGCCACCCCCTCCGGCTGGTCGCCCCCCGCGCGGGTCGCGCACGGCACGCCCGAGCCCTCCCCCGGCAACGGCGTGCTCGTGACGGAGCTGCCCCTCCCGCACCGCCCCAAGGGCTCCCCGTACACCGTCAACGACCAGCTCATGGTGACCACGGCCCTGACCATCGCCCACTGGAACAGGGAGCACGGCGCCGGCCCCCGCCCCCTGCGCATCACGATGCCCGTGGACGACCGGCCCCGCGACACCACGATGCCCATCGGCAACGGCACCCGCCTGGTGGAAGTCCCGTTCGCGCCGGGGGAACTGGACGTCACCGACCTGCCGGCCCTGCTGCGCCGCACCGCGGAACGGACCCGCGCCCTCAAATCCCTCCCCCGGCCCCAGCTCGGCCACGGTGCCGCCCTGCTGACCGCGCCCTGGGCGCCCGTCGCGGCCCGCGCGGCCCTCACCCGCGCCCTGCGCAGGGCCGCCGCACCCTGGACGTCGACGACCCTGCTCAGCAACATCGGCCGGATCCCCTACCCGCTGGACTTCGGGGAGGAGGCGGGCCGGGCCCACGCGGTCTGGTTCTCCGCCCCGGCCCGGATGCCGCGGGGCCTGACGGTGACCACCGCCTCCACGGCCGGCCGTCTCCATCTGGCCCTGCGCTGGTCGAAGGCGCTGCTCAGCCACGGCGACGGCGCCCACCTCCGCGACCTCTTCGAGCACTATCTGCACACCACGGAGGTGAGCCCGTGACGACACCGACCACCCCCGGCACCCCGCCGCGCGACCTGCGCGACTTCTACGAGAACCCCGCCGTGCCGGTCGCCTCCGGCACCCCGCGCAGCCTCCGCCAGGCCCGCATGCTCGCGCGGGCCCTGAGCGGCCCGGCGGCCGCTCAGGGCTCGCAGACGATCATCGACATCGGCTGCGGGGACGGCACCGCCGCCGCCACCGCCGCCCCGCTCCTGCCCGGCCATCGCGTCATCGGCGTCGACTG
Source organism: Streptomyces sp. NPDC126510 (assembly GCF_040302345.1). NCBI lineage: Bacteria > Bacillati > Actinomycetota > Actinomycetes > Kitasatosporales > Streptomycetaceae > Streptomyces > Streptomyces sp. NPDC126510. The sequence continues at coordinate 350,464 of NZ_JBEORR010000004.1, read as the reverse complement.
GTCCCAGGACGCCCTGCGCCGCGCCCGCACCCGCATTCCGTACGCGGTGCGCGGCGAACTCACGGGCGGCGGACTGCCGTTCGCGTCCGGGTCGGCCGACGCCGTGCTGTTCAGCGAGGTCGTCGAGCACCTCGTCGACCCGGACGCGGCCCTCGACGAGATCCGGCGGATCCTGCGCCCCGGCGGGCATCTGATGCTGTCCACACCCAACCTGGCCGCCTGGTACAACCGCGGCTTGCTGCTGGCCGGGGTGCAGCCGGTGTTCTCGGAGGTCAGCCTGCGCGGCATCCACGGCCGTCCGGGCAAGGAGGTCGTGGGGCATCTGCGGCTGTACACCGCCCGCGCGCTGAAGGAGTTCGTCGCCGCGTCCGGATTCGACGTCGTACGGCTCGAAGGTGCGCCCTTCCACGGCGTGCCGCGCCCGCTGCGGCCGCTGGACCGGCTGGCCTGCGCCTGGCCGCAGCTCGCGTCGATCCTGCTGCTGCACGCCCGGAGGACGTAGCCCATGTGGTGGGGAGTGGCCGCGGCCCTGCTGGCGAACACCCTGTACAGCCTGGGCTTCGTGCTGGAGAAACGGGCGCTCACCGCCCTGCCCGAGGTGTCGATCCGGCAGCCGGCCCGGCTGCTGCGCCTCGTCGTCGGCAGCCCCCTGTGGATCGGCGGCTCCCTCTCCCTGGCCGCCGGTTTCGCCGCGCAGCTCGTCGTCTACCGCACCCTGCCGATCGCCGCCGCGCAAGGCATCTTCGTCTCCGGCCTGGTGCTGCTCGTACTGCTGTCGGCGCGGCTGCTCGGCGAGGAGACGTCCGGCCGGGAACGGTACGCGCTGGGCGCGATCCTGCTGGCGCTGCTGATGGTGGTGCTGTCACTGCGGGAGGGTGCGGACACCGTCAGCCAGGACGCGCCCTACCCGCTGGTCCTGCTGGTGTGCGTGCCGTCGCTGGCGGCCGGGGTGTGGCTGTACGGCTCCGCCGAGCGGCGCACCCGCAACCGTCACCGGCGCCCGACGACCGGCGTCGAGTACGGCGTGGCGGTGGGCCTGCTGTACGGGGTCAGCTCGCTGGCCATCAAGGGCGTCTCCGGTCATCTGACGACCGACGGGATCGGCGGTGCCCTCCTGGACCTGCTGAGCTCCCCGTATCCCTATCTCCTGGCGTTCACCGGTGTGTTCGGCCTGGTGATGTCGCAGGCGGCGCTGCAGCGCTGCCGGGCCTCGCTGATCGTCCCGGTGTGCACGACCGTGACGAGCCTGTTCACGGCGGTGCTCGGCACGCTGTCGTTCGGCGAGGCCCTGCCGGACGAGCCGCTGCGGCTCGCGCTGCGGGTGGCGGGCACGGCCCTGGCGGTGGCCGTGCTGCTGACCATGCCGAAGCACGACGCTTCTCCCCAACCCTCCCCACCCGCCAAGGAGCTGACCTCACCGTGAAGCCCGACGACCCGCTGCTGAAGATCCTCGCGTGCCCGATCGACAAGGGCCCGCTGCATCTGCTGGCCGAGGAGGCCGGGCGGTCGGAGGCGCTGTACAACCCGCGCCTGCACCGCCGTTACCCGATCACCGACGGCATTCCGCAGCTGCTGCCGTCCTCGGGGGAGCAGGTGCCGGACGACGAACACGAGGCTCTTCTCAAGCGGATGGCGCCGTGACCAGCCTGGCGGCCCGCGTCGCCCCCCTGCTGCCCACCCGCCTGGTGGCCGCGACGGCCCGGGCGCTCTACCCCCGGTTCGAACCGGAGCTGGCCCGGCTCGCCGAGCTGTGCCCGCCGGGCTGCCGTACGGCGGTGGACGTGGGCGGCTGGTACGGGCCCTGGACGCACCGTCTGTCCCGCCTCGCCGAGCAGGTCGTGACCATCGAGCCGGTGCCCCATCTGGCCCGTCTGCTGACCGCCGCCACCCCGCCGAACGTCCGGGTGGTCCGTGCGGCGGCCTCGGACCGGCCGGGCATCGCCCGGCTGTGGCTGCCGTCGGACGACTCGGGCGACCGGGGCGTGTCCTCGCTGGTGCGGCGCGACATCCACGGCCGCGCGCTGGACGTGCACTGCGTGACGCTGGACGAACTCGGTCTGCGCGACGTCGGCTTCATCAAGATCGACGTGGACGGCAACGAGCCCGCGGTGCTGCGCGGCGCGACGGGCCTGCTGGCCCGTGACCGGCCGGCCCTGTTCGTGGAGCTGGAGTCCCGCATCCAGCCGATCGCACCGGTGGTGACCTACCTGTCCCTGCTCGGCTACGACGGCTGGGTCCTGCCTGGCGACACCTGGGTGCCGCTGGCGAAGTTCCCGCTGGAGGACCACCAGGCCCGCGCGTCCTACGTCGTCTCCCACGGCCTGCTCCGCCGCGTCCTGCCCTCCCCGCTCCCGCGTGGTCCGCGCTACGTCAACTCCGTCCTGTTCCTGCCCGACGGCCGCCGCCCCGGCAGGGCCCGAGTGGGCGACGATGGGTCCCATGCCCTCCGGAAAGCACCCCGTTAGCCCCTTCACCCCGCTCGACTTCCAGCTGGTGCTGCTGCGCCGCATGGCCGACCACAACCCCGGGCTGGTGGAGGACGCCCGCCATCGGCTGGGGGTGTCCATCGCCGACATGCGCGAGGCGAACAGGCGCTGGCAGGCGATGGTCCGCTCCCCGCGCTCCCGTGCGCCCCTTTCCCGGTACCGGTCGGTGCTGGGCGAGCCGGAGTCCCGTACGCCGCGCCGGATCGGCGATCTCGACTGCGAGGCCTGGCTGTGGCCCGTGCCCCTCTGGCCCTCCTTGCGCTTCGAGGTGCTGACCGCCCCGAACCGTGCCGTGTGGAACGAGTGGCTGGTCCGCGCCCCGGGCGCGACGGGTCCGGAGCTGCGTGCCCTGGACGACCTCACCCCCTGGTCCTGCACGGTCGACGAGGCGGCCCGTGCCTTCGCCCCGGCCCGTCCCCTGGAGGGCACGGCGCCGACCCGGTGGGGGCTGGCGTTCACCGCGCCGGACGCACACGGGGTGCGGCGGGAGGCCGTCGCGGAGTTCACCTGGGGGCTGGTGCAGCGGGTGTCGGTCACCGGCCGTCAGGGCTCGTCGAGCAGGTCCAGCTGATCGGCGAGGGTGACGGCGATGCCGACGGCGGCGGTGAGGCCCAGCACGATGCGCTCGGCCAGTAGCGAAAGGTGCTCCCCATGCCCACTCCAGCGTGCGGCTCGACGGCGTCGGCGATGACCGTACATCGCGACTTTGGGGCAAGTGGGGGACATTCGCCAGTAGTTGGTCCGGATACGTGAGTCCTAGGTCGTGTCCGCAAAGTCCCGTCGTCCGCCCGGAGGGCGGGCCCCGCGGCGTCTGGTGCGTGCTCTCGGCGTGCCGGGCGGAGTCCCTCGTACTGGATGTACTTGGGGCTTGGTCCGGTGCGGCGAGAGTGCGTGCCAGGCGTCGCGGGGCAGGCGGGACTTTGCGGACACGACCTAGGGGGTGTCCGTGTGCCGGATCTTCGCCGGTACGCACCACCAGGCGAGGGCCCCCGCCGTCAGATAGGCGAGCGCACCGATGCCCATGCTCGTCCGGATCCCCGCCCCGTAGTTCGCGGCCGAGGCGAGCAGACTGCCGCCGAGTGCGACGCCGGTGGCGCTGCCGACCTGGCGGGTGGTGTTGAACAGGGCGGAGGCGGCTCCGGAGTAGGCCGGGGGCGCGGCGCCCATGACGGTGGCGGTCGAGCCGGTGAGGGCGAAGGACGTGCCGAAACCGGCCGCCATCATCGGGAGCACCAGGAGCCCGTAGGCGGGGTCGGAGCCCGCCGCAGCCCAGCCGGCCAGCCCCAGGGCGGCCAGGAGCATGCCCGAGACGACCAGGGGACGGTCGCCGGTGCGGCGGGACAGCCGGCCGGACAGGACCGAGGCGAACATGGTCATGGCCACCGCGGGGAACAGTGCGAGGCCGGTGCCGAGGGCGCTGTAGCCGCGCTGGTGCTGGAACTCCAGGCTGGCGGTGAAGACCATGCCGTAGAAGCCGAAGTTGAACAGCAGGCCGATGACGGCACCGCCGCTCATGGTGCGGGAGCGCAGCAGGCCCAGCGGGAGGGCCGGGGACAGGGCCAGCCGCTCGCGCAGGGCGAAGGCCGCGGCGGACAGGACGGCCAGGCCGAGCCCGGCGAGGACGGCCGGGTCGGACCAGCCGCGCCGCCCGGCCTCGTTGAGGGCCGCGGTCAGCAGGGCCACCGCCGCGACGACCGCGACCTGCGCCGGCCAGTCCAGGGCCCGGTCGGCGCGCCGGGGCGAGCGGGCCACGTGCCGCAGGGTCAGCGCCAGGCAGGCCGCGCCGACGGGCAGGTTGATGAGGAACACCCAGCGCCAGCCCACCGTGGAGACGAGCAACCCGCCCAGCAGCGGCCCGGCGGAGGCGGCGATGCCCGCCATCGAGCCCCACAGCCCGAAGGCCCGCGAACGTGCGTCCGGCCGCGGGTAGGACTGCTGGAGCAGGGCCAGCGACCCCGGCACGATGAGCGCGGCACCGAGCCCCTCCACCAGCCTGGCCACCACGAGGAAGGACGCACCGGGCGCGAGCGCGCAGGCCGCCGAGGAGCCGGTGAACACCGCCACGCCCCAGCAGAAGACCCGCCGGTTGCCCAGCCGGTCCCCCAGCGCCCCGCCCGTCAGCAGGAACCCGGCGAAGACCAGCGTGTACCCGTCGGTGATCCACTGGATGCCGGTGAGCGAGGCCGACAGCTCCCGCCCGATGACCGGCACGGCGACGTTGATGACCGTCACGTCGAGGATCACCATGAAGTACCCGGCGCACACCGCCAGCAGCGGTGCCCAGGACCGTCGCTCGGAGGGCATGGCCCTACCACTACACCAAAAGCCGTACCACGGGACGTCAGGGGACGTATGCCCCGCGTGCCGTGCTCAGCCGGCGGCGGCCAGCACCGCCCGCACGACCCTCGGCAGCGAGTCCGGGTGCAGACCCAGGAACAGGTTCGGCTCGATCAGCTCCAGCTCCATGACGCACGGCTCGCCGTCCGGCCCGGTGACGAGGTCCACGCGCGCGTACAGCAGCTCCGCGTCCCCGGGCACGGCGGCCAGCGCCCGCTCGGCGACGGCCAGTTCGGCCGCGGTCGGCTCCCAGGGGCGGAGGTCGGGGTGGGCGACCTTGTCGGCGTCGTACGGCGTGCCCGGCGCCAGCACGGCGCCCTTGACGCTGGCGTGCAGCAGGCGCCCGCCGAAGAATTGCAGGGCGCGCTCGCCGTGCGTGTCGATGCCGCTCAGGTAGGGCTGCACCATGACGGTGAACCCCTCGGCGTGCATGCGCTCGATCTGCCGTACGGCGGCGTCCCGCTCCCCGGCCGGGTAGCGGGCGGCGTACCGGGCACCGGCCCCGGAGGCGGGCTTAACGACGTACTCGCGGTCGGCGGGCAGGGCGACGGGGTCGCCGGGTGCGAAGTACCGGGTGGGCACTGCGGGCACTCCCGCCTCGGCGAGCTGCCCGAGGTAGCGCTTGTCGGCGTTCCACCGCACGACACCGACCGGATTGGCGAGCCGGGTCGCCTTCGCGCACCGCTCGGCCCACGCCGTGAACTCCCCGGCGCGCCAGCTGTAGTCCCAAGTGGAGCGGAGCAGGGCGAGATCGAACCCGGCCCAGTCCGTGCCCGGGGCGTCCCAGGCGACGGCCGCGGCATCGGCCCCGGCTTCCCGCAGCGCGTCCACCAGCACCGGCAGGTCCCGGTCCTTGTGCTGCTCGCCGCGGGGGTCGTAGGTGACGACGGCGATGCGCGGGGTGCCGGCCACGGCGACTCCCTCCTCGTACGGACGATCGACTCGATGTCCGTCGCAGGCTAACAATCCCGTCCGGAACCGCGACACCCCGTTTGACCTTCACCTTCGGTGAAGCCCCAGCATCGGTGGCGGAACGGACGAGCGCGCTGGACGCGAGAACGGCGGGGGACGCATGGCCATGCTCACGATCGGCGCGTTCGCGAAGGCGAGCCGGCTCTCGCCGAAGGCACTGCGCCTGTACGACGAGCTGGACCTGCTGCGGCCCGCCCGCGTGGACCCGGACACCGGATACCGGTACTACGCGGCAGCCCAGCTGGAGCAGGCCCGGCTGGTGGCGTGGCTGCGGCGACTGGGCATGCCGCTGGCCGAGATCCGCCGGGTGTGCCTCCTGCACGACCGCGCCCCGTCGGCCGCCGCCCGCGAGATCCGCGCCTACTGGGCGCGCGTCGAGGCGGAGACGGCGGTCCGGCGCGACCTCGCCGCGTTCCTGGTCGATCACCTGACGACGGGCCCGGACGGGCCCGGGAAGGACACCGCCATGCTGGAACTGCGCTACTCCGCCCACTCGGACACCGGCCGCGTGCGCCCCGCCAACCAGGACACCGCCTACGCGGGCACCCGGCTGCTCGCCGTGGCCGACGGCTTCGGACCGGCGGGCGCGCCCGCGAGCAGTGCCGCCGTGGAGGCGCTGCGTTTCCTGGACACCGACGAGGTCCCCGCCGGTGGTGTCCTCGACATCCTCGAGGAGGCGGTGGGGCGCCGAACAGGCCGTGCGGGACGCCGCCGACGGCTCCGACGACGTCGGCACGACCCTGACGGCCCTGCTGTGGACGGGCTCGCGGCTGGCGCTGGTGCACATCGGCGACTCCCGCGCCTGTCTGCTGCGCGACGGCGAACTGTTCCGCATCACGCACGACCACACGTTGGTCCAGTCGATGGTCGACGAGGGCCGGCTGGCACCCGAGGAGGCGGCCTCACATCCCCAGCGGGCCCTGCTCCTGAAGGCCTTCACGGGAGGCGGGTCCCCCACGGCCCCGGACCTCCGCCTGCAAGAGGTCCGCCCCGGCGACCGGTATCTGCTGTGCTCGGACGGCCTGTCGGCGGTCGTCCCCGACACCCGCGTCCAGGAGCTCCTCGCCTCGCCCGCCTCCCCCGACGAGACGGTGCGGGCCCTGGTCGAGGCGGCGAACGCGGCGGGTGGCCCGGACAACGTCAGCTGTGTGGTGGCGGACGTGGTGGAGGCCGCCGTCCGCGCGGGTTCCTAGGACTCCTCCGGCTCGCAGTCCAGCAGCCGCACCTTCGCCGCCGTGCGGGCGGGGCGCCGCATGGCCGTCGCCGCCCGGCGGGGCTGCCCGGCGGCGATCGCGATCGGGTGATTCACCGAGACCCGGCCGGCCCCGAGCCGCTGGACCAGGTCCCGCTCGGGCCGCAGCCGGCCGCCGGCGCGCAGACCGCCCTCGGTGCGCACGTTTCTTCCGCCGGCGGATGGTGTACGGAGGGATCGTGGTCGCGGTCGCCCCGGCGGCGGCTGCCGGTGATGGCCGTCCCCGGCCGGGGACAGCCCTACCGATGCCCCGTGAACAGGCCAAAGCTAAGGAGATGTGCCGCGTGACCTCCCTCTTCCCGGCCCTGACCAGCGGCTCCGCCGAGGCGCCCGCCCTGCGGTTCGGCGAGCGCTCCCTGACCTGCGGAGAGCTCTCCGCCGCGGCCGGCGCGACGGCGGAACGCGTCGGGGACGCCCGCCGGGTCGCCGTCTGGGCGACGCCCACCCTGGAGACCGCCGTCGCCGTCGTCGCCGCGCTGCTGGCCGGGGTCCCCGCCGTGCCGCTCAACCCCAAGTCCGGCGAGAAGGAGCTCGGGCACATCCTGTCCGACAGCGCACCCGACCTGGTGCTCACGGCACCCGACGACCAACTCCCGTCTCCCGTGAGGGATCTGCCCCGCCTGGACATCGACGTCCACGGCTCAGGCCCCGTCCCCGAAAAGCACGCCGACGAGAACGCCCCGGCGCTGATCGTCTACACCTCCGGCACCACCGGCCCGCCCAAGGGCGCCGTCCTGCCGCGCCGGGCCGTCGCGAGCACCCTGGACGCCCTGGCCGACGCCTGGCAGTGGACCGGCGACGACGTTCTCGTCCACGGACTGCCGCTGTTCCACGTGCACGGCCTGGTCCTGGGCATCCTCGGCCCGCTGCGGCGCGGCGGGTCGGTGCGCCACCTGGGCCGCTTCACCACCCAGGGCGTCGCCCGCGAGCTGAACGCCGGGGCGACCATGCTGTTCGGCGTGCCGACGATGTACCACCGCATCGCGGAGGCCGTAACGAGCGACCCGGAACTGGTGAAGGCACTCACCGGGGCGCGGCTGCTGGTCTCCGGCTCCGCCGCGCTGCCGGTCCACGACCACGGCCGGATCGCGACCGCGACGGGGCGGCGGGTGATCGAGCGCTACGGCATGACGGAGACACTGATGAACACCAGCGTCCGCGCCGACGGCGAGGCCCGCCCGGGCACGGTGGGCGTGCCCCTGCCGGGGGTGGAGCTGCGCCTGGCCGAGGAGGACGGCTCGGAGGTCACCGCCCGCGACGGGGAGACGGTGGGCGAGATCCAGGTGCGCGGGCCGAACCTGTTCACCGAGTACCTCAACCGCCCCGACGCCACCGCCGCCGCCTTCACCGCCGACGGCTTCTTCCGCACCGGCGACATGGCGGTGCGCGAGCCCGACGGCTACGTCCGGATCGTCGGCCGCAAGGCCACCGACCTGATCAAGAGCGGCGGTTACAAGATCGGGGCCGGCGAGATCGAGAACGCGCTCCTGGAACACCCAGGGGTGCGGGAGGCGGCCGTCACCGGGGAGCCGGACGCCGACCTGGGCGAGCGGATCGTGGCGTGGATCGTGCCGGCGGACCCCCAGGCGCCGCCCGGGCTGGAGGAGTTGGCGGACCACGTGGCGCGGCGGCTCGCTCCGCACAAGCGGCCGCGGGTCGTGCACCACCTGGACGCGCTGCCCCGCAACGACATGGGGAAGATCATGAAGCGGGCGCTGGCCCATGACTGAGTTCCGCTCCGCCCGCGAGGTCGTCACCGCCCTGGCCGACGACGCCACCTTCGCCGAACTCCCCGCCCCGCCGGGGCACTCCAGGCCCGACGGCCCGCTCGCCTGGCCGGGTTACGACGCCTCCCGCGCCCGTGCCGCCGAACGTACCGGCGAGCAGGAGTCCGTGGTCTGCGGCACCGCCCGCGTGGGCGGCACCCGGGCCGTGCTGATCGCGTTCGAGTTCGGCTTCCTCGGCGGCTCCCTGGGTGAGCGCACCGGCGACCGGCTGGAGGCGGCGTACGCGTACGCCCGTGAACGTCGCTTCCCGGTGGTGCCGCTGGTGGCGACGGGCGGCAGCCGCATGCAGGAGGGCATGCTCGCACTGACCCAACTCCAGCGGGTGGCCCGCCAGTCGGCGCTCACGCGGGAGGCCTCTCTCGCGCAGGTCGCGATCCTGCGCGACCCGACGACCGGGGGCGGCTGGGCCACCCTGGGCGCGGGCGCCGACGTGACGCTCGCGCTGCCCGGCGCCCAGGTCGGATTCGCCGGCTCCCGGGTGCGCCCGGCGGACGCCGACCCGGCGGCGTACACGGCGGAGGCACAGGTCGCGGCGGGCGCGGCGGACGCGGTCGTACGACCGCGGGAGCTGCGCGAGACGCTGGGGCGGTGGCTGCGGCTGCTGACATGCCCGTCCACCACGCCCGCCCCGCCGCCCGAACCGCTCGGCGGGTCCACGGTCCTGCCCACCACGGGCTGGGACGCCGTGCGCCGTGCCCGTTCGCCCCGACGGGCGCGGGCCGCCGCCTACTTGGACGCCTACTTCACCGACCGAGTCGCCATCAGCGGCGACCGCTGCGGCGGCACGGACCCGGACGGCATGCTGTGCGGCTTCGGCACGCACGAGGGCCGTACGGTCGCGTACGCCGCACAGACCGGGACCGCGACCCGCCCCGCCGGCTACCGCACCGCCGCCCGGCTGATCCGCCTCGCCGACCGGCTCGGCATCCCGGTGCTGACGCTGGTGGACACCCCGGGCGCGGCCAACGACGCGGAGGCGGAGCGGCAGGGCGTGGGCGCGGCGATCGCCGACCTGTTCGGGGTGGTCGCGGGCGTCCGCACGCCGGTGACCACACTGGTGATCGGTGAGGGCGGCTCCGGCGGCGCCCTGGCCCTGGCGGCTCCCGGCAACACCTGGGCCACCCCTGACAGCTACTTCTCCGTGATCGCGCCGGAACTCGCGGCCGCCATCCTCAAACGGCCCCCGCGTGAGGTGGAGTCGACGGCGGACCAGCTGCGCATCCGGCCGCAGGACCTGGTGGAACTGGGGGTGATCCGGGGGACCGTCGGTGGGTGAGCCCGGTGAACGCCCCCGTTCCGGGAACACGGGCCGGGACGTCCCGCGTCCCTCGAACCCCCCGTTCGGCGGCGCCCCGCCCGGCCCCCCAGGAAAGGCGGCCCGGGCCCCTCCCGAGCACGATGCGAAGGAGGCCCGCCACACGGCGGACCCACGTATGCGAGGCCCGCCACCTGGCGGCCCCCCACGGTCTGTGCTCTCGGGAGGACCTGCCATGACCGCCAGTCTGGAGCAGTTGCGCCGCTGCCACTTCGCCGTCGACCTGGGGGCGGCCCGCACACGCGTCTACGTCAAGGGCTCCGGTCTCGTCGTCGACCAGCCGTCCGCCGCCGCCGTGAACACCCGCACCGGCGCGCTGATCGCGGTCGGCGAGCTCGCCGAGAAGATGACGGGCCGCACCCCGCACTACATCCGGGTGGTCCGGCCGGTCTCCGGCGGCACCGTCGTCGACATCGAGATGGCGCAGCGCATGCTGCGGCACCTGCTCGGCGACAAGATGCGCCGCGCGCTGCGCCGCAAGCCGATCCTGCGGGCCGCGGCCTGCACCCCGCACGACGCCGACCCGCTGGCCCAGCGGGCCGCGATCGAGACGCTCGTCGGGCTGGGGGCGCGCCGGGTGGAACTGGTCGACACGCTCATCGCCGCGGCCGTCGGCTGCGGGCTGCCCGTGGAGCAGCCGGAGGCCACGATGATCATGGTGTGCGGGGCGGCGGCCACGCAGGTGGCCGTGCTGTCCCTCGGCTCGATCGTGACCGCCGAGCGGATCCCGGTGGGCGGCGAGGCCGTCGACCACGCGATCGTGCAGCACCTGCGTCACGAGCACGAGCTGATGCTGCCGAGCCAGTCGGTACGGCCGTTGCAGCTGGCCCTGTCCGGCAACGGCCTCACCGCGCAGGGCCCGGCCTCCACGGAGATCCACGGCCGGGACGTCGCCACGGGCCTGGCGCGTTCGGTCCAGGTCGACACCGCGGCCGTCCGGGAGGCCATCCAGACGCCGCTCACCGCGATCCTCGACGGCATCGGCAAGGTGCTGCGGGACTGCCCGCCCGACCTGGTCGCCGACCTGGCCGACCGGGGGATCATGATGGTCGGCGGCAGCGCCCTGCTGCCGGGCCTGGACCAGATGCTGCGGCAGGCCACCGGCATGCCGGTGCACATCGCCGAGCGGCCGGACGTGTGCGCGGTGCAGGGACTCGGCGCGATGCTGGAGGGCAGGATCGCGCCGCTGGCGCTGGACCCGCTGGGTACCTGACCACCGGCCGCCGACGCCGAGCGCCCGGCCCCCGGGTTGCCGACGCCGAGTGCCTGACCGCCGGCGTCGGCGCCGAGAGCCCGAGCGCCGGCAGCAGACGCCGAGAGCCTGCGCCGACCGTGCACGCCGGGTACCCGAGCGCCGGCCGTCGAGTACCCGACCCCCTAATTGCCGACGCCGAGAGCCCGAGCGCTTCCCGTGGGCCGGGAGCCGACCGGGCGGGTCAGCGGGCGAACCAGCAGCGTACGGTCGTCCCGCTGTCACTCCGGTGCACCCGCACCAGGTCGGCGATCAGGTTGACCAGCAGGACCCCGCGCCCGCCGCGCTGCTCGCGGGGCACGGGCCGGCGTCCGGCCAGGACGTCCGTGAGGTGCCCCTCGTCGTGGACCTCGCAGACCACGTAGCCGTCCTCGGACCACACCCGGAGCACACCCGCACCGCCGCCGTGCACCACGCTGTTCGTGGTGAGCTCGGCCGTGGCCAGAGCCAGGTCGTCGAGCTTCACGCCGACGAGGCCGAGCCGCGCGCCCTCCCCGACGGCCACGTGCCGGGCGTGGGAGAGGGAGTCGGAGTCGAAGGCGAACATCAGCGCCTCCGGCACGGGCGGCAGCGCCTCGTTGTAGCGGACGACCACGTCCTCGGGGGCGTACGCCGCGCTGCCCTGCTCCGTCCGGGAGCCGGGGTGGATGACCGTGGGGTGGGTGGCGTACGCATCGGTGACCATGTGCTCGGGCAGCCGCGCCACGTCGTACGGGCACATGATCGTCGCGGCCCGGCCCTGGAACGCGGCGTTGATGAGCGCCTCGTGCTGGACGCAGGCCGGGTACTCGACGTCGGAACGGCCCGCCCATACGGGCTCGCCGATGATCCGTACCCGTCGGCCCGGGGGCTGGGCGTCGGCGAAGGCGCGCAGCACGCCCGGGATGATGCGCCCGGGGTTGCGTCCGGCCTCGCGCATGTCCAGCAGGCGCACGGCCTCGGCGGCGTCCCCCAGCGCGTCCCTGATCAGGGCGAGGTTCTTGCCGGGCACGGCGACCGCGACCGGCTCGCCGGCGTCCAGGCCGTCGCGCACGAAGGGCAGGGTGCCGTCGAGGTACTCCTGCTCGTCCCGGTAGAAGAGCGCTGGGTGGGTGAAGGGGTCCAGGGGGCCGAAGGGCTCGGTGGCAGCGGTGGTCACGACGTCGACACCTCGATCCCCTTCTGTCCGGGCCAGAGCAGGTCCAGCGTCCGCCGCAGGGCCGCAGGCGGACGGCTCACCACGAACCTCCGGCCGTCTGTGAGCTGCCCGGCGGCGGCCGCGAGGGCACCGGCGCCCGCGACGTCGACGAACGTCACGTCGGACAGCTCCAGGTAGTACACGTCCTCACCTTCGCGAACAGCCTCTTCCAGTACGCCTTCCCAGATCGCACGCGTCGTCAGGCCGACCTCCCCCGCCGCCCGGACGCCCTGCTGCCCGGCCAGTGGGGACACCGCCAGGCCCGGCCCGGGGCCGGCCGCCGAGAGCCGATGCCGAGTCTTCGAGGCCCTCTCCCCACGTTTCCGGACCACAGCGCTCGTACCCGTACGGCAGAAGCTCATTCCCCGAAAGGGTGTGTAGTAAGCCGTACGGCGGGCAGGCGCAGCTCACACGGACGTCCACGGGGGCGAGAGACGTCGTGCAGTCCGGCGAGACGCACACGACCGACGAGGACCGACAAGGCGGTGACATGACCTCAGCGGCATCACCACATCTCACGGGAGGGCTGGACACCCTGGTCATCCGTGGCCGCGTCGACGCGGATCACGCCGAGCTCACCCCGCGGGGTGAGCTCGTCCACGGTTGCGCGGACATCCTGGCGCGAACCCTGGCCGGCCTGCCGGCCACCGTCACGCGGGTGGACCTGGACATGGGGGGCGTGCACTTCATGGACACGGCGGGTCTGCAGTTTCTGGACGTGCTGGCCGACCACGGCCGGCGGCGTGCGCTGACGGTGACGGCGACGAACTGGAACGGTCAGCCGCGCCGGATCCTGGAGCTGGCGGGCCTGGACACGACCGACCCGCTGACCGGCCTGGAGACCACGGGCCCGGCCGCCGCCGCGCCACCGGCCGTCCGCACCGTCTCCGCGGTCGCCCTGGAACGCGCGGAGTGCCTGCACGTCCTCCAGGAGGAGGTCGAGCAGCTGCGCCAGGCGATCGCCTCCCGCCCCGTCATCGACCAGGCGCGGGGCATCCTCATGGCCACGCACGGCTGCGCGTCGGACGAGGCGTGGCACATCCTGCGGGAGACGTCCCAGCTGTCGAACACGAAACTGCGGGACGTCGCGGCGGCGGTGACGGCGAGCGCGGAGGCGGACGGCCCGGCGCCGCCGGCCGAGCTGCGCACGGCGCTGCAGCGGGCCGTGGCGAGGCGCCGCCGGGGCTGAGGGGCTGCGTGGCCGGGGCCCGGGGACCGGTGTTCCCGGGCCCACCGGGGTACCCGGCAGCAGACTGCCGCGCGAGGAGGTACACGATGAGCGACCACACCCCGTCCCAGGCCGAGGGCGACCGCGACGACGAGCAGGACACGACCCCGCGTCCCACCCCGTCCCAGGCGGAGGGCGACCGCGGCGACGAGAACACCGCGGGCGAGAGCGACCCGCCCGAGGGCGCCGCGACGGAGGAGTCCCCATGACGGAAGAGGCCCGGTAAGGGAGGCGCGCACATACGGGCGGCCCGGCGGGGAACTCGTATCTTCCCTACCAGTCAAGGGAGTTATCAGTGATCGTCGCCGTCGTCATCGCCGGGTGCGTGCTGCTCGCCGTGCTCGCCTTCCTCGTCCCCCGCCTCTCGCGCCACCCCGAGCGCGGCACCCAGCGTTCGCTCGGCGCGGGCGCCCGGGCCGGCGGCAAGGCGCCCGGCGTCCTGGGCCGGCTCTTCGCCAAGCCCTTCCACACGAGCTCCCGCGCGGTGAGCCGCAGCGGCTCGGCCGGCCGCCGCACCCGGGGCCGCATGCCCTTCTGACCCACCGCGCGGCCGTGCCGCCCGGCATGCTGGTCCGGTACGCAGGTCAGGCAGAAGGAGACCTTCTCGATGGGCACCGCAGTGCACGTTCCGCAGACACGGGACATGATCGGGGAGGAACTCTCCGGGGACGAGGCGTTCACGGCCCTGCGGCGCTACGGAGGCCGCCGGCTGCTCGTGGACGCGTTCACCCGGTTCCGCTACGCGGACGGTTTCAGCAACTCCCGCTCCCTCGCCTTCCAGGTGGTCCTGGGCATGGTGCCGTTCACCATCGCCCTGGTCGGCGTGGCCACCACCGTGCACACCGAGAGCGTGGGGCGGATCATCGAACTCACCCTCGGCCGGATCGTGCCCGGCGCCAGCACGCGTCTGGTCGAGGACGCCCTGCACGGCACCGAGCGCAGTGCCGGTTCCGGCGCCTGGGGCGCCGTCGCCATGTGGCTGGGCCTGGTGTTCGCCGTGCTCAACCTGGCCTCGGCGATGGCCCAGGTCGAACGCGGCGCCAACCGCATCTACGGCATCGAGCGCGACCGGCCCTTCCTGGCCAAGTACGGCCGGTCACTGCTCCTCGCCCTGGCCGCGGGCATGCCGATGGTGCTGGGGTTCCTCGTCCTCGTGGCCGGTGACGCCGTCGGCGGTGCGGTGGTGCAGGCCCTCGGCTGGTCTTCCACCTGGCTCGGCTGGTGGGAGGCCCTGGACGTGCCGCTGGGGGTGCTGCTCGCCTGGGTCGCCTCCTCGGTGATCTTCCGCTGGGCGCCCCGCCGGGACCAACCGGGTTACACCTGGCTCGCGTTCGGCTCCGCGGTCCATCTGGTGCTGTGGATCACGGCCACCTGGCTGCTGGCGCTCTACGTCGCGAAGAGCGGCTCCTTCGGCGCCGTCTACGGGCCGCTGACCGCCTTCGTCGCCCTGCTGCTGTGGGCCAACCTGACCGGTGTGGTGCTGTTCCTCGGCATCGCGTTCGCCGCCCAGCTCGAAGCGGCCCGGGCCGGCATCACCGAGGCCGTACGGCCGGATCCGGGACCGGGGCCGTGAGGTACGTCCCTGACGCGCGCCCGGCCCCTGTGATCCACTCGGTCAACCAGGACGTATCGTCCTCGGTGTGAGCGATGTGCCCCCCGCGACCACAGCACCGGCGGACCGGAAAGCGACCTCCGAACCCCCGGAGCGAGCCGACCGCCCGGTGACCGGCGACGACCCGGCCCTGCGGGCGGCCTACCGGCTGTGCCGACGCCGGACGAAGGACCAGGACCCGGCGGAGTACGCGCTGATCCAGCTGGTTCCCGCGGCCCTGCGCCCGGCGCTGCACGCCCTGTGGGCGGCCGCCAACGCCCTCGACGACCTGGGCGACGACCGCACCGCACCCGCCGCCGAGCGGGCCGCCCGGGTCGAGGCCTGGATCACCGCCCTGCACCACGAACTGCCCACCGGCTCCAGCCCTGACCCCGTGCGACACGCGCTGGTGGACACCGCGAACCGCTGGCGCCTGGACCTGTCCGAGCTGCGGGACGCCATGGCCCAGGTCCGGGACGACACCCGCGGCAGGCACTTCGCCGACTGGGCGCAGTGGCGCGCCTGGGGCCGGGAAAACCTGCTGCCCTGGTTCGGTCTGGTCCGCACGGTCCTCGACCGGGCAGGCGTCCCCGTCGCCCTGCGCATGGACACCCGGGAGGCCTACGAGAAGTTCCTCGACGGCGTCCGGCTCACCGACATCCTCACCGACCTGGCCGCCGACCTGGCCCAGGACGACCTGCTCCTGCCCGCCGAGGCCCTCGAACCGCACCCCGGCTCCGCGGCCGACCTGGCGCAGCGCCGCTGGAGCCCCGCCGTCGCCGCCCTGGTCACGCACCTGACCGGCCTGGCCCGCCAGTGGGTGAGCCAGGAGGCCCTCACCCGGGGCATGCACCCCGGGCCCGCCACGGTCCTGGACACGATGGCCGCCCTGCTGTGCGCCCAGCTCGACGCCGTCGACGCGGCCGGCCCGGACCTGCTGCGCTCCCCGCCCCGGCCCGCACTGCGCACCCGGGCCCGCATCCTCGCCCCCGCCCGCGCCCGCGCGGCCCTGGCCTGGAGCCTGACCCCGCTGACGGTGCCGCCGCGACGCCCCGGCCCGGGCAGGGCGCCGGCACCCGCCGGGCCGGCGCCCACCGGCGCCTTGCGGCCGCCGCCGCCGCACCCGAGCGGCGAGCGGCCCCCCGAGATCCCGCCCGGTCTGATGCCCGCCCACGTCGCCGTGATCATGGACGGCAACGGCCGCTGGGCCCAGCAGCGCGGCCTGCCCCGGCACGCGGGCCACCGCGCCGGTGCCTCCGCCGTCCGCGAAGTGGTCCACGGCGCCCTGGACATCGGCGTGCGCCACCTGACGCTCTACACCTTCTCCACCGAGAACTGGCACCGCGAGCCGGAGGAGGTCGACGCGATCCTCGGCCTGCTCCACGACGAACTGGCCGAGGACCCCTTCCGCGACCTGGATGTCCGGCTGCGCTGGCACGGCCGCGCCGGCCGCCTGCCTCCCGACCTGGTCGACCTGCTCCACCTGCGGGAGCGCACCACCCGGGCCCGCACCGGCCTCACGGTGACGATGTGCATCGACTACGGCGGCCGGGACGAACTCACCCGCACGGCCGCCGCCCTGGCCCACCGGGCCCGGGCCGGCCGTCTGGAACCCGGTCTGATCGCCGAGGACGACTTCGCGGAGCACCTGCCGCTCCCGGACATGCCCGACGTGGACCTGCTCTGGCGCACCGGAGGCGAACAGCGCGTCTCCAACTTCCTGCCCTGGCACACGGCCTACGCCGAGCTGCACTTCACCCCCGGCCTGTGGCCCGACACCGACCGCCGCGACCTCTGGCAGGCGGTCAGCGCCTACACCCGGCGTCAGCGCCACCACGGGGCGACTCCGGCCGCCACGGGTGAGCTCGATCCTGCCGACGGGCCGTCAGCGGCCCGCTGTGTGACGACCCCTGCTGCGGGGCCGGGCGGGTGAACGGGCGGGGCCGCCCTGGAGCGGCTCCTGGTCGGCGTGCGCTCGTCCCGTCGGCGTGCGCTCGTTCCGTCGGCGTGCGCTCGTCACCGCAGATGTTCGGCGAAGAACTCGGCCGCCGCGTCGGAGACCCGGTCGAAGGCCGGACCTGCCTTGTACACGTCGAAGTGGCCGGCCGGCACGGTCAGCAGCCGCTTCGGCTCCCGGGCCCGCGCGTAGGCGCCGAGTTGCAGGTCCGGCGGGCACACCAGGTCGCTCTCGCCCACGATCATCAGCATGGGCGTGGGGCTGACCCGTTCGATGAGCAGACCCGGCTCGTAACCGGACACCAGCTCCATCGACCGCAGCGTCACCTCGTTGCGGTGCGTGGGAAGGTGGGCCTCCGCCTGGATGAACTCCCAGGAGTCGGGCGTGGGCAGCGCTGCCTGCGCGGTGGGGTCCGGACTGGCCACCGGGATCATCGCCGGCTCCTTGCCGGCCATGCGGGCCGCACGGTCGGCGCGCTGAAAGGCGGCTCCCGCGGCGAGGGCCGGAGCGGGCACCAGGCGCTGACCGCATTCCCGGCCACTGATCATGGGCATCTGGCTCACGATGCAGCGCACCCGCCGGTCCTGTCCGGCGAGGACGATCACATGCCCACCCGAGAGGCTGGAGCCCCAGGCGCCGATGCGCTCCGGATCGGTGTGCGGCAGCGTCTCGGCGAACGTCACGGCGTCGCTGTAGTCCCGCATCTGCAGCAGCGGGTCGATCTCCTGCCGTGGCGTGCCCCCGCTGGTTCCGAAGTTCCGGTGGTCGTACACGAGCACCGCGAGCCCCGCCTGTACGAAGCGCTCGGCGGTGGCGGGCGTGTGCCCTCCCTCTTTGACACCCGAGAAGCCGGTGGCCATCACGATCGTCGGGAACGGCCCGGGCCCTTCCGGCACGTAGTGCCAGCCGCTGAGCCGGGTACCGTCACTGGTCGGGAATTCGATGTCGGTTCGCATACCTGGATCCTCGCGGCGGCCCGGTGCCTGCGCTGATCCCCGCGCGCAACGGAACCTGCCGATCCGCGCAATCCGGCCGTCCCACGGCGCGGACGGCGTGGTTCACTCGTTGCATGAGCACTTCGGCAGTGCGGACGGCCCGCCTCGACTGGCGTGGCGGGCACGAGCAGGACGAGGCCCTGCTGTCCGCCACTCATCTGCCGTGGGCGGTCGAGTCACGGGCCGCGGCACCGCCCGGCGACCTCGGTGACCGGGTCCGGGTCCGCTCCTGCGAACTCGGCCGGGCCCGGCTGGTGGACTGTACGGTGGCCCCCCTCACCGCCCGCCGGGATCGCCGCGAGATCGCCCGGACAGAGGGCGAATGGATCGGCGTTCTCATCCAGTT
Organism: Streptomyces sp. NPDC126510; assembly: GCF_040302345.1. Taxonomy (NCBI): domain Bacteria; kingdom Bacillati; phylum Actinomycetota; class Actinomycetes; order Kitasatosporales; family Streptomycetaceae; genus Streptomyces; species Streptomyces sp. NPDC126510. The sequence continues at coordinate 331,769 of NZ_JBEORR010000004.1, read as the reverse complement.
GGCCGGCCGGAGCCTGATCAGGCACGGCGACGTGGCCGTCGAGTCGCGGGCCGGCAGCGTCACCGTGTGGGAGAGCACCATGCCGGGGCGGTTCACCGTCACCGAGACGGAACGCAAGCGCACGCTCCTGTTCCCCCGCGACGTCGCCTCGGGGCTGTGCCCGTCACTCGATTTCCGGTCCGTGATCCAGCTGCCCCGGGACCAGCCCGCGGTGCGGTTGTTCCGCACGGTCGCCGACGATGTCGCGAGCTGCGCCGCAGAGCTCGACGAGGGCGCTCGCCAGGCCGCGTCCCGGGTACTGGCGGAGCTGCTCGCGGCCTGCCTGCGACCGTACCGGGTGGCCGGGCGGGCCGCACTGCAGGCGGGACTGTTCGCCAACGCCTGCGCGCACATCGACCGGCACATCGGCGACTCCGGTCTGCGCCCCGCCACCGTCGCCGCGGAGCTGCGCGTACCGTTGCGCACGCTGCAGGACGTCTTCGCACAGCGGGGCGAGACCATGGGGGGCCACATCAAGTCCCTGCGGCTGACACGGTGTCACACCGCACTCGAGCGGGGTGACGACCGGACCGTCACGGAGATCGCGTTCGCCTTCGGGTTCACCAGCGCCGGGCACTTCAGCCGTGCCTTCCGCGAGCGGTACGGGGTCACGCCCAGCGAGGTACGCGCGGCGGCCGCGGCCGGGCACCCCGCCCCGCCGCGGCCGTGACCCTCCGGACCGGTGTCCGGCGAACCCGGGATGAGCGGCCTCAGCCGCGGGCCCCCTGGCCCTCCCGCGCGAGCAACTGCCGGTACTCCTCACGCGGTGGGCGCTTGTGGAACCGTCCGCCCTGCATGATGTGGGTGATCCGGTCCCGGTCGCGCAGGATGGAGACGTCCTTCAGCGGGTCACCGTCGACCAGCAGGAGATCGGCGAGGTAGCCCTCACGGACGAGTCCCAGTTCGTCGCCCATGCCCATCAGCTGTCCGCCGTACATGGTGGCCGCGGTGAGCGCTTCGGCCGGGGTGAAGTCGTACAGCTCGACGAAGTACTGCAGGTCGCGCGCGTTCGCGCCGTTGGGGTTCCACGGGAAGCCGTAGTCCCCGCCGGGCAGGACCCGGATGCCCCGGCGCCGCATCTCCGGGATGACCTTGCTCCACCGTTCGAGCGTCTCCAGCAGGCCCTTGGCCTCGGCGGTCTCCTGGGTGACACCGAACGCGGCGGCCTCGTGGGCCCCGGTGTAGACCACCCCGACGGCCGGTGCGACGAAGATCCGGTCCTTGGCCTCCTCCAGCAGGTCGAGCGCTTCCTCGTCGGCGTGCGTGCAGTGGTAGACGATGCGGAAGCCGTTCCGCACCGCCTGCTTGATCGACCCGGCGGCGTGCGCGTGGCAGGCGAGCCACACACCGGACTCCCTGGCCTGCTCCCCGGCCGCCCGCACCTCCTCGTCGGTGTAGAGGAGCTGGTGCGATCCGCCGGGCACGAACGCGTCGTCGCTGGAGAGCAGCATCTTGATCGTGTCGACCCGACGGTGACGGCCGCCACCAAACCTCCCCCCACGGCCCCCGCTCGTGACATCACAAGGAGGTGTGTCATCGTGACCGACGCCGTCGACCGTGACCGGCCGCAGACCGAGCTGTCGCCGCCCGCACCGGACCAGGCGCCCGCACCGGACCAGGCGGTCGCACCGGATCAGGCAGCCCGCGGCCCAGCCGGGCGACCAGCAGGACGTGCCCAGTTGACGCTGCTCGTGACGGGGATCTGCATGCCGGTCCTCGGATCCGCCCTCATCGCGCCCGTGCAGCCGCAGATGCAACGGCATTTCCGTGGCACGCCGGCAGCGACGTCCTGGTCCCCATGGTGGTCGCCCTGCCGGGATTGTTCCTCGCCCTGTCCGCCCCGCTCTTCGGTTTCGTCGCCGACGGCGGAGATGGTGCCGACGACGGCGGTGGAGTCGATGCCGATCCCGTCCAGGATGAACGGCAGTTCGACGACCAGGGTGAAGAAGTACAGTCCGCCGAACAGCGTGACTAGGCACGGAACCAGGACCTGACGGCGCGGCGGCGGCTCCAGACGCGTCCTGACGCCCGGCGTGCCGGTGCGGAGCGGCTGCCACAGCTCATGGCGCTGGCCACGGCCGCCGGTTCGGCACTCTTCCCCCGGCTGGCCGGCAGACCGGCCCGTGTCCTCGTTCCCCTCGAGTTCGCCGGCGTGGCCATCGGCCTGGCCACCGTCTTCGCGACCGGGGCGCTGCCCGTCGTCGTGGCCGGCGCGATCATCACCGGCTTCAGCACCGGGGTCATGCTGCCGACGCTGCTGGTGTGGGCGATTCACCGGCTGAGCTTCACCCAGCGCGGCCGGGGCACCGGCTGGTGGAGCGGCGCGCTGACCCTCGGGCAGTTCTTCTGCCCCCTGGTCGTCGCGGGTCTGAGCGCCGCGGCCGGAGGTCTCCAGCCGGCTCTGGCGGTCCTGGCGGTCGCGGCAGCCCTGCTCGCCGCGACGGTACTGCTGGGCCTGCGCCGCCGGAACGACCCGCTGACACCGTCCCACGGCGAGCCGGTCACGGCTCCGGTCGGCCCCTGAACCCCGGCATCACCCGAGTCGCCTGACCGCCGGCCAAACTGCCGGGCAGATCGTTTCCTCGCGGGCAGCAAGTGGTGGGGCGGGTGGGACTCGAACCCACGGCCGACGGATTATGAGTCCGCTGCCGAGCCACGGAGCCCCATGCCGGGCAATGTCGCCCAGTGTCGGCTACTGCCGATCTGTGCAGGTCACAGCCCTGTCCAGCATGGTAGCGCCGTTAGGCGCCTGTCGGCTTCTGCCGGGTACTTCCGAGCCGTTACGGGACGTTCGGGCGAGCATGGGGCGAGCAGAGAGGCCCCGCCACCTGCATAGATGGCGGGGCCTGGGCGCTGCTCGCCCGGCACTCTACTCGCTTCCACGACCCTCGTCGTCGTCCTGGTCGTCGCCATCGACCGGCTTCTCCGGCTCGGGCGGCGTGGCCTCCGGGGAGCGGCGAGCGCGGGGCACCAGGCCCGCCGCCTTCTCCGCGATGTCCCGGTCGACCTCCTCCAGCAGCTCGGTGTACGTGTCGCCCGTGAGCTGGATCGTGGAGTGCCGCAGCACCTTCTTCACCGCGAAAATGTCGCCACCGCCCGCATGGGTGAGCGTGGCCGCCAGGTGCCGCAGATCCCTCAGGTTGATCGGCGGCAGCCCGACCCGCTTGTAGATCCGCCGGAACTCCTCGGACACCTTCTCGGGGTGGAGCCACGTCCCGTCAGGCTCGGTCCACACCTTGCCGGTGTCGACCCAGTCGGCGACGTCCTTGCCGTTCGCGCGCTCCCTCTTGGCGTGCCGGTTCCACTCGTCCCGCTCGGCGAGCTGCCGCGCACGCTGCTCGCGCAGCACAGTGACGTTGAGGGAGTCGAGGGCGATCGTCGACGTCGACTCCTCCGTCTTGAGGTCGTCCTCGAACACCTCCCAGTTGTCGACGACGAGCGCCCGCGAGGGGGTGATGAGCCCGGCGTCCAGGTCGATGTTCGTCCACTCGATGCCGACGCCCTCACCACGGCGCAGGCCCCGGAAGGCGATCAGGTGGAAGAACGAGTACAGGCGCGAGCTCTCGGCCTCGTCGAGGAACACGCCGAGCTGCGGCGGCGTCCACACCATGACCGGCGACGGCTTCTCGCCCGTGCGCTCCCAGTGCGCGACGTTCTGCACCGTCCACAGCTTGGCCTTCGGACGCTTGCCGGACTCCAGCTCGACCCACTCGGCCGGGTTGAAGGTGATGAGCTGCTTCCTGATCGCCCCGTTGAGCGCGGCCCGCAGCGTCGCCCGGATCCGCTGCTTCGTCGCCGGACCGGTGATCTTCCGGTACGGCGGCATCGCCTTCAGCTTCTCGCGCTCGACGGCGAGCCGTTCAGAGACCGCGGGTGAGGGCCGGCCGCCCTTGGTTCCCGGGCGCCACTTGCAGCGCGCCTCCTGCTCGCGCCGGGCCTCGTTCTCCGCCCTGGCCACCTCGTTCTGATCGTCGATCGCGTCGAAGAACGCCTGTACGTGGTGGATGTTCAGGCGGTCGAGCCGGTAGTGCCCGAGGCCCGGCTTCAGGTGCACGCGGATGTGCGAGACGTAGCTGCTTGTCGTCCGGCGCTTCGTCTTCTTCGCTGCGGCCCACGCGTCGAGCCACTGGCCCACGGTCATGTCGCTGTCGAGCGCCACACCGCCGGCGAGGCGGCGCTTCACCTCGGCCGCATCCGGGATGTCCGCGCGGTCGCTCTGGACCTTGGCGAGCAGGTCGCCGATCTGCCGTGCGTAGTGGCCGTCGTCGTCGCTGTCGTCGGCGAGATCGAGGATGGCGCGGACCTTGTCGAGGTCGCTCTGCGCGTCCTTGCCCGTGGTGTAGCCGGTGCGCCGGAACGTCCGGCGGGTGCCGTCCGCCGCGGCGGGGATTTCCTGCCGCAGCTGGTAGGCGCCGTGGGTGCGTTTCGTCAGCTGCGGGCACTTCGCACCGAGCCGCTTACTGTCCGGGCCGCGACACTCGCAGCGCTTCGAAATGCCGCCAGCGCGACGCGCTCCGGCCATGCCTACCCCCCGAGGTCCCTCGCGAACTACGCGCGTACTTATGCGTACCCAGCTGACAGCAACGTACGTCAGCTGTTGCCTACTATCAACTCATCCCGTACTGTGCGTACTGCGCGCAGCAATGCGCAGTAACATCACGACGCTGTTCGGGAGTGGTCCGCACATGACTCAGCTGGCGAGCACGGAGAACCAGGAGTTCACCGTCGGCGACCTGATCAACCTGCCGCCGACGACCGACGTCGAAACGGCCGGGAGGGCATTCGGGTTCGGCCGCACGAAGGCGTACGAGCTGGTGCGGGCCGGGCAGTTCCCGTGCAAGGTCATCCCAGCGGGGCGCACCTACCGCGTCGTGACCGCCGACCTCCGCCGCGTCCTCGGCGTTCAGCAGGAGGACACCGAGCACTCGCCGGCGGCCTGACGCCACTTCACAGACCACTGCCCATCCCCCAGCAGCGGGCCCGGCCTCCCCTCCCCCCCCCGGAGGCCGGGTCCGCTTCCTTGTCCGGTCAGACGACCCGCGCGGCGAATGCGATGACCAGAGCCACGAGTAGGGCGACGTATGCCGCCCCCGCACAGGCCACGATCGGGTTCCGGCGCCACAGGAGGCGCCACGCCTCACGGCCCGAACGCCCGTCGGCCCGCACTCTCATGCCTAACGCGCTGACGCGAACGGACGTGTACTGCACGGCGGGCTCCTCACCAGGCGTCCGCGAACGGTCATTGCTCATGCTTCTCTCTCCTTCGTGAAGCGAGCGATGGACTGCTCGCTGTATCCGTAGAACCTGCCGCGCTCGGCGTCGCAGTCTGTGTCCGGCGGGTGCTCGCCCCACTCGACGACGTCGCACGCATCCAGGTGGAACGACCAACGCACCCGCACCGAAGGGAAGCCGTCGAGTCCTTCGAGCGCCTGGCGCAGCAACATGACCGCCGTCGGCTCGCGGACGGGCAGGTAACCGCCGCGCCGCTCCCCGCCGACCGGCACCGCGAGATAGCTGATTCCCCTGGCGACCACCGCAACCGCGGTGTTGAGGAGCGACGGGTCCGCCAGCCTCTCCCGATACCAGGACGCTTCCCACTCCTCGCGCATGTCCGGGCGCCGCACCTCGGCGGGACCCTCCACGACGTCCTTCATCCTCAATCTCCTCCGCACAGCAGTGGGCCCGGCCTCCTGTACCGCTCCGGAGGCCGGGCCCACAGCTGTGCGCGTTCAGGGCCTGCGGAACACCTGGGTAGGCCTGAACGGCCGCTCCGGAGCGGGCGGCAGAGCGCTGAAGCGCGGGAGGGCAACACGCTCCGCCGCGTCCTGCGCGCTCTCCTGCGCGGCCACGGCCTGGTCGTCGGCCACACCGCTCGGGATCCACTGGTGGCCGTCCCACTCCACCATCCCGCGCGGCGCGTCCGGGTCGACATGCGCCCCGTGTTCGGGGCCGTCTCCGAGAGGGACGGCCTTCCGGTCACCGGGCGCAGGCCGGCGGGCATCACGACGTGCGGCCCACTCGTCCAACGGCTCGTCGTCCACGGGCTTTCCCCTTCCCTGCGTGGCCACGGCCCTGCCAGTGTGCCCAGGGCCGTGCCGCCGCCGGAACCCCGGCCGGTCAGAGCGTGACGGTCCAGCCGCCCCGGGCCAGGGTCGTCGCACCGTCCGGCGTGATCGTCACCGTGGCCCCGTACACGGGCAGTTCGCCGTCCTGGAGCCACCGCCACCGGATGCCGTCCAAGATGTCGTAGAGGCGGCGTGGGCCGCCCTGGTGGACGGTCGCCGTACGGCTTATGGGCTTCGTCTCGGCGCGAGCCCAGGAGCCGTCCGGGTGAAGCATCCACGCTGTCGGGTTGCCGTCGTTGTCCGTGCCGGTGCGGTGCTCGATGCCGGGGGCCGTGACGGACAGCATCGACCACACCTCCCACGCCTGCATCACGTTGAGGACCGGGTACGGCGAATCGGTGACCTCTTCGCCCTCCTCATCCCGGGCCTGGGCGAACAGGTCGTCGAGCTGGGGCGGGTAGTCGTCGCCCGTGCGGGTGGCCATGAACGCCCCCCGGTCCCATTCGATCCGGCCGACCGCGCCGCCGTCGTCGCTCTTGTCGGCGGTCAGGATCAGCCCGGTTCCGGCGAGGGTGGTCACCAGGCGCCCACCCGGCCGCAACGCGCGCAGCCACGACGCGGGGACGGACGGCACGGACACCATGGACACGATCCGGTCGTACTCGCCGGGGAGCGCCGCGGTGGCGTCCTGCACGAGCATCTTCGGGTTGTAGCCCACCGAATCGAGCCGCTCCGAGGCGGCCTCGACCAGGTAAGGGTCGACGTCCACGGTGGTCACCTGGTGATCACCCAGATAGGCGCACGCCAGGGCCGCGCTGTAGCCGGAGCCGGTCGCGACGTCGAGCAGCTCATGAGCGGGGTGGAGCTGCCCGTGGCTGAGCATGCTGACCACCAGTCCCGGCAGTGTGCTGGACGACGTGGGCCGCCCCGTCACCGCCTGGTCGTCGGCCGCGTGGTCGGCGTGTACCGGGCCGACCTTGGTCACGAGGGTCTGGTTCGCGTACGCGGCGCGTGCCCAGGCCGCCTCGTACGAAGGGCCGTCCTTGGGAGTCCAGCCCTCCGGGCCGGCGGTGAACCACCGGGGCACGAACTCGTGTCGGGGTGTGGCCAGGACCGGCCTGTGCCACCGAGATGTGGGGTGCACCACCGAGCGGGCGAGCTGGGTGGCGTGGTGCGTCCAGTCCATCAGACTCCTTGCAGTTCGTCGGCGATCGCCGCGGCGATCGGCTGCCCGGTTGCGCCCGCGATCCAGTCCCATTGCCCGCAGGGATTGACCTCAAGGAACCACCACCGCCCGTCAGGGTCAACGACGAAGTCGGCGGCCCCGTACGTGAGGTGAAGCCGGTCCATCAGGAGGCGCATTCCTGCCTCCACGTCGGCGGGAACCGTCGTCGTGGCGTACGTGAGTGACCCGTAGTCGGCTCGCCAGTCCTCGTGCGCGGCGTCGCTTCCGGCGTGCACCTCGGTGGCGAACATGCGCGACCCGACGACCGTCAGGCGGACCTCGTGGCTCTTCTCGATCCAGGCCTGGAACAGGTGGGCGGTGGTTTCGATGCCCCGCAGGTCGGCGAGGTCATCCGGGGTGAGGCGGCGCGTGTACACCGCCTTGAGCTGGCCGTCCTCGATCAGTACCGGGGAGGCCACGGGCTTGCAGATCAGCGGGCCGGGCACCTCTGCGGCGAACTCGCGCACCGCATCCGGCTCGTTCGTGATCAGCGTGGGCGGGATACGCAGCCCACACGCGCGGGCCGCGTCGAGCTGGACCGGCTTGTACTCGGCACGGGCCATGAACGTCGGATGGTTGACCCACCGGCAGTCCAGCGCGGACAGCACACCACCAAGGCCGGCGCGGGCCTGCGCGGCCGCGAACCGCTCCTCGGGTCCGCTCATGCCGTCGGGGAACTGGAACGCCCCGGGGGCGCGGTAGTACACCGCGCCGACCCGGGACAGCTCCACCGTGCGGTGCACGGTGGCCAGATCCCCCGCCCACCCGTCGAGGCCCCAGTCGAGTCGGCCAGTCAGCGATATCCGCTGAGGGAAGTCCGCGGTGTCCATGCGGAACACCTCGACTCCCCGGCCGGTCAGCTCGGTCACGACACGATCGGTCGGCCAGTCATCGTTGGCCGCGATCACCAGGACAGGCAGGGACATGAGTTAGTCCTTCGCGCCTTCGTCCAGCGGCGGCGGGTTGCTCGTCGAGCCGTCCGGCACCGTCGGGCTGTGAGTGTTGGCCATGCACGTCAGCAGGCCGCCGTCGTACGACAGGTTGACCTGCCGGTTCGCGTCGTAGAAGTGGGCCGGGATGACGGCCGCGCCGGTCGAGTCGGGGGTGCGGGCGAACCGCAGTCCCCACGGCCGGGTCGCCGGCCCCGACGGCGCCTCCCCGCTGAACGGGATCGGACCTCCAGGCGGGGTGAGCGGGAACGCCTCACGGTTCAGAGCTGTCGTCACGAGTTCTCCTTCAGTCGGTAGTGCCACGGTGCCCGGTCTGTCTGGGCCGGGCCTGTCCGGTCAGACGCCGAGCGGCTGCCGCGCAAGGAAGTAGGCGCGGGCCTGCCGCATGAGGCGGTCTAAGCACTCCTCGCAGACGAGGAATGGGGCGTGCTGCCCGTCCCACTGCACCGGCCCGAGCCAGATCACCCGGAGCTGAGTGCGCTCGCACCCGAGCCAGCAGTCGCCGATGATCCATTGCCGCTCCACGGGACGGTCCTCTTCTGTGGGGGTGGGATGGGGCGATGCGGGCCGGCCCCGCCGTGGGGGAACGAGAAGGGGCCGACCCGCCCCCGCGCAGCGTTCTAGCCGTGTTGGTCGCTGCGCGGGCGTTGCTGCCGACGAGGCCAGGAGCACGTCATCCCAGCCCCGCCGACGTTCGGTGGACGAGCGGCGAGAGCGCCGCCGTGTGGGCCCCGACTCATCCGCCACGGGGGGGGACGGACGAGCCGGGGCCGGGCCCTGGAAGCGCGGGTCCGCAGTCACGCTTCCAGGCGTTCAGGTGGGGCTGAGAAGCCAGCCTCCGCTCGGCACCACACCAGGTATCGGTTCGCGGCACTGCTTATGCAGGACGAGCAGAGCCCGCGCGACGACGCCGAGGTCATGCAGCCGCGCGGGCAGGTTCGCGGAAGGCGCCGCAGGGTCGAGGACCTCGTCCACGTGCCCCAGGGTGCTCAGCGCGGCGTCCTTCGTCCCGCTCTGCATGCGCGGCACGATGGCGGCCACCTCGGGCGAAAGCTGACGGACGTAGCCCTCGATCTCCGGGATGAGCTTTGCCAGTTCCGCGTGGTCCGGGATCGGCTCCCACAGGGCGCGGTGACACGCCCGCTCGACAGCCGCGGTGTCGATCTCCGCTGCGACCGCCGCACTCACCGGACGCCGCCGTGGGCGGGCTCGGTGAGGGACTGGCGCAGCCTCTCGCGCAGCACGTTGAGCAGGTGCGCGGCGTCGACGTGCCGGCAAGCGACGCGGTCCGGCGGCATGAGCCAGAACAAGCCGGGCCGCTCCGTGCGACCGATGGGCGGCACCCCGATGTGACGAACGTACGGCTCGGTTCCGCCGAGACACTCCACCTTGACCGACTCGAACTCCTCGGCAGGCCACACGCGGTCCGTGCCGGCCTGGACGAGGAAGTACACGTACGGGCGGTACGGGTCGCAGAAGCTCGGACCAACCAGCCGCAGGTCGGCGACACAGGTCCGCAGCGCCTTCGGGGCGGTGTCGGCGTCGAACGAGGTGTCGAGCACCTCGTACGGCACCCGTACCGCGTCCCAGGTGCGGCCTGCGACGAGCAGCGCGACACCGCAGCTCCACTCGTTGAGCGCCACCTGCTCTTCCGGCGCCGCCTGAAGAAGCCACCGCTGCGCCAACTCCTGGCGTCCACGATCGGCGCCGTTCAAGACGTACTGCGAAGATCCGTTCATCATCACGTCCTTGTGAGGGAGCGTGGAACCGACGGCGCAGACACGCAGGCCCGACTCCGGGTGCGCGTCGAGGGAAAGGTCAAGGAAACCGGCGGCAGCACGTCGACAGGTGCGCTGCTGGGCCGGGTATCTGATCGTCATGGTCGGCTCCATGTCGAAAGGCCAGTGACGACATAGTGCCGACACGCCAAGGCCCCAACTATCAAGAATTGTTGATAGTTGGGGCCAAGGATTGACCGACTGTTACGGGCTACGCGTGCGCGGCTCCCAGCCAGGACCCGAACGACAGGAAGTTCTCAGGCAGCCGCCGGTAAGCGGCCTCCAGGCTCGCGTACGTCTCACGCACGGTCGGGTGGTACTTCGCCTGTTGCGGGGCGGCCTTGCGCGCCTTGAGGAGGCTCTGGTACGACGCGTCGATCTTGCCGGTCCACATCTGCGCGCGAGCGACCTCAGCGAAGTGGTGACTGGTCCGCGACTTGGGCCAGTCCTTCGGGATGTGCAGGTCTGACGTCGCCTCGACCGCCTCGCCGTACTGGTCGAGTTCGGCGAGAACCGACACACGGTGCACCTTGACGTTGGTCGGTCCGAAAGCGAGCCAATGCACCTGTACGGACTCGCCGGTCGCCCCGGCGATCCGCTCGGCTTCTCCGAGGTGCATGAGGGCCTGGTCCTTGTTGTGGGCGCGACCGGCCATGACGGACGCCCCCAGGTGGAGTTGCCCCGTGACGACCTCACGCTCTCGCGTCTCGTCGGCCTGTTGGAGCGTCGACAGCCCCAGGTTCACGAGTCGCTGCCCAGTGCGGTACTTCCCCTCACGGAGGTAGGTGAGCGCCCGCATGTAGTGGTACATGCCACCGATGACGGCGTCCGAGCCGCGCTGCGCGGCCCAGTCCATCCGGGCGAGCGAGAGCTGAGCGAGGTCGGGGAACCCGAGCTTGGTCGCGACGTCGTAAGCCGTCCGGTAGAACGACGCCAGGGTCAACCACCCCTCGGTGCTGCCGAGTTCATGAGCAGCTGTCGTCGTCTCCTCGATGAGCCCGGCAAGGTTGCTCGCCGCCCTCTTGATCTCGCCGGCGCGTACGGCGACACACAAAGCTTCGGCCTCATCGCCCAGTTCGGTCAGAGACCGGGGCTGGATGTCCGGGTCGGGGCCGAGGTCAAAGACATCGAGGGCCTCGCGCACCGGCATTATCAGAACGTCGAGTTCGTCGGCCCGCAGTTCCTCGGCGTACGGCTGTCCAACGACTGTCGCCACCTCAACCCGGATGGCTCGGGCGAAGGCAGCGATGACATGCGGCGTCGCCGAGATAACGCCTTGCTCGGTCTTCGTGTACGTGCTGTACGGGATTCCGGAGAGATCCGCAACGGCCCGTTGCGTGAGGTGGCGTTCGAGGCGGAGGCGCTTCATCCGCACGCCGGTGCGGTCTTCGGGCAGAGCGTGCATACTGGCTCCTGTTCTGCTTCGACACCAGAACAGTACCCGCGGTCGGCTGCGTGGGTCACGAACGAGCCCCGCTTCCCAGTGAGGTGGGGCTCTTCGTTTCCGGCTCCCCGCGCGGCCCGCCGGTCAGGCGCTATGGCTCTTGCACCTCACGCCCGGCCCCCACTTCGCCGACGCCACTGCGAAGCAGTACGAGCAAAGAGGACAGCCGCCCCGCCCGTATTTATGCGTCTTCCGCTGGCACGTCGAGCAGGGACCGACCTGGTCTCCAGGTGCGGTCAGCACGGAGGGATCGGGCTCCGCCATCGGAGGAATGTCCGTCGTCATCATCGCGTCCGTTCTGGGCGACGAGCAGCCGCCACCTCGAACGCAGAATAGAACAGGGCTCCCGGGCCCAATGTCAGTGCGGCGCCGTACGGTGTGGGCATGTCCTCCCCTCCCCGGCCTCACGGCCAGGTGACGCCTGCCCTCGAAGATCTCAACGAGCTGATCCGCAACCTCATGGACCAGCCCGCCGACGATCAGCGGTCGGCGACGTACTCCGAGCTCCTCGCCCAGTGGGCGGAGGTCACACGGGACGAGGTCGGACCGGCAGCGTGATCACCAAGAGGGCGCTCGCTCACGACGGCAGCGTCCGTGCGTTGCGGTGAACGCCCCACGCACCAAACTGCTCTGCTCTAACGTCGGGCTGAAAGCGCACAAGCCGGGGGCGGAACGTGGCATACAAGATGACAGAGGACTTCGCGACGACGATGGCCACCGTCATCCCGATCGTCCTGGTCGTGGGAACGGCTGAAGTCGCCACGCTCTCCCAGAACCTCCATGCGGACCTAAGAGCTATGAACAAGGACCGCGTGATCAGGCAAAAAACGGTGCTCGGCGTGAGAGCGCTGATGAAAGCCCTGATCGGCACCTACTGGGCGGCGATGGTGCTCCTTCACGCCCTTGTGGAAGTGGACCTGATCGCCTGGCTGGCGACTCCGAAGCGCACGGACGATCCAGATCTTGCAGCGCAAGTCGTTCACGTGAGCAAGGACGGGTTCCACTTCGTCGCAGCACTCACCGTGATCCTGCTGCTCATGCGGACGCTCGACGTCGAAGGCATGCTGCGGGATCTGCTGAACGCGCCTCCCCCAGGCTGGGATGAGCCGACTCCTCCGGCCTCAGACCGACCCGAGCCGACTCCGCCGCCACGCCCCCGGGCACGTCCCCTCTACCCAGCGCACCGGGCCATCCGCCGGCCGTCACGCCGCGACCGCTCGGTACCTGGTCGCTGACGGTATCGGACCAGCCCGCCGGTAGGGAGCGTTCCACGACCTACGCGGATCCCCAGGAGCTGTGGGCGGATATCTCGTAGGACGACGTCGAGCAGGCCGCCTAGTCATCGAGGGGGAGCCCCAGCGCGCCGGTCGTCGTGGCGCCTTCCAGTTTTATATCGGTCAGCTTGGCGCCACGGAAGTCCGCATTGGTCAGGTCCGCGTTGCTCAGGTTCGAGCGTGCAAGGTCTGCACCACGAAAATCTGCGCCTGACAGAATCGCGTAGCTGAGATTCACGTCGCTCATAATGGCGTTACGAAGATCAGCATCTGTCAGGTCGACGAGTTGCATGTCCACACAGTTTTGACGCTCTTCTACGGCGCCGGTCTCGTTGATGAATAGGTCGATACAGGTCATGTCTGCCCGGCGAAGATTCGCTCCCGCTAGGGACGAGTTGGGGAGGCTTGCCCCCGCCAGATAGGCACCCCAGAGATTCGCTCCTCCCAGATCAGCCCCTTCCAGGTTCACGTCCCACAAGTAGGCCTTGTGCAGGTCCGCACCGGCCAGAGAAGCCTCGCGGAGATCAGCCTCGGACAGATCCACGTTGGGGAGCTTGATGGGTGCCCTTTCATTGAATCGGAGACCACGCAGGTCGGTCTTGCTCAGGTCGACGATCGTTCCTCTGTCGAGGTTGGGGCGGCGGTGGACCAGCGTGGCGATCGCCGCCCGTACATCCGCCACCGGGGTAGGAGTTACCTCGGGGTCAATCGGCTTCTTCAGGCTGTCTGCGCTTGACCCTGCGTGCCTTTGCGCGAAGGCGGCCAGCACGGACACGACCGTCGGTTGGTCGCGGGGGGAGTCCTGCATGATGCGCTGCAAGGCGTAGATGCCGCCCAGACGAATGTCTAGGGACTGCGATCCCAAATGGTCAACTGCAAAGTTGAACCGGCTGGTGATCTGCCCGTGCTCGGAGATGCTCAGTTCCTTGCTGGCTTGTCCGACCTGCATCCAAGTGAACAGCAGCGCGCCCAGGGCGGCGATCCCTGGCAGGCTGAGCGCGATCAGACTGACCAACTGAAGCCGGCCCCGCCCCTCGGATGTAGGCGCCGACGAGCGGCCGTAGTGTCGACGCCGGCGAACGTGACGGCGACGAGCAATACGGCGAAGCCCGTCGGCGCTCGGTTTCCCAGCCACCTGTACATCGCATCTCGCAGGCCGAGAGCCAGCAACTCTCACTACTCCGATCGGACCACCGGCAAGGGGCGCCCGTTGGGGAATGCAGCGCAGCGAGCCCCCACCCGAAGAAGCCACGGGCGGGGGCTCACCTCCGAAATCCGATCAAGCCAGCCAGCACGATGGATTTGACGTGCCCAACGTATCTCCGGACACTGACAATCGGAGACCTACCTCCCGGGGTGCGCAGTCTCGTAGTGGTCGACGAGCGCAGCCTCCACGCGCTCCCGGAACAGCTCTCCACGCTCGTTCGCACTCGCGGTCAGCGCGGCACTCACCGCCTGCGAATCGTAGGGGGCAGCCACGACGATCGGCCCGTAAGCGTCGACCCCCGGCTCCTCCTGGTGGTGCCAGCCGCACCCCAGCGGGCACGGGTACCGGATTACCCCGAAGGCGGGGAACTCCGACGTGGGCACGATGCTCGGCTCCGGCCAGGGCGCGTTCCTCTCAGCCCGCCGCGCGGCCTCGATCTCCGCGAACACTTCAGCCGGCGTGCGGCGCGGGAGACGCGCCATCACCGCCTCCAGCTCGCGGCGGTCTTCCTCGGGGTCGTAGCTCATGCCCCGAGCATGGCAGACCCCTCGCCCTCTGGAGCGGGAGAGGACGAGGGGTCGTCTGGGGGAGGCGGTTACCCGTATTCCCGCCGAAACGGGCTCAGGGCCGCCTGCGGCGTCGGGCTCGGCTCGGAGGGGGGCACCTGGTCAGGCTGGCAGTCGTAGCGCGGGGCGCCCGGGTCGAAGCCGTCGACGGGCCCACACCTGTAGGTGACGCCTTCGTAGGTGAACGTCCACCCGGCGGGCGCCCGGCCGTCCTCGCCGTCCCGCCCGTCGCTGCCGTCCTGTCCCGCCGGGCCCGGCGGGCCCTCGCGGCCTTCGGGCCCGGGCGGACCGGCGACCGTGGACTCAGCGCCCGGCGCCCCGGACGGACCCGGCACCGTCGAGTCGGCGCCGTCCTGGCCCGCCTGTCCCGGCGGGCCCGACGGACCCCGCGACGGCGTGATGGTCGGCGCGGGTTCGCCCGGTCGTCCGTCGGCTCCCCGTTCGCCGGCCGGGCCGGGCGAGCCGACGATGCTCTTGCCGGGCGCCCCGCGTGAACCAGGGGGCCCGGCGACCGGCTTGCCGCCGAGCCGCTGCACCTGCTCCGCCAGCAGGTCGCGGGCCCGGTTCGCGTCCCGCAGATGGCCCGCTGTCGCCCGCAGGTCATGCGCCTGGGTGATCACCTGCACGGCGAGCCAGCCCATGAACAGCACGAACACGGCGCCCGTGACGGCGATGAGCCACTCGGCGCGCGGCAGGCGAGGACGGCGGATCATCTTGCGCCAGGCGTTCACTTCGCCACCACCGCCCATATGGCGATCACGGACGTGAGCAGGCACAGCAGGATGGGCACCACGGCCTGATACAGCCGCTTCTGCCGCTCGTCGTCGCGGCGTTTCGACTCGTCGCGCTGGTACTGCTCGAAGTCGTCCTCGAGTTGGGTGTTCGCGTCAGAGCAGCGCTGGATGTCCGTTTGCAGTTGCGCCAGGCGCTGCTCGACGTGCGTCGTCTGGATGGTGTAGACGTCCAGCGACACGACCTTGTCGAGGCGGGTGTTCAACTCCCCGAAGCGGACGTCGAGCAGCGCGTGGAGCGTGCTGATCTGCCGCCCGAGTTCGCCGTTGGACGGCTCATCAGGCATCAAGAACTCCGATCAGGCCCCGGGGCGGCTCTGCCGTAGCAGCTCGCGCGCATCGTCGGTCGGCTTGTACCGCGGCGGCCGCGCGTACCCGAGGAGCACCCCGGCGGCGCCCTTGACCCAGGCCGGCCATGCGGCCTTCTCGGCGGCCCGCTCGACGAGCCGGAACACGAGGTAGTACGCGCCGGCGACGGCAAGCGCGACGGCCGACTGGGCTGTGTCGCTGTCGAGGCTGAACCCCAGGCCGGTCAGGGCGACGATGATCCAGCCCGCGACCAGCGGAACGACGGTGCGCAGCAGCGAGGGCAGCAGCATGTCAGGACTCCTTCCACACTAGCGCCGACAGGACGGCGCTGGAAACGGTGACCGGCTGCTTCGATTGGTTCAGCAGCCGCACCCGCATGCCCCGCCCGGCGGCGAGACGCTTCGTCAGCGGCACTACGCGATACGAGCCGCCCTCCGTGCCCGTGACCTCGTCGATGGGGTGATCTGCGCGGTGCTCGTCACCCTCGTACTCGGACATGCGCACCTGCACGACGTCGCCTTCCTGCAGCCCGGACAGGGTCAGGGAGACGCTGCCGGTGAACCGGGCGGCGCCGCGCACGAAGACGCTGCCCCCGGTCGCATGGTCGCCGGCCGTGTCGTTCCACTCGCGCGTGAACTCGATCGAGTCCCAAGCGCCGGGCTTGAGCGTGAACGGCTTGGCCAGGCCGAGGTTCACATAGTCGGGCACGTCTTCCTCCTGTGTCTGGCCGTTGGCGGCGGCGACGATCCGCGGGAACAGCACCTCGCGGAACTGGCGTATGCGGGCGGCCCCAGGGCATGCCGTGCCGTCCGTCGACCACTGCGGGAACATCGAGTGGAAGCCGAAGCCCGGGTCGGAGTGGCTGCGACAGATCCGCAGCGGGATCCCGTGGTGCTGATGGAGCCACACGCCGAGCTTGATCAGCTCCTCGACCTGGGCGGCCGTCCACGGGTCGGAGCCCTTCGTGTTCGACGCCGTCTCGATCGACACCGCACCCGTTCCGTCGGCCCGCCGGTTCGCGCCCGCGTTCGCGTCAGCGCGGGTCTCCGTGCCGATGAACTGGCCCAGGTCGCCCTGGTAGCCGAGGCCGAAGTGGGACTCCAGTGAGGTAGATTTCCAATATTCGTAGAGCCGTTGGGCGCTCCACGGGGCGATGACGCTATGAACGATCATCTGTGTTGGCCGGATCGCAGGCTGCTGATCGCTCTCGGGCTGAAGCTCAAGCTTCTTCGCGAACGGGCACCAAGCCATCAGAGTGCCTCCTGCCTCTTCATCGAAGGGACGCCGGTGTGGACGTGCCCACCTGCACAATCGACGGATGCGACCGCCCTGTGCGCGTGCACTCCCGAGGATGGTGCGCCATGCACTACAGCCGCTGGCAACGTCACGGGGACACGGGACCTGGATCCGCACACCGCGTGCACGCCCGCACGGCGACGGAACCCCGACGGTGCGAGTTTCCCGACTGCACACGGCCGTACATCAGCAAGGGCCTGTGCGCCAGTCACAACTGGCAGCGCAACGCGGGACGCGAACTGACCCCCCTGCCGGAAAGGCGTGACGCCAAGCCGACCGACAGGAACGAACGGGGCGAGAAACAGTGCCGCACCTGCCTTGTCTGGCTCCTCCCACACATGTTCACCCGACTCGCTAGCGCCCCCGACGGGCTGCAAGGCCACTGTCGAGGCTGCGCGCGGGACGCCCAGCGCAGGGCGCTCTACAACATGCCTCGCGGGCAATACGACGAGATGTTGGCGAGTCAGAACGGCGTATGCGCCATCTGCGGACTGACGGACGATAACGCGCTCACCCTGTCCATTGATCATGACCACACCTGCTGTTCAGGCCCCGCCACGTCCTGCGGCCGATGTGTCCGTGGCCTACTGTGCACCGCGTGCAACCACGGGCTCGGGAAGTTCCGGGATGACCCCGCACTCCTGCGTGCTGCAGCCGCGTACTTGGAGCAGAGCCGGGCCAAATAGTCCCGCCAGTACTCGTCGGTACGCTGCGGCGTCCACGGCGCGACGATGGTGTGCACGATGAACTGCGTCGGCCTGATGGCCTCCTGCCGGTCACTCTCCGGCTGGAGCTCCAGCTTTTTCACAAACAAACACCGAACCATCAGGAGCCCTCCACCGTCTCAGTCGGGGGGATGTAGCCGGTCAGTGTCGTGGCCACCGCCGGATCGAGGTTCGCGGCGATCAGAGCGTCGTACGCGCTCTTCTTCTGCGCGATCTCGGCGGCCTCAATGTCCGCCTGGCGCTGCGCGGCCGCGGCCTGGATCTGGGAGAGCTTCGCCGCGTACGCCTCCGCGTCGAGCGGCGTCCAGCCCGCGGGGGTCGTGGGGTTCTCCTCGTTGGTGACCCGCTGCCGCAGGTTCCCGTCCGCGTCACCGTAGTAGAGCGTCTGCTGTGTTCCTGCCATGGGTCCGCCTCCTCACGCCTCGACGATGCTGTTCAGGAACACGCGGAGGGTGGCCTGAATGCGGGTGATCTCCGCGCCGCCGGAGCCACGGCCCGCCTGGATGTTCATGGAGATCGTCCGCGTCTCACCCGCCGCCAGGCGGATCTCGCTGATCTTGTTGTCCTGCGTGTGGGTGTTGAAGATCGTCCTGCTGCCCTGGTTGCCCAGGTAGGTCATGTCGTCGTTGTCGATGCCGGCCATGGCGCCGCTGTCCGGCGGCAGCATGAAGTCCAGGTCGATTTCCCTGAAGAGCAGGCCCAGCGCCGCCCGGCACGGGTCCGGGTTGGTCACCGTGAGGGTCATCGTGTCGACGGTCTCTTCGGGCGTTGTCGGCACCGGGATGGGCGTCGCGAGGACGTCGTTCCTCTCGTTGTGGAAGTAGTCCTGCTTCAGGGGCGGTTCGCCCTTGAGTTCGCCGGTCGCCGGGTCGCAGTAGATGCCCGAGCTGTTGTTGCCGATGGGGCACGCGTAGGGCCACGTCTGCGTGTTCGCGGTGACCGGGTCCGTTGCGGTTCCGGTGCCGGTGAGGCCGCAGCCCGCCGTCAGGGAAGCGGCGGGGACGTACAGGCCGCCGGAGTCGATCGTCAGCGTGTTGCCCGGCGTCGGGGAAACCTTCGCGCCGACCGTGATCGGGTTCGTCGTCGTGCCCGCCCCGGTGACCGTCGAGCCCGGCCCCTCCCGCACCACACAGTTGCAGGCACTGCCGCCGCACTTGCAGCTCGCCATGGGCCCCTCCGAGGGGAGTCAAGTTGAGCCCGGCCCACAACCAGCAGCGACCCCAGTTTAAGAGTGCTCAGGGCGTGTACCGGGTCAGGTACTTCGCCGTCTCCGGGCCGATCCCGGGCAGAAGCGACAGCACCGAGTACGCGGACTTCGCTGCCGCCTGCCGGGCCGCGAACGCGTCGTCAACGGCCTTCTGCCTGGCCGCCTGGTAGGCGGCCATCGACGCATCGAACTCGGCGGCCGTGATCTCCTCGATGCCGTCCACCTTCGGGGCGGACGGTTCGACGTTCTCACCCGACAGCATCAGCACCGTGCCGTCGAGGTTCCTGAAGTACCGGCTCGTCTGCACAGCCATCTCCTTAGTTCGGCAGGGAGAACACCCAGGCCTGCTGCCGGGCCTGGATGCGCGAGTACGTGGCACCGCCGAAGCCGCGCCCCATGGTGATGTTCAGGACGGTCGTCGCGGACCCGCCCGCTGGCACGTTGACGTTGATCAGCTTCCCGACCTGGGCGTGCACGGCGTTCAGCGGCGCGTCGCCGTGGTTCTGCATCGCGAACATGTCGTCGCCGCTGATCCCGTACGCTGCGCCCGATCCGTTCCCGGCGGACGGCAGGAACACGTCGGCGTCCACGTCCTGCCACACCATGGCGATCGCCGGGCGGCAGGTGTCGGTGTTCTGGAGCGTCAGCGACAACGAAGCGACGGTCGTATCCGTGGCGGGGACCGCGAGGTCGTTGTACGTCTGGTTCATCGACGCCGTGTACGTGTTCATGCGCGCCGGAGGGTCGCTGCGCAGGACGCCGTTGCCGTCGCAGTACACGCCCCCGCCAGCCGTGTTGACCGGGCAGGCGTACGACCACGTCTGGGTCCTCGCCGCCACGGGGGAGCTCGCCGAGCCGTTGCCGGTCAGGCCGCAGCCCGTCGTCACCGTCGCCGCGCCCGTCGGCACGTACAGGCCGTTCGGGCGCACCACGAGGTTGTTGCCCGGGTCCTCCGACAGGTCGACAGAGATCTGCCCCGTCGTCGCGCTGTAGCTGATCCCCCGCGCGTTCGACAGACAGGCCCGTACCTCGGCGCAGTTCGTCACCGCGCTGACCGCGAACGGATTGAGCGTGCTGCCCGACCCGGTGACCGTCGTGTTGTCGCCAGCGACCACCACACAGTTGCAGTCGCCGCCGCCGCACTGGCACCTAGCCATGGTTCCTCTCCCCCTCAGCCGTACAGCTCGATGATCACGGCGCCCGGCATTCCCGCCGCGCCGTCGACCGCGCCGCCGTACGACAGCGCTCCACCGGCCCCGCCACCAGCGCCACGGCCCGACGCCCCGTCCGTCTCGAAGGCGCGGGCCTGACCGCCGTGCCCCATGACGGACTCGCCGCCCACGCCGGACATTCCGTTCGTACCGTTCAGCCGGATCGACGCGCCGCCAGGACCACCGCCCTGCTTCCAGCCGCCCGTGCCGGCCAGCGGCCCGTTCGCGCCCGAGGACACATCGAGGCTCGTCCCCGACGTCTGGAGGGCATGCCCGCCATCCCCGCCGTTCGCCATGACGAACCCGCCGAACGACGAGGAGCCGCCCGTGCCGCCCGCGGTGGTCGCTGTGCCGGCTGTGCCGCCCGCGCCGACGACGATGGTCTCCGAGGCGCCCAGGTCGGCCGCCTCGATCAGCGATTCGGAGTAGCCGCCGCCTGCGCCGCCGGGCCGGACGATGCACTGGTCGGCGGCCGCGTTCGCGCCTGCGGCTCCGCCGCCCGCGCCTTGTACCCGCACCCGCACACGCGCGAGCCACGGATACGACGCCTTCTTGAAGGAGAACGTCCCCGGCGCGGTGAAGTACAGGATGTTCCGCAGCCCCAGCGAGCCGGGGACCATGGTCAGCTCGCCGTTGTCGTTGATCTCGAAGTACGACCCGTCGGCACACGCACGCAACCGGACTCACACCCCTTCGGGTTCACGGAGTCCGGCCCTCAACCAGTCGACGGGACGAGTTTACGAGCGGTGATCAGGCAAGGGTGCCCACCGCTAGGACGTGCACCTTGACCCCCGAGCCGGCCGGTGCCGCCGTCTGCCCGCCGACCAGCACACCGGTCGACGTCCACACCCGCACCACGGCCTGCGTGGTGGTGACGCTCTCCAGCGACACGAACAGGCCTCGTGCGTCGGCCGGGGCCGCATCGACGGGGAGCGCGCCGATAATCGGCGGCTGCGTGAAGGCCCGCGGGTAGACCCACGTAGCCCGCCCGTCGGCCCCCGTGGTGACCACGGTCGCGGCTGGCGGCGCCCCTGCGGGGCCTGGAGGTCCGGGAGGTCCCTGGGGGCCCGGCACTGTGGAGGCCGCCCCTGGAGGCCCCGGCGGGCCCGCAGGCCCTGGCGGTCCCGGCACCGTGGAGTCCGCCCCGGACGGCCCGGGAGGCCCTGGCGGTCCCGGCACTGTGGAGTCCGCCCCGGGCGGCCCGGGAGGACCCGGCGGTCCCGGGACCGTGGAGTCCGCTCCTGCTGGCCCTGGCGGGCCCGCGGGGCCGGGAGGGCCCTCGTCGCCTTGGTCGCCGCGTGGCCCCGGCTGCCTCGCCGAGCGCTGTGCCTCGCGCAGCACACCCGCGAGCGGGTTGTCCGGGATCAGTCTCGTCGCCGGTCGGTGCGCCATCAGTTGTCCTCCGAGGTGCTCACGGGCCCGAACTGGACCTTCACCTGCTCGCCTGCGCCGTCCGCCGACACGCTCAGGCCGGTGATTTTCATGCGCTGCGAGATGTTCCGGCACGTCGCTGTCGTCGTCAGGTCCACGCACCAGCCCGGCACGAGGCGGGCGATGTCGACGCCCGCGTCCGGGGACAGCGTGACCTCGCTGCTGTCGATGTAGACCGGGACCGGCAGCGATGCGTTCAGCCGTGACTGTGCTGCCGCGTCAGCGCTCGCCTGGTCCTTGATGCTCGTGTCCTGGATGCTCCGCTCGATCAGCCCGTAGTACGGGTGGACCCCGCCGGCCGTGCCCACGACTCCCGAGGCGTCGTCGCCGTAGACGATCCACCTGGTGGCCATCGCCGTGCCGTCCTCTTCGACGCTCAGCCCGTCGGGGAGGTCCGCGTCGGTGAGGAGGCCGATGCTCGCGCTCCAGTCGTCCGGCATGAGCAGCAGCGTCGCCCCGACCGCGGTGAAGTCGAGGCCGGTCTCCGCCAGGTTGCGAAGGTGGTCGCCGCTCTGTCCGATGTTGGCTCGGTAGTCGCGGGAGCCGAGGATGCCGGACTCCGCGAGGACGGTGACGGTGTGGCCTGGGTCGTCGGGGGCGAGGGCATCCTCGATCAGCCACTCGGCGATGTCGGTCAGGTCGGTGTTCGTGAACGCCTTCGTCTCGTGCGGCGTGCGCCGGTTCAGCACGGACACGATGTCGGCGGCCGAGATCGTCACCGTGCCGACACCCCACTTCGGCAAGAGGATCTGCCCACCCCACACGTACACGTCGTTGCGGTAGATGTGCAGCCAGTGGCGCATCGCCCGCATGTCGCCGAGGACGCCGCAGCAGTCGCCGTCCGGTTCGATCGTGACGCTCGCCGTGGAGGCGTCGTTCAGGATCCTGGACCATTGCAGGCTCGTGATGACCTGCGCCTGCGCGAGGATCTGCCCGCCCCGGTCCGTGATGTGGGCGGTGTACTCGGCTGCGCACCCGAGTTCGGCCATCAGAGGGCCCTCCCCGACACCGCGAACGACAGCCGCGCGTCCGCCGCCGGCGGCTCGAACGCGTCCGTCTCCACCAGGAGGCAATACTCCGCGCAGTCCAGGGCCGGCCACGACGCCGGGGCGCCCTCACGGCCGAACACCGTCGTCGCCGACGAGCACTCGCCGCCGCAGAACAGCACAGCCCGGGACGTCTGCCCGTCCAGGACGAGTTCCGATCCAGCAGCCAGGTAGCTCACCGTCCACTGCGCATACGGCTCACAGCGCTTCTTCTCGGCTATCTCCTCGCACGTCAAGCCCGCATCCGCTGCCGTCTTCTGGAACAGGCTCACTCTCAGCCGCCGCAGGTCGCTGCTCCCGGCGTAGACGCTGATGAGCGGCACGTCGTCCATCCACCCGGGCCGGTCGGACAGGTCGAGGGCGTAGGCGGCCGAGTTGACGGCGAGGGCGTCGCAGAAGCACGTCACCGGGGCCGTCGGAACCGGCGGTACCGCGCTGGCACAGGCGGGGTCGCCGCACTTGTCCTGGCTGTCCCGACAGGGCTTGAGACGGCAGTCCTTGCACGTGTTCGCCCAGTCCGGCAGCCACGGTTCGTGGATGCACCACTCTATGCACTCGCCGTCGGTATCGGTCGGCAGCGTGACGTCCAGCAGCTCCACCGCGTCCGCGTACGCGAACGGGCTCGCGGCCGTCATGGTCCATTCGACCTGGATGATGTCGGCGCCTATCGAGCACGTGCCTCCCGCGCAGGAGCCGTCGCCGTTCCTCGCCGTCACCTTCACCTTCGAGGTGAGCGCCACCCGCCGAAACGTCCGCCGGTGCGCCCGGTTGAACTCGTCCCGCGTCATCGCCTCGCCCGGACAACAGGCGTACATCTCGACGCAGTCGCCGCCGCACTGCGAGCCCGTGCAGCCCTGCAACGCCGCCTTGAGGAACTGAAGCCCGTACTCGACGCCGCAGCACGTAGAGCCGAGCAGCAGCGCCGTGAACGTCATCTGCCGCGGTTGCACCCGGGCCGGGCCGATCGAACCGCCACCGGTCACCGCCGTGTTCACCGACCGCTCCACCGCGGAGTCATCGATCCCGTCGATGCTGAGGAGCAGCACGCCGGCGAACTCCAGGCTCTCGGGCGCATCGGGGTCGTACCACTCGGCCGGGGTGAGCGGATCGTCGGGCGTGGTGTACGGCTGCCCGTCATCGTCCAGGACGGCCGCGGTGAGGCTCTCGCAGCCGCAGATGTCCGACCCGCTCGTCAGCGGCGACCCGACCGTCTGTAGGTACTGCCGCAACCGGGCGTGGTTGACCACCTCCACACCGCCCACGGTCACGAAGTCAGCAAGCACCAGAACACCTCTCTCAGGTCAGGTTCGCCAGCGCGATGCGCCGAAGGATCACGCGGGCCGTCTGCTCCGGGTCGTTGGCGGCCTGCACGGTGATGTTGTTCGTGACCGACGCACCGAACGGGGCCCGCACCGTGCTGAAGTCGGCGGCGCTGCGCCTCCCCGACCCGGGCGGCACGATCCCGGCGACGTCGCCGAGGGACGGCTGAACCACCGGCCCTGCCACCGTGCTCGCGAGGCCGGCCAGCGGCTCGTTGACCGCGTCGGTCAGGCGCCGCGCCGACGTTCGGGCCGCCTTCACCAGGTCGCCGAGGCGGCCGAGGAAGCCGTTGTGCAGGCCGAGGCCCGTCAGGTCGCCGATCTTCGCGAACACCACGGACGGCGACTTGATCCCGAGGGCCTTCCGGATGCTCTGCTGCATGGCCTTCGCGATCGAGACCATGAGCGTCTCGATGTCCTTCTGCTGGCCCTTGAGTCCAGCCAGGAAGCCTTTCGATGCCTGCTTACCGGCGTCGAACAGGTTGTCGGCGGCGCTCTTGCCGAGCGTGTTCGTCGCGTTGACCAACTGCTTTTGCAGGCTGTTGATCTGTTGCAGGCTGGCCGTCGACTGCTTCGACAGGAACCCGGCGAGCTGCGCGCCCTGCGTCGGACCGAGCGCGATGATCTGCGCCAGCAGGTCCTTGCGCAGGCCGCGCTTGGCGAGGTCGTTGATCTGCTTGGTGAAGCCCCGTACCTGGCCGATGGCCTGGTCCAGGCCCTCGGTGATGTTGAACATGCTCACCCCGCCCTGGGTGAGGTTCTGGAGGCTGAACGACTGGAGCGCCGACGCCGCGGTGTCCGTCGCGAACTTGTTGGCGTCGGCGATCCGCTTCGCGATGGAGTCCCGCTGGTTCGCGAGGGACACCAGCCGCTTGTTGCCGTCGGCGATCAGCTTCAGCAGCTGGTCATCCAGCTTGGTCTTCTTGCCCTTGAAGGCGTTACGGATGCTGGCGGCGATCTTGTCCGTGGTGGACTTGATCTGGTCCACCGTGCCGGTGAGACCGACGATGAAGCCCTTGCCGGTGTCCTTACCGATCTGGATGAACACCTTCGACGGCGAGCTGATCTTCAGGACGCTCTTCGCCGACTTGATGGCCGACGAGACGACTTCCTTCGCGGCCGAGGCGACCTGACCGGCCATGGCCCTGACGCCGCTGATCAGACCCCGGACGAGGTCGCGGCCGACGGACACCAGCGCCGACGTCGCCCCGGACAGTGCGCCTCGCACGCGGCCCGGGATGCCCTGGAAGAACGACACGACCTGCGAGCCGAAGCTCCGCGCGGCCGCCAGCGCCTGGGAGCCGGCCGACCGGAACAGGGACGACACGCGGCCGGGCAGCGACGACAGGAACGAGGAGATCCGGCCGGGCAGCGCCGAGAAGAACGACCCCACGGCCGACAGCCCGGACGACACCGCCGAGCGGGCGGCGCTCAACGCCGAGTTGAACAGCCGCAGGATCGTCGACCCCAGCGACGACAGGGCATTGGAGATCATGCCGGGCACGCGCGTGAACAGCGCGATCGCATGGCCGATGCCGAAACCGATGGCCGTGCCGACGGCGCGAAGCGCCGCATAGAACGCCTGGGACAGTAGCCCCGGCAGCGCGGCGAGCGCGCTCATGATCATGCCGGGCAGCGAGGTGAAGAAGCCGACGACCGCGTTGAACGCCGTGGTGATCATGCCGCCGAGCGCCGACAGCCCGGACACGATCATCGACGGCAGGTTGACGATGAAGTTGACGACGGACGTCACGGCGCCGAGCAGCCCGGACAGCACCGACACCACGGCCTGGATGATCGGCACCACGACGTTGATCGCCACCCAGCCCACGAACGCGGCGCCGATCTGGAGGATCGGGCCGACGATCTGCACGACCATGCCCACCAGCGGGGCGAGGGAGGCCACCAGTTGGGCGATGGGCGGGATCAGCGGGACGACAGCCTGGACGATCGCCAGGAAGGCGTCGATCAGCGGCGGCAGGACCGGCAGCAGCGCGGAAACGATCTGCTGCACGAGCGGCACGAACGCGTTGACGATCTGAAGGATCGCCTGCGACAGGACCGGCAGGATCGGCAGCAGGGCCCCGGTGATCTGCGCGATCAACGGCACGAACGCGTCGACGATCTGCGAGATCGCGGCGACGATCGGCGGCAGAGCGGGGGCCAGGCCGGTAAAGAGGTCGGCGAGGGCCTGGCCGACGCCAGAGACCAGCGGCTGAAGCGCGGTCACCAGCTGCACGAACGCGGCCGTCAGCGGCGGCAGGATCGGCATCAGTGCGCCAACCAGCGCCGAGATGATCGGCTGGAACAGGCTCGCCAGCGCCGACAGGATCGGAGCGAGGATCTGCCCCAGGGACGCCGCGAGCTGCCCGACCAGCGGCAGCACCGGCGCCAGGGCGACCGCGATCTGCCCGATCGCCGCGCCGAGCGGCGCCAGCGCCGGGGCGACCAGCGCCAGGCCCTGCGCGAGGCCGTCGACCAGCGCCTGAATGCCCGGCATGAGCGCCTGAATGGCAGGGCCCAAGGCGTTGACCACGGTCAGGATCGCCGGGCCCAGCGCGCTGAAGATCGGCAGTACCGCGGGGGCTATCGCCCCTACCTGCGTCACGAGCGCGGCGAGGATCGGACCGACCTGCCGGGCGGCCTCCCCAAGCGTCGCGAAGATGTTCCCGAGCGCCTCCTGGCCCGCCATCGACTGGACGAACGCCGCCATCTGCCCGGTGATCGTCTGAAGGTTGGCCAGCAGCCCCCCGCCGACGCTGTTGGCCGCCTCGGACATGCCGGAGAAGATCGACCCGACGTTCGACGCGATGGCGCCGAGCTGCTGGAAGACGGTGATCGCGTTCTGGATCCACGTCAGCCCTGACCCGGCGGCCGTGGCGCGCTCGAGAAACGCGGCGAACCGGTTGATCACCCCGTCGAGCGAGGCGCCCAGGCCGTTGAAGGCGGGAAGCGTCGACGACGCGAACCGGCCGATCGACGTCAGCAGCCGGTCGATCGTGTCGGACTTGATCCCGGTGATCTCCGTCTTCAGCCCGGCGAAGACGTTCCGGACGAGTCCGACCGCCGTGGACGACTTGGCGAACCCGAGCGCGGAAAAGGCGAGCCGCCCGAACTCGGCGGACAGGCCCGTCATGCCGGTCTTCAGCGGCCCCTTCAGCGCGTTCGCCGCCGCGGTGATGTCGCCCGTCAGCGGCTTGAAGAACGCGCCCTGGACGCTGGACTTCAGCGCGTCGAACGCCGGCTTCAACGCCCGCACTTCCTGGGCGGCTGCCCTCGCGGCCGGGGACAGACCCTCAAGGGACGCCTCGAAGGCCTTCGCGTCTCCGGTCAGCGCCGAGGAGAACGCCGCACCCACACCGTCAAGGGCGAGCTTCAGCGTGCCGATCGCAGCCCCGGCGGCGAGGAACACGGCCGGGGCCGCCGCGACGATGCCGACCGCGGGGGCGAGCGCGCCGACCAGAGCGGCGACCCCTCCAGCCGCGCCGGCCGCCGCCAAGCCGAGCGCGCCAAGTCTCAGCCCCGACGCGAGGCTGCGGCCGATGCCTCCGACGATCCGGCCCAGGCTGCCCAGCGCCCGAGTGAGCCGGTTCCCGTCGAGGTCCGCGTTGACGTTGACATCGACGTCCGGCGTGTTGTGCGCCCGTATCCGCGCGTCGAAATCGTCCAGGTCGGGGACGACCCGGATCGACACCTCTTCGTCCGCGAGAGCGGCCCGCAGCCGCTCCATGAACACCGTCAGGTCCGGCGCGACGGGGATGTTCAGCGAGTCGATCCCGGACAGCCCGGCGAGAAGCTGAGCGTCGAACCGGCTCAGGTCCGGATCCACACGGATCCGCACCGAGACGTTGCGCAGGCTGTTCTGAAGGTTCCGCTGGATCTGCCGGGCGATGCCGTTCGTGGCCCGGTTCAGGGCGTTCTGGATCCGCTGGCCGAGCAGCCGGGCATCAGCCACGATCCCGGTGTCGTCCAGGTCGATCGTGATGCGCGCTGAGCCGTAGTCCTCGTCCTCGCCGACCACCGGGCAACCCGCTTTCGCGTGTGGTTGCCCGGCCCTGAACCAGTCGGCTCTGGCCCCCCATCTACCTAGGGCGGCCGGTCTTCAGATTATCGGTTAGCGGTGTGCTGTCCCGGGACGCTGTTGGCAGGCGACACGCTTTGAGTGCCCTTGAACGAGGCGAAGGCCTCCGGGGTCGGTGTGGATTGCGAAGTCTGCGCCGATGCACAGGAGGCCTTTGCTGTTCCAGGGCCGCTGCTGCGGGCGGGCTGGTGCGGATCGACGGGCCGCCGCGGTGCCGCTTCGGCCGGGAACGTGCCCAGACAGCAATCCAGGCCATATTTATCCGAAGGTGCCCCGAAGCTACAAGTGAATCCCCGCACAGTTCCCCAAGGTTGCTCAGCATGCGAGTCAGCAGCGCCGGACGTAGCCTGGAATCAACGCTAGTCAGCGGCAGTTGCCGCACTGAAGCTCGTTCGGCCTCAATAAAAGGTGACCTCCCAAATATTGACGCCGCAACTGGTAAATCCAGCGAGACAGCGGAAGCCGCCGCACTGACGCTTACGGCTAGGAGGAAGTCATGACCTCTACCTCTTCATCGCTCCCGAACGGTGGCCAGAGTTACGGGACGACCTTGACAGACACGGCCCCAGAGATCATCGCTGCCAGCGAAGTGGACCCCACCGTCCGCAGTGCCGCGCGGCATTTCCGCTTCTCGGGGCGTCAGTTCTTCGCGATCACCTGCAACTTCCCCGAAGCAACTCCCGACAGCGTGGTGCTCGCGTCCGTCTGCGAACTCTCACCGACGACCCAAAGGCCATTCCTGGGCGGCGCCAGCGTTCAGACATTCAACGTCGTTCCGGAAAACGGCAAGGTGGTCGTGTCGGGAAGGATCTGGTGGGATTCCAACCTTCTCATCAGGGTCAGCCTGTTCCTGGCGTAACCGTTCGCTCTCCGTCCGGCGGTCGGTCAGCGACGCCGCCAGCGCCCCAGTAGTCAAGGCGCAGTAGGCGTTGTATCAATCGGGTCGAGGGAAGGCGCGGCTGGCCCGAGAATTCAACTCGGACCAGCCGCAGGGCGATCGGGCGATGACCTGATTCCAAATTCCCACCAGCGGGCGGGGACTGCTATGGCCCGCGGCAAGATCACGAAGTGAGACAGGAGGGTTAGCGGCTCATCAGCCGTGCGTCCTCCCTGGCCATGGCAGCCATCAGGGCTTGGGCGTCGTTCCTGCCCATCGCCGCCGACCTCGGCCGCCCAGAAGCGCCCGCCGGGGGCCGGTAGCCCTTCGGCGGGGCGTACAGCTCGGCCCGCTTCCGGGCCCGCTCACTGTCGTCCTTCGCCCCGGCGTCGAGCTGCGCCTCGGCCGCGTTCAGCATCCGCTTCAGCGGCCACGTGTGCGGGTCGACACCTTGGAGGGCGAGGGTCCCGTCCCAGGAGTCCCACCAGGCCGCGACCTGGGCGCAGAGCCTGAAGACGACGAAGTAGGGCGGTTACCACCGCCGTACAGCTCCACCGTCGTTTCGAGGATCTCGGCGATGGCCCGGGTGGGCAGACGCACCGCGTCGCGGATCTTCACGCCCGGGTGCTCGTCGGCGAAGGCCTGCGCCTGGTCCAGGTCGGTGAAGGACTTCAGCACCTCGCCCTCCTTCACGACGTTCAGCGTCAGGAACTCCTCGGCGCTCTCCGGCATCATCTGCCGGGCGAGGAACACCCGCAGCGAGCGAAGCGTCTGCCGCAGCAGCGTCGGGTCGGTGTCGCTGAGATTCTCCAGGTCGACGCCCTTGGCCTTGTGCGCCTCGTTCAGCTCAACGTAGGCGTCCACGAACTCGTCACCAAAGACCTCGGGTTCGAACTCAAGCTCGTGGGGGCCGACCACGATGACGTGGGGCTCGGTGTGCAGCGCGATGGTTTTGCGCACGGGTCCGTCCTTGTCTCCGCTCCCTCGCCCGGCCCTAAACCAGCAACGCACGCGGAATCCTAGTAGACCGCCCGCGGCTGGAGAGGCGTGGCGGGCTGTACCCCGATGGGCGCCTTCGCACCTTTGCAGACGTCATCGTCGAGGACATTAGGCGAGGCACGGCGTCACACTGGACCTATTGCAGGAGCCACCAAACGCCTCCTGCGATGAGCACCACGGAAACCACAACAACCACCGGCCCAAGCCAGTTGGCACGGCGCTTTGCTGTCGCCGGTGAGTCGGGCGCCGCCACCCTAGGCAGCAATTTTGCTGGGCTGGCCGCGTCCGGGTGCTCAACTACGCGTTCGACCACGGGGGACTCCCGATGCCCCCAGATTTCCTGCCCGCCGGCCCCCTGCTGCGCACGCCGCAGAGCACCGTAGCCCTCACGGCGCCAGCGGACCCCGGCAGCGTCGGTGAACTCGACGGTGACCTCACCCAGCTGGTCGTAGCGCTCGCCGACCGGAATGGGCGGCAGCGGGACGTGATGGTGGCCGGTCTCGACGAGTGGCAGTTCGCTTTTCACCTCGCCACGGAGGGACGCGCGCACGTCCCGGACCGGCTGATTGGACCCGTTGTAGATCACGACCTGCGGGACGACCCAGCTGTCGTCGAGAGAGGACGGGGATAGCCCGATATGCCCGCCGATCATGGATGCCTGATACCGGTCCCGCTCCCGATCGTGCGCTTCTCTCTCCTCTTGGGCGCGGGCTTCCATCTCCCGCCATTCCTGCTCGTGTCGCTGCCGCTCGTGCTCCATCCTCTGCTGTTCGTCCGCACGGAGCGCGCGCTCCTGCGCATCCTGCCGGACCTTCTGCCGGTGACCTGCGTAACTCAGCAGTAGCCCCGCAGTTCCGATCAACAGGCTGAAGACGGCAACAAGGTTTTGCACCATGCACGGACTCTGATCGATGGGACGCCGCCATGTCAGCATGCAACCCCGGCCACGCGGTCAGAGCACCTCAGAAGTCACCCTGCCGCCACGAGGGTGCTCCCTCCACCGGGGCACGCCCCTGATTGGGACTGGTTCACGAAACGCGGCTCGGTGTGCAGCGCGATGGTTCTTGCACACGGGTCCGTCCTTATCTCCGCTCCATCGCCTGGCCCTAAACCAGCAACGCACCCCTGAGGGTAGCCGCCGGCGCGGCTACCCTCGGGCACTCAGGCGCGGATGGCCGGATGGTTGTCGACCAGGTCCAGGACGACGGGAAGCACTCGGGTCGCGAAGTACTCCCGGCCGCGCACAGGCTTCTCGCCAGCGTCACGCAAGGCGGCCAGGAGCGTCTGTTCCAGCTCGGGGGCAACACTGGATGGCAAGCCGGTGTGCAACCTCACGACCTGGTCAAGTCCGGACCTCTCGTGGTGCAGCAGCCGTGGCCTCGGGTTGCCGGACGTGATCCCAATCTTCACGACGTCGTTGATCTCGTCCGCTACGACGTAGAAGGCGTCCCAGACCTTGCCCTTACAGAATCGGCACAGGCCACCACCATAGATGACGTTCTTCGGAATCGGACTCGCCTCATGCCCCTCTGAGCAGCGCACGAGCACACTCTCATGGATGTTGAACCACTCGCCGATCACTGTGCCGCCCAGCTCGGCGACCCGCTCACGGAACCGCTCTTCGACCACATGCGGGTCACGGCACGCGCAGATCCGGCAGATGCTCTTCTCTGGGAGTCCGGCTGGGCGCGGGCTGCAAAGGTGCCCCTCGGAGCACAAGACATCGTGAGGCTCATGCACACCGAGCCAGCGTGTGGCAAGGAGCGTCCCACCCTGCGCCTCCACGAGCGCCCGAAAGGCAGCCAGGCGGGACGCAGGGTCGAGACCGGCGCACACACGGCAGACGTGCGGCGAACGCACCACGACGGCGGGCCTGCCCGTGAACTCGTGCCCCTCAGCGCAGCGGAACCTCACCGGCTTATTTGCGCTGCGGTACGGATCGAGCAGCACCGCACCAATCTCGTCGAGTCGGACGAGGAGCTGCCGGACAGCCTCGGCGGGGTCAAGTCCGGCGCACACCCGGCAGATGCCCACGCCCTGTGCAACACGGCCGGGATACGGGTAGCTGGTGTGCCCTTCCTTGCATCGGATCTCATGCTTGACGCCGACACCCCTCCACGATGGCTCGACGACAGTCCCTCCGAGTTCCTCCACGCGGGTCTTGAACGTCGCCCAGGCGGTCGCCGAGTCACATCCGGAGCAGATCCGACAGACTCCGCCACCAGCGATCACCCGCTCAGCCTTCGGTGTGCACTCATGCCCTTCCGAGCAGATGACGCGATGCTTAGCCTTGGAGCCCAGGTAGGGGTCAAGCAGCTTCGCGTCAAGGGCCTCCAGCCGGGCACGGAACTTGGCTTCCGCCTCGTAGGACTCTGGTCGCCGCCTGCGGGGCTTGGGGATCGCGGTCGGGGATGCCTTACTGTCGGCCATAGGCCGTACTCCTTCTCAGGTAAGGAATCGGTCGAGGCCCCCGGTGCCGTTTGGCCGCATCACCGGGGGCCTCACATATGAGGTGTCATTGAGCAAGACGACTGAACTGCCCTTTTAGTTCCCGTAGTTGCCGCAAAGTGCCTGGTCAGCGGCCTAACCGCAAGGCCCTCTGTAGGAACGGGTTGGGCCGTGTGCCAGGGTGCCGAACGAGGCGGGTGAAGACCACGCGTCCGTCGACCTCGAACCTGAGCACGCCATTGCGCCTGCGTGGCTTTATGAGGTGGGGCCTCGTACCGTTCAGCACGTAGTGCACCGCGTGGTGGTCGCACACGATGACGCCTTGCAGGCCGCGGGGTCCCTCCACGACCTTCCAGGAGATGTACCTGCCCATGCTGCCGGGCGCTTCGGTCTCGGCGATCCGCGCGACGCGTTCGGTTCGCTGGCTCATCTTGCGGTGGGCGATGCTGCCCCGGGCGCGCAGCAGCCGGGCGATGCGGCCCGGGTCGATCCTCACCTCAACACTCACAGCCGGGTACCTCCTCCGGGCATTTGCAGCCGGGCAGCGCGATCGTGACCCGCTGCTCGACGCCGACGCAGCCGCCCTGCGGGCCGAGGGTCTGCTGACGGCCAAGGATGTACGGCCGGCCGCGCCGTCGTCCTGGTCGTTTGGTGGCCGCCAGGCAGCACGTGATCGCGTTGAAGACGCCGACGGCATCGATGTGGGTGACGCGTGCCGCCGCCTCCAGGTCCTCGCACGACGGCGGGCAGCCCTCCTCGCTGGGGCCCGGCGCGCACCGCAGCACCGTCACCACCAGCTCGACAGCGGTCGACAGCGGGGGCGTGCAGCCGCGCACGTTCTGCGGCGTCTGATCCTCGGCGGGGAAGTTCGTCGACCCGTACATGCGGGACAGGTTCACGGTCAGCTGCCCGCCGGCCTCGCTCGTGCACGGGTTCTCGCAGTCGTCCCAGGCGGGAAGGCCCGGGACGAGGCAGCGCCGGCATGTCGGGCAGCCCGGATAGTCCTCGACCTGCGTGGCCATCTCGTCGAGGGTGGCGCACACGCAGGCGAGGAGGTCCGAGGCGGCCTCGTGAATGGCGAGCGGCTGGAGCACGGTCGGTTTCCTCTACGGCCAGGTCTGGGTGCGTGGGCGCTTGAAGTCGGGGCTGTAGACCCGGCTCGGCGAGGCCTGCTTGTACGGGTTCACGGCGTTGAGCCACATGTCCACGGCGGGGAGGCCGGTCCGCATCTCGGAGTAGATGAGCGTCGGGTCCGCGAATTCG
Organism: Streptomyces sp. NPDC126510; assembly: GCF_040302345.1. Taxonomy (NCBI): domain Bacteria; kingdom Bacillati; phylum Actinomycetota; class Actinomycetes; order Kitasatosporales; family Streptomycetaceae; genus Streptomyces; species Streptomyces sp. NPDC126510. The sequence continues at coordinate 298,218 of NZ_JBEORR010000004.1, read as the reverse complement.
AGGTCGACGCCCTGCCGCGACAGTCGGCTCAGGTTCCGGTTCGTCGACACCTTGCAGCCGCAGCCGCCGCCGCAGTCCTTGACGAGGTGGCAGACCAGTGCGCTGTGGGCGGCGATCGCCGCGTCGTCGAGCGGCAGCCCGATCCGGTAGGTGACGCAGAAGGTGTTCGGGTCGCCGCACGATGCGGCCATGTCCTGGCAGTCCGGCCAGCATCCGCCGTCCGTACGGACCAGCAGCCCCGAGGCGTCGACCCGGTACGCGTCTTCCGGCAGTGTCTGCCCGTCGACCTCAACGGCGAGGATGTCGTGCACCGGCCCCTCAAGGCGCACTTCGCACAGTTCGCCGCACGAGCAGTCCGACTTGCAGCCGCAGACACTGGCGTTGCGCCAGGCCCCGTCGCGGCCGAGGTAGGGGATCCACGGGCCGGCGGTTTGCCAGCGCACGGTCAGCCCGCCGGAGTCGAGGCAGCTCTTCCGGCACGGCCGCACCGTGTAGGGGCATGACGGGCCCACGCGTCGCCCGGACAGCGCCCAGAGGATGAACGTCGCCACCGACCGCCAACGGTCGATGGTCGCCTCCTCGACACCGTCCGGCAGCGAGCAGCACTCAGGCTCGTACGGCCACGGCTCACACGGGCCTATCCGCAGCGGCATCAGCGTCTCCGCACCTCGTACGGGCACGGCTCGGGGAACGCCGCGCGGATGAACTTGCCGACGGCCCCGTTGGCGAAGGCGTCCGGCATCGTCGACAGGAACGGCGAGCCGGGGTCGAACTGGGGCCCGCGCTGCTGCACCTTGACGTCCGTCATGCGGGTGCCGCCGATGCCGTTGAGGACCCCGTACACCGTGCGCTTGTGGGTGTCGTGGCCCGGCGCCGCATCGAGCGCCAGCAGCATCCCGGTCTTCTCCACGGGCAGCGGCACGTGCAGGTCGTACGAGGCCGGGTCGTCGTGCCCCAGCTCGACGAGGAAGTCCCGCGTCCTGCGCATCTCGGCCAGGTACCGGTTCGAGCTCGGCCCGAAGTGCGCCTCCAGCTCCCGCACCGGCCCGCGGTGCCACACCGGTAGCTCGGCCGGCTGCGGGCGCATCACGAAGAAGTCGTCGTTGCACCAGATGAACGGGTCCGACACCTCGGGGTGCTCGCACGCCGCGCGCATCGCCGCCGTGGTGTTCGCATACCTCGGCTTGCCGCCCTGCTGGGTGGGGATGTGCCGGGCACCGGCTGCCCACCACGGCCGGAAGCCGACAATCCACACGTGCCGGTGCGGGAGGTTCGCCGCCCACGACCGCAGCGCGTACCGCAGCGGCTCGTTGTTGGCGCCCTCCCGCACCGGGACGACCAGGTCCGGCAGCTCCATCACACGAGTGACATGGAGTTGCAGACGACCGGCTGGTACTCGCACGACGGGGTGGGCGGGGGCGTCGTCGTCAGGAAGATCCGGCGGTGGCAGGACGAGCTGAGCGGGGTGAGCATCGGGCCCGGTGTGCCGGCCGCGTCGATCGGCATGACGTCGTACGGGCCCACTCCCCACGAGCCGCCCGCGCGGGTCGCGCCGGTGATCTGAAGCGTCACCGCCTCCGAGCCGACCTCCAGGTCACCGAGGAGCCCGTTCGTGATCCATGGCAACACGAAGTACAGCCACTGTCCCTCGGCGCCTTCCGCGCACTCCTCGCCGAGGACCTCCGCCCACAGTTCCAAAGCGAAGCCCGTCTTGCAGGCCACGCCGCAGGTGTCGATGCCGATCGGCGTGCCGTCGAATCCGAGGACGACCGGCTGGCCCGTGAGCAGCTCCAGGATCTCCGGGGAGACACTGAAGATATTGAGTTCCAGATCGAAACCGCGGAAGGTCGGACACGCCTTCTTGTAGCCGCACACGGTGCCGTTGGCGGCCTTGTACTCGATGTCGTCGCCGTCGTCGACGTTGTTGTTCATCGCGATGCTGCTGAAGCACTCCGCGACGAACGAATTGTCGTCACCGCAGACCGGGTTGCCGCACTGGTCGACGCGCGTGATCCGGATGACGTCGGCGTTCGCGATCAGGGGACAGGACATGGGCCGTAGCTCCCTCATTGCAAGGAGCCAGGCCCTTAACCATTCGGCGATGAAAGTCTATCCAGCCGCCGCCACTGCGAGGGCGCCATGCTGCTCTGTGACGCCCCTGGTCAAGCCCTCGATCGTGTCCGCCCACACCTTCAGTTCGGTGTGGGCCTGCTCGGCGAGGAACACGCTGCGGGCCAGCGCCGCGGCGGTCGCCTTCGCCCGGCGCGGCCCGTCGGCGTACAGGCCGGCGGCCGCGTCCGCCCACGCCTGGTGGTCGTCACGGTCGATGAACGTCGCCGCGTCGCCGAGGGCTTCGCGAAGGCCCGCGGTGGGGTGGGCGATGACGGGTACACCACTCGCGAGGGCCTCGACGGCCGCCATGCCGTACGACTCGTACACGCTGGGCACGAGGAGGACCCGCGTGTGCGCCCACACGTCGCCGCGCATGTCCGACGTCTGCCGGATCACCCGCATGTTCGGCGCGAGCGGCGCCGTGACCTGGATGCCGTGCGCTCCCATCACGCCGAGGAACGGCAGCCTGGGCAAGGCGCGGGCGACCGCCCGCCACGTGTCCACGCCCTTGTCGGAGGAGAGGTTGACGAGCGTCACCCGCTCCCCTGCCGCTGCGGCTCGGTGCTCGCCGGGGACGACGGGCGGGTGCACGATCAGGGACGGCGTCCGGTCGACTTCCAGATAGCGGGTGGCGAGCGATGCCCTCACCCACTCCGTGTTGAAGACGATCAGGTCCGGGCCGGCCTGCATCGAACGGGCCGCGTAGTCGAGGTCGGAGTGCATCAGCAGCACCGACCGAGCCCCGATCTCCCGCGCGAGGCCGGTAGCCCGCGCCGCGTAGTTGTGGTGCGTCACCATCACCTGCGGTCGCATCGACCGGAACAACAACTCGGCCGCGTGCGGCCCCAGGTGCAGGTACGGGACGCCGTCCACCTCCCACGACGGCGGAGCCTCTGGCATCGAGGAGCACACGACGAGGACGCCCATGCCCGCGTCGCGCAGGGCACGCATCATCGTCTGAAGCATCGTCTCCGACCCGGCCCGCCGATAGGGCACCCCGAAGTGGATCCACGCCACCACCTTGACCGGCTCCCCCGCGAGCGGATCGCCCGGCACCGTGACGCGGGCCTGCGCCTGCTGGTGCACGGGCAGCCGCCGGATGCACGCCTCCTCGAACTCGCCGAAGTCGGCGTCAGCGTCCGGAAGGACGAGCCGGGGCACGCGCCGCAGGTTGGGCATGAGCCGCTCGGCCTGCCGGTCACCGGCCACCGTCACCAGCACGTCGGGCCGGGCCGCCTGCTTGGCCCGCCACCAGTATCCGAGCGGCCACACCTGCACACCCTCCACCTCGCACGGGTTGTCCCGCCAGCGGACGGTGGCGATGACGTGCACCTCATGCCCAGCCGCCGCCGCGGTGCGCAGGTACGCGGGAGGCTCTTGAGTCGGCAGAAGTGCCAGGATGCGCATGCGAGCTGTCTCCGTCCTGGTGCGCGTCGCGCGCTGTTCCATATGGGTCTCCGCCGCGCGTGCTCATGCAAGTCGCTCGAATTGCAGTGTCGTGCGCCCGTTGCCGTCCGAGACCACTGACGCGCTGTCGGTGGTGCCGCTTGAGGTGATCCGGCTGGCTTCCAGCCGGATCGTACGGGTGCCCGGGACCGTGTACCGGGTCTCGATGGACGCTGTGCGGTTCCAGGCGAGGAGCGTTGCCGACGTGCCGCCCCCGACGCTGAGTTGATGCGCCAGGACTTCACTATCGGGGACGACGGCACCGGCGGTCACGTCGAAGAGGCGGGCGACGATGAACGCGCCCTCACCGGTCGTCATGGTGCCGAGGACCGTGCGGACAGTGGAGCCGAGCCGGTATCTACCCGCGGCCGGCAGCACGACGGATAGGCCGGTGGCCACCCATGCCCCGGACGCGGAGGAGTTGAGGTTGACGTTCGCGGGGAGGACGGCGAAGCCGTCCGCCTCGATGCGGATGCTGCCCGATGTGGCCATCAGTCGGTGTCCGTGTAGACGTGCTCGGTCCAGTGGACGAGGAAATCGGCGCCCGCGGCCGTCCCGGTGAAGATCAGGCTGCCGTCGAGGGCGAGGTCGTAGGAGTCGCCGTCGACGGCCCAGGTGAGCGTGACCCCGGCCGGTACGGTGACGTCGTCGGTGTAGGCGGTCGGCCCGCTGCTGCTGGTCGCCCCGGTGCCCACGGCGCGGACCCGGACGGCGCCAGCGAGGACGGTGAGGGTGATGGACTGGACGTCCGAGCCGAAGTCTTCCAGGTTCGCGGTGCCGTTGGTGCCGCTCAGGCGGGCAATCCGTGGCCGTACCCGCTGGGTGGGGGTGACCCGGGCGTCCGGCGTGACCTGGACGGTGCACTCCACGAGCTGCGCCGGGTCCGGGGCCGGGACGGTGGCCCCGTCGTTGTCGACCCACCGGGTGGTCGTCTGCCCTGAGCAGTCGATCTCGGTGATCCGCCGATAGAAGGTGTCCAGGACGACGGTGTCGGCCGGGGTGAGGGTGATGTTCTCCCCCGTGTCGACGTCCACGGCGGTCAGGACGCCGTACTTCGTGCCCGTGGGCGGCAGGGCCCTCGACCGCACGTGATAGGCGCAGGTGTCGGAGAGAGCGACCGTCCACCTGCCGGCGAACGGGTACCAGGTGTTGAGCGTGGCGGCGAGGTCGGACAGGAAGGGGACGCCGCAGGCGTCCCAACCGTCCGTGGTCGGGTCCGCGATGACGTTCTTGCCGTTGATGATCCACGAGGTGACCCGCACGTTGGGCCGGTCACAGACCGTGGACGTAGCGCCGTTGACGGCAGACACCCCGCACGGGGTGCTCGCCGAGTTGTCGTAGGAGACGTACCGGTATCCCGGCACCTTCCAGCACTCGTTGGCGAGAGTGGTCGGGCAGTCCAGGGAGATCCCGGCATTCGTGCCGCTCACGCCTACACCTTCCAGCCCGAACGCGCCAAGACGCTGCCGCTGATTCCGTACATGAGGGGCTCCTTGGGGGGTCAGGCAACTCGGAGGTAGCGCAGGGTGGTGCGCTGGAGCGTGTCGGAACCGATACCGGCCACCTCAGTGGTCCCCGAGACGTCGATCCGTGCGGCTTCCACCCGGATCGTCCTCGGCGAGGTGGGCGTGTACTCCACACTGATCGCCGCGGAGGCGTTCCACTGCAAGGCAGTCGCAGCGCCCGGGGCCCACTCCGAGATCTGCACGACGATGGCCTCACTGTTGGGGACGACGGCGCCCGCGGTGACGTCCCACAGCCGGGCGGCGATCAGCGCGTTCTCGTTCACCGTCATGTTGCCGATGTTGCCCCGCACGATCGCGTCCAGGTGGTAGGTGCCGGGCGTGGGCAGTGTGAGGGAAAGACCGAGGTCGACGAACGCGCCGGACGCGGCCGACGTGAGGTCAACGCCTGCTGGCAGTGCGGCGAACCCGCTACCGCCGGTGTCGATACTGCTCGCGGTTCCGGTCATGTGGCAGGGCCTCGTTTCATACTCGGACCCGCACCCAGGAGGCGCGGGTATAGCCGTCGCCGTTTCCGATGACCGACGCTGCCGCCCCGGCGGCCGTGATGGAGCCCCTCGCGCAGGCCACCATGGACAAGACGTCCCCAGCGGTGAGGCCCACCAGGAAGCTGGTGCCGCTGCCCTCATTGGTGCCGACCGGGACTGTGGTGTTCGCGATCTGGTGGGCGAGGTGCTCGGTGCCTCCGATGACCGCGCCATTGCGGGCGATGGCACCGACGACCCATACGTTTCCGCCGGCCGGGACGTTGATCGCGGCGCGGGTGTCGGCCGTGACGAGGTACAGGCCGGACTCCTTGATGGTGTGGTCACTGCTCGTCGTCGGTGCCACCTCGGTCCACGCGCCCGAAGCCGGGAGGGCCAGCCCACCGCCCGCGAAGACGCATTGCCCGGCGATGGGCGGCAGGTAGACGCTGGCTCCAGTTCCGGCCATCAATCGGCCAACTTTCGCCACACGATGAGGTTCTGCGAGGCGCCGCCGTTCTGTTGGATGGCGTGCTGGACGTTCGCGGTGGTGGCCGCCGAGCCGTTGCCGGTTCCTCGGATGCCGCGAAGACGGAACGTCGTCGGCACGGTCACCGATACCAGCGCCCTCACGACGACGTTCTCCCACACGGAGGCAAGCCCCACAGCTCCGACACTGCCGCCCGGATCATCATGCACCCACCACCGGTTACTCCCCGGGACGTTCGTACCGGTGGTGACGTTGAACCACTGCGCCACGATCGCGGCGACGTGTCGACCAGTGAAATTCCACGAAGCGATGAACAGCAGGTCAGCGGTCAACTCATAGACCCCCGCTTCGGGGAGCGTGATGTCACTCGACGGCACATCAAGCGGTGTGCTCTGGGGCACCGTGAGGAGGTCGAGGGTGCCCGCGTTGCGCTGCCCGCTCACAGGAGTGAGGCGGGCGCCCACAGTCCACGTCTCCGGGCACGCCTCGGCGGCCGGTGCCGTCACGTCGACGTCTACGGAGCGCTCCGTCCCCACGGCACCGCCAGGGGCGATGCCCTGGAGCAGCGTGCGAGGCACGAGGAGGCCACTCGCCGTCTCCGTCAGGGCGTTGCAGGCCGCCGGGTCGAGCTTCGGGTCGATGCGGTACGTACGCCCGCACGCCCCGGCCATCAGTCGCTCACCTTCGTGAACCTGAAGTTGTGCGCCCAGAGCACTTTCTGTGAGGTGGTGCCGGAGTCGGTCCGCCAGGACCCGTCCACCCGGAGCGTGCTCGGCCCGGCCACCTGGTACAGCGCCGACGCCGACGCGTTGGCCTGGATACCTGTCGTGCCCCCGGCAGCCTGATCGGTGAACAGGACCACCCGGCGGGTGGTCATCGGGACGTCGGCACCGGCGGTGACGTCGAAGATCCTGGCGTCGACGATGGCGTTGGAAACACCGGCCGCCCACGCGATGGAGCCTTGCACGTCGGCGATCACCTCGTAGACGCCGGCCTCCGGAAGGACGAGCTGCGCCCCGGTGACGGGAACCCAGGTGTTGGCCGCTGCGGCGTCGAGGGCCACAGCTCCGGATGCCTGCCCGGAGACGGGCGTGAGGCGCGCTCCGACCGACCACGTCTCGGGGCAGGCCCCCGCCGCGGGGGCCGTCACGTCCACGTCAACGGACCGCTCAGCGCCGACCGCGGTTCCGGGGGCGACACCCGCCAGTTCGGTGCGAGGTACCAGCAGGCCGGCGGCCCCCTGTTCGAGGGCGTTGCAGGCGGCCGGGTCCAGGCGCTGTAGGACGCGGACGCTGCCGCAGCAGTTACCGGCCATCGCTCACCGCCGGGAGTGGGCTGGAGGTGGGGTCGGGCAGGCCCTCCAGGTAGGCGGCCTCGTCGACCTCCTCGTAGCCGAGCTCGAAGTAGGGGGAGGCGTCCCGAAGGTTGTAGACGACCTGGACGCCCTCCCCGTCCTTCGTGAAGTAGCGCGGATTCCGGGGCTCCGGGCCCTGAGTGGCGTCGTCGCTCATGGCGCGCGTCTCCTTACCGGTAGGTGTAGTTCAGGAGGTACTGGGAGGCCGCTGTCGCCCCGGCGAACGAGGCGGCGGCCAGGGCCGCGTCGTCTTCCTTCGTGACGGACCAGGTGAGCGACACCCCGGCCGGTACGGCGACGTTGGAGCCGTCGGTCATCGTCACGTTCACCGACCCGGCGAGAACGGTCAGGGAGACGCTCTGAAGGGTCGGGAAGGAACCGGCGAGGTTCTGCGCCGCGGTGCCGGTCACGTTCCGCACGCCCGTGCTCAGCGGTCCCGGGGGCAGGTCTGCCGCCGTGCACTCGACCGGCGCGACCGGCGTGTACGGCTGCGTCAGGCCACCATCCAGGTAGGTGCCCATCAGGACGGGGGCGGCCCCGCCGCACGGGTCGACGGCCCACAGCTCCGTGAACGTCACATCGCCGGTTCCGTCGCCTGTGGTGTCGTCGCAGCCGCAGCGTTCGACCACCTGCTTCGCGCAGTCGAGGGTGCTTCCGCTGCCGCCGCACGCGGCGAGGTGCCAGCCGTCCGGGACGGCGTCCTGCCGCTGCCCGTCCTCGTCGAGGTAGTAGACCGTGTTGTCGCAGCAGATCATCCGCGTCCAGGACCGCGTCTCCGGGATGACCTCATAGGTGACGATGAGGTGCACCATGAGGCCGGCGCCGCCGCCGACGGTCTCCTCCACGTCCAGGTCGAGGGTGTTCCGTCCGGCCTGGGCGCCCGGGATGGTGTCGGGACCGAACACGTACGTCGTCCCGTTGTGCGTGGCCGTGGCCGGGAGGGTCTGCCAGGCGCCGCTGTTGAGACGGAACGCACGACCAATCTGGTCGGCGTTGAACACCGTGGCCTGCACCTTGATGCTGGCGGGGTCGGCGTTGGCCGGCAGGTCGAAGAAGGCGCGCGGGTACCAGTGCGTGTTGAGGAGGGACGGGCCCTCGTTCGGCAGGGCCGGACTCGCCTGTGCGGACGCCCCGTCGGGGTGCGGGCTGACCCACCAGGCCGGCCGCGCGGTGTCGGAGTCGACGACCGACCAGGCTGCCGAATACTGGCGCTGGTACATGTCGTACCAGGGCGGGCTGGCCGCGTTGAGATCGGTCGTCCACTTCCATACCGGGTCCACCGTGTTGTCGTTGCGGTGTTCCTCGTTGGAGATGAACTCGACCTGCTGGGTCGTGTCCTGCTGGATGCACACCTGGACCGGCTGGCAGCACGCTTCGGGCTCGGGGTCCGGCGGCGGCTCGCATACCCCGACGGCACCGAGCGGCGTGTAGGCCGTCGTTCCGTCCAGCTCGGTGTCGAGGACCGAGACGACTGCCCCGCCGCAGTCGCGGCAGATGGTGCGCAGGAACTGTCCCGGCGGGGTGATCTGGAACGCGCCGATCTTGTAGTTCCCGAACACGCCGCAGTTGGCGATGCGGGCGCCGAGGTACCTGGCGGTGACCGTGGTGACCGGGTTGGTGGTGCGGAACCGCGGCGAGGTCGCCACGTGCGGGTCTGTGAGGTACGTACACGGGTCGTTGAGCGTGTCCCCGGTGGCGGTCAGGATGCCGGTGGCCGGGTCGTAGGTGTACCCGTCCGGCAGGCTGACGACCTCCAGCCCGGCCGGGAGCTGCGCGGTGTTGTCGGTGCCCGTGCCGCCCGCGTGGTAGCGGATGTACACCGAGAACTCGACGATGGCCGGCCGGGACAGCGTCCAGGTGCTGTTAGGGAACACCGAGTTCGGGAACGTGGCGAGGCCCCACCAGGAGCCGTCAGCGTTGCTGTAGGTCGCCGGGAGCGGCGCACTGCCTCGTGAGGACCAGGCGACGCCGTTCGCGAGCGTGCCGGACGACATGCCCGTGCCGCTGATCGTGGCCGGGTCGTTGCCGCCTTCGTCGCACAGCAGCAGCGTCTCGCAGTTCAGGCACGGCGAGACGCACACGCCCACGGTGCCGGTCGGCGTGTACGCGGTCCCGTCCAGCAGGTAGTCACTGTGCCCGGTGATCGCGCCCAGCTCGTCCCTGCGGAAGTCCCGGACGAACGAGGTCACGGTGCCGTCGGCAGCCACGTCGCACAGCTGGACCAGGTCCTGCTCGGGCTGCTCCGTGCCGGTAGGGCACACGGTGACAGTGCCCTGCGGCGTGTACGTCTGCCCGGTGGTGGCGTCCACCAGGCGCACCGACTCGATCGACCCGTCTGCGGCGTAGGTGTACTCGACCAGGACGAGGCCGAGGACGTTGCCGCTGGCGTCGACGTCGCAGAACGTTCCGGAGACCTGGATGGACTGCGAGTCGCCGCACGCCAGAGTGCCCGCCGGTGGTGCGCCCGCCGCGAACGCGCCCGTGACGAGGTTGACCCATCCGTCGCGTGTGACGGTGCCCGCGCAGTCGCGGGTCATCACCACGGCGATCGGTGTCCCGTCCGCCAGGCACAGCCCGATCGTGGTCGTCGGCGTGGTCGGCGAGTCGCAGTCCGTCGTCTGCGGGCAGCGGCCGACGGCGCCGGCCGGGCTGTAGGCCGTGAGCCCGTCGAGGGTGGTGTCCGTGACGGCAGCGACCGCGCCGCCGAGGGTTCCGTACGAGACGTGCCGCAGGAACGGCGTCACCGTGCCGTCGGCCGCGGTGTCGCACAGCTCGACGATCTCCGCGTCGTACCGCTGCTGTTCGGCCTGCGTGGCCTGGCACTCGCCGGGCTGGCCGGTGAGCGTGTACGGGGCACCGTCGATCGTGGTGTCCGTTGTCCCGGTGACCTGGCCGGTCTCGCAGTCCACGGTGACCGTGCGGAGGAACTGCGTGTCGCATCCGGCCTGGTCGTACGTCGCCGCCGTGGTGAACGCGGACAGCTGCCAGCCGGTACGGCGCGGGCTCGGGTCGCACGCCCCGGGGGTGTCGTCGTAGCCATCGAGGGCGATCGCCACGGCGATGTTCCCCGCAGCGAGATCAGCGGCCGGGACGTCGGCCTCAACGGTCACCGTGCCGAACCAGCCGGCTGGGGTGTTGACCGGCAGGAGGGCGAGGGCGGCTTGCGTCGTCCCGTTGAACAGCCGGACGTGTCCGGTCTGGGCGCATCCGTTGTCCGGGCCCTGCTGGAGGATGTTGACGGCGACGGCCACGTGCGCGGTGCCCGTGTCGCAGGCCGGGCGCGGCGCCTGGACGATGGCGGCGAGGCTGTTGACCATGCCGGGGGCGCCTGGCTGGGGAGCCGTACCGGCCGGCAGGTCGAGGGTGCCGCCGTCCCACAGAACCTGTGCGCCGGTGACCGGGGCGCCGGTCCCGAACGGGTAGTAGGGCGTCGGGTCGGTGTCGGTGACGGTCGCGGCCGGTGAGCCGTCCTGCGGCACGTCGCACAGGAGCAGCACATTCGAGTCTCGGCACGGGCCGGTGCACTCGCCGACCGTGCCGGCCGGGGTGTAGGCGGTCGTCCCGTCGAGCGTCGTATCGGTCGTCGTGGTGACCTGGCCGGCACAGTTCCGGCAGATCGTCCGCAGGAAGAGCGTCACCGCGCCGTCGGCGGCGGTGTCGCACAGCTGGAGCGTCTCGCAGGTCTGGCACGGCGGCGCGGTCGCGCACGTCTGCAACGTGCCCTGCACCGTGTATGCGGCGCCCGTGACGGGGTCCACGGTCCGTGTGCCGACCCGCGCGCCGCTGCTGGTGTCGTACACCGGCTCCAGGAGGACGGTCGCCGCTACGGTGCCGTCGGCGAGGACGTCGCAGAGGATCTCGGTTTCGACGTTGACCCGCGACGGTGTCGGGCCACTGATGACGACGGGGCTCTGCCCGCAGCATCCACTCACAGGTCAACTCCAGTCGTGAACGTGACGGTGATCGTTCCGGTGGCGGCCGTGATGGTGAGCGGCCCGACGAGCCGCACGTCTGGGTCCTTGCTGATCGACCAGGTGGCCGTCTCGCCCTCGAACAGAGTCGAGGTGCCGTCTGTGGTGGTGACGGTGCCGGTGCCGTTGTGGGCGGTCGCGGTGACCGTGCGGAGCGTCCCGTACAGGAGGCCGTTCCAGCTTTGGCCGGGCGCGAGCTGGACCCGGCGGGCTTGCACCCCGGACAGGACCGGCGGGACGGGTTCGACGTCCGGCCAGCAGTCGACGGGCGACACCGGCGTGTACGGCGCTTCGAGCGTGCAGTTGTAATTGCCGATGCTCCTGACGACGCCGAGGCAGTCGATGCCGAGGAGCTCAACGAACGACGTGTCGGGCAGTCCGTCGCCGGTGGTGTCGTCGCAGCGGTCGGCTTGGATGACCTGCTGGACCGGGCACTCGTCCGGCTGGCACGTCCCCACGGTCCCCTGCGGGGTGTAGGCGGCGCCGTCGAGGGTGGTGTCGAGATGTGAGAGGACCGTGCCGGTCTCGCAGTCGGTGACGAGGGTCCGGAAGAACTGGGTGGTGCAGTCGTCCAGGTCCGCGGTGACGGTGAACTGGTCGGCGGTCCACGACTTGCTCGTGCCCAGGTGGTAGGTCTCCAGGACCAGCACGGCGTAGATGGAGCCGCTGGTGAGGTCGGCGGCCGTGACCGGCGTCGACAGGCTGATCGTGGTGACGCCGCCCACCGCCGCATTGAACGGCGTCTCCCGGACGTCGAGGACCTGGCCGTCCTTGTGGAGGCGGAACGCGCCGGTGAAGGCGAGCCCGGGGTCTGGGCCGTTCTCGGTGACGCGGACGGACACGGTGAGGGTGCCGGACGCTTGTGGGCATCCCGTGACGGTGGCGGCGATCTGGCCGACGGCCGCCCGGTACACCTGGTTGCCGTCGCCGGCCGCACCGTTCGTCTCGGCCGGGAACACCAGGCTCCCACCGTCGAACAGAGCCTGCTCGGGTCCGGCGAGGTCGGCCTGGGCGGGGCGTACGGCTTGCGCGGCGGCGAGCGTGGATTGGGTGACCGTGAGGGCGACCGTGGTGGTGATGTCGTCACACAGGAGCTGGGTGGCGGTCTCACGGCACGGTTCGACGCACAGGCCGACGGTGCCGGTCGGCGTGTACGCGGCGCCGTCGAGCGTGTAGTCCGAATGGCCGCTGATCGTGCCGTTCTCGTCGCGGCGGAAGTCCCGCACGAAACGCGTCACGGTGCCGTCTGCCGCGACGTCGCACAGGATCACAAGATCCTGCTCCGGTTGCGGTGTTCCGGTCGGGCAGGTGGTGATGTCGCCCTGCGGCGTGTACGTCTGCCCGGTCGTGGCGTCGATGAGGCGGACCGAGGCGATCGACCCGTCAGCGGCGTACGTGTACTCGACGAGGACCAGGCCGTGCACGTCGCCGGTGGCAGGGTCGACGTCGCAGAACACGCCGGACGTCTGGATGGACTGGGAGTCGCCGCACGACATCGTCCCGGCCGGGGGGTCGCCGGCCGAGTAGCTGCCGGTCGTCAGGTCCAGCCAGCCCTGCCGGGTGACGACGCCTTCGCAGCCGCGGGTGACGATCACAGCGATGGGTGTGCCGTCGGCGAGGCACAGGCCGATCGTCGCGACCGGCGTGGTCGGCTGCTCGCATTCCTCACCGCTACAGGCCCGGACGGTGCCAGCAACGACGTGGGGGGTCTGCCCGTCGAGGGCGACGTCTTCGTACGACGCCTGCCCGTTGAGGAACACGTAGCGGCGCAGGAAGGGCCCGCTGTCGTCGCACAGCATGACCGTCTCGGACTCGGGGCACGCCATGGTGCAGTCGACCGGCGAGACGGGCGTGTAGGGGGTCGACGGGTCGTTCTGGTAGGTGAGGATCAGTGCTGTGCTGCCGTCGGGGTGGACGCACCACAGTTCGCTGTACGTGGTGTCGGCGGTGCCGTCGCCGGTGGTGTCGTCGCAGCGGGTGACGCAGATCGTGTCGACACAGCCGCAGCCGTCGCACGGCTGGGCGTCGGCCGGGGCCGGGCCCGCGGTGAACATCCCGGTCGCGGGATCGACCCAGCCGACTACCTCAGGTGCGGTGGGGGCCGCGCCGCAGTCGGCGCAGCCGGACTGCACGACGACGATGATCGTCGAACAGTCCGGGCGGCACAGGGGGGTCGAGGTGATCGACGGGGCGCAGCACGCCTCCCCCGTACCGCCGCCTCCTCCCCCGCCGCCGCAGGCGCACGGGACGGGCGTCAGGGCCATCAGTCCACCTCCGGGTGTGCCTGTCGGCGGTGCGTGTCACGGCCGCGCGGGGTGGTGAAGGGCCGGGAGCACACGTCGCAGGTGACCGCCGCGTCCTCCCCCTCCGAGGGCGCGGCGGCCGGGGCCGGCTCCAACTCCGGCTCGGGCTCCGGCTCCGGCTCCGGCTCCGGCTCCGGCTCCGACAGCGGAACAGCGTCGGGCCCGTACGCCTCTTCGGGGACCTCGGGCAGGGGCTCGCCGGGGACGCCTGTGACCCACTGCGCGGTGGCAGCGGTCGATTCCTCTTCGAGGGGTGACCGGTATGGGTGGCCGTCGACGAGCGAGCCGACGAGGAGTTCCTCAGGCATGTGCGTGAACAGGCCCGGGGGGACCGCGTACTCGATGTGCGAGCAGGTCCGCACCATCGGCGTCTGCTCGATCGCCCACTGGGCGAAGTCGACGCGCCGTTCCCTCGCGGGCTGCACTCGGATCATGGTCAGCACGGGCACAGCTCCACTCGGATGGCTGCGGCCTCGCAGCAGGCGACCTCGACGACGAACGTCCTCTCCGCGAGGACGAACCTGTCGTTGGTGGTGGTGCGGACGCTCGCGGCGTCCGTGTCCGGCACGATGATCGGCGCCTCGCGGCGTACCCGGATCGGGCCCGTGATGTACAGCCAGGCCTCACCGGCGGGAGCCTGCGAACAGTCCGGCGGGCCGACGTTGACGGCGTATCCGGAACCGAGGACGACGCAGTTCCCCATCAGGGTACGGGGCGCGCCCTGGTCGAGCTGCACGACGCGGCAGCAGCCGAGCAACGCCGCTGCTCCTGCGGGAACGTGCAGCACGCCCTGGCCGCCGTACGTCTCGGCGAGCCACCCTTCGAGGGCGGCGACGCCCTGCGCGATCGGCAGCGCCGCCCCTGGGGTGAGGTCGTTCGCGGCGGCCATCGTGCAGAGCTGCTCGCGCATGAACCACGACTCCAGGGCGCGCTGTTCGCCCATGCGGAGCGTCTCGGCCGCCTGCTCGGTGGCCTCGTCGTAGGACCAGCCGATCGGATTGCAGGTGGCGCCCGAGTAGATCGTGACCGGCGGCGCCGAGCACGGGCCGAGCCGGTCGAACTCCTTCGGCGACGGGCCGCTCGTGCCATCCGGGCCACACCACTCGAAGTCGTGGGCTTCCGCGCAGGAGCGGGGGATCCAGTCGGTGCCGAGCAGCTCGTGCGGGTCTGTGGCGTCGACGACGTCCACGCAGTCGCCCAGGATGCCGTGAGGCAGCGGGACACCGGGGACGGCCTGGACGCGCTTTCGAAGTCCTGCCGAAGGCATCTGGTGCCTCACCTCCTATCCGCAGGCAGCCCCGGCCGGCAGAGGGCCGGGGCCACAGCGGTGAGCAGGGTCAGGCGATCGGGCAGGCGGGGACGGCGCGCGGGCCGACCGAGCCGTCAGCGCAGATGTCGACAGTGACGCGCCGCGCCTCGATGCCCCGGTTGACGAGGGCGACGCACTCCTCGGCGAAGATCGCCGTGAAGTCGTTGGTCGCGAACTTCGTCGAGTCATGCACGACCCCGAGGTTGATCTCGGCGCCGCGCCCGAGCTGGAACTGGCCGCTCGGGTAGATCAGGAACTCGACTTCGGCCGGCCACGCCGTGGCAGGGGTCGGGCCGCCGATCGCGGTCGGGACCGCGGGGATGAGGCCCTTCGCCCACTGGACGCGAATGCCCAACGTGGCGAACGCGTCCTCGATGCAGCGCGGGTTGAGGTCGCAGACGTTGACGCCGTTCTGCCGGGCGATGTCCGCGAGGAACATGTTCCTCATCCAGTACGGGAAGACGACCTCGAGACCGATCCGCTCACACAGGTTGTGCTTCTCCTGGATGTCGACGGCCTGGAGCGCGACGGCACCGTAGACAGCGGAGAACGCGGCGAACGCGGCGGTCGTGGTGACCGGCGTCGACACGTTGCGGGCCTGCTCGTACAGGGCGCGGCGGATGCGCATCTCGTGCGCGATCATCACGTTGCGCTGATACCAGGAGATCAACTCCGGGAAGTGACGGCTCGTCAGAATTCCTGCCTCCAAGCACACACCGACGGCGTCGCAGCGGACCTCGGTCGGCGTCGGGCAGGGAATCTGGAAGCACGGCTTCGTGGGCCCACCGGGCGCGCCGGCGGCCTGGTCCTGCGCCTCGGTCCAGATCCACGTCATCGCGTTGACGTCGAGGGTCGGCGTCTGGAAGAACCGGATGCCGCCGCGCGACAGCTGGATCTCGGGCAGGTCCCACAGGCCGTCGGGGCACGCGATGTCGGTGATCTCGTAGATCGTTTCGCTGGGCGCACACCATCCGCCGCTCGCGACGAGGTCGCCGTCCTTCAGGCGCCGCTGGTCACCCGCCTTGACGACGGCGTTGAGGCCTTCGGCCGGGTTGCCCGGGTCCTTCACGACCAGGCCGTCATCGTCGAACGGCAGCCGGTACGAGGCGACGATGCCCGTTCCACCACCCGACGTTGCGAGCGCCCCGGCACGGCGGATGATCCCCTCGGTGAGGGTGTCCATGCTGATGCCCTCGCCGGGCGCGATGCCGGGCATGTCGACCGACGCGACGATCTCGGGCAGCTTCGCGACGGGGGCCGCGGTCTGCGGGACCAGCTGTCGCGGCTGACGCTCACGCACGGACGCGAGGGCGATGACCGGGCGGCGCGGGAGGATCGACGCGGCGACTTCCTCGGGCGTCGGCTCCTCGACGACCTCGGATGCCACAGCCTCCTCGACGGGCTCGGCAGGCTCCTCGACCTCCGGTGCGGCCTCATCGCCGAGGACCTTCGCTGCGAGCTGGTCGAGTTCGGCGACGGCGGCCTGAGCGGTCTCGACGCGCTCGGCCTGCTCGACGCGCAGCGTCTCGATCCCGGTGGCCAGCTCCCGCAGGGCGGGCAGGTCCTCGGTGGTGAGATTCGGGTCCTGGCGGCGGGCGTTGAACGCCTCGACGGCGGCGGCGAGGGTGGCGTCGAGGTCCTCGCTGCTCAGAGTTGAGAGGTCTTCGGGGAGCTGGAAGGGCTCGGCCATGCCGTGACTCCTGAGTGAATCGCAGGAGCCCGGCCCAAAACCAGCAGCGTGTATGACGTGTGTGGAAGGAATCTTAGCTGCACGGCCGGTCGTGAAAGGGCCTCACGGCCGCCCGTGGCCAGCTACAACGTCTTGACCGCTTCTGCGGTCTCGGTGCTGCTCGCGGAGTCCTTCACGGGCTCCTGAGCGGCGTTGGTGTCGGCGTCCGGGTCGGGGTCGATGCGGCTGCCCGGATAGTTCCGGGCGACGTTCTTCGCCGTCACGGGGTTGGTGGTCTGGAAGGCGACGCGCTCCGTCCGTTCACCGACCATGACCTTGTACAGGGTGGCCGGCGTGCCGCTGCGCGCCCGGGTACGGCCGCTGCCGCATGATCCGCACGCCATCAGGCGCCGTCCTTGGAGACCTCGCGCACGGTGCCGCTGTGTCGCTGCGCCATCGCGTCGGCCGTCGTCTTGTACGGGGTCGGGCCGAACACGCGCGTGCCCTGGCTGTTGATGACCTCGTACTGCTTCTTGTTCTTCTGGCAGGGTGCGCAAGCCATGTCAGTGTCCTTCCGTTGGTGCCGGGGGCTGCGGTGGTCAGGGGCGGGCCGGTTCGACGCGCTGTGTCAGCTCGTCGAGTTCGGCGCTCATGCGGGCTCGTTCGGTCTGCCGCTGCTCGACGGCGTCGAGGAACCGGTCGAGGAACTCGGTACCGGCGAGCAGCGACGACGCGACGAGCTGCGCGGCGGTCTCGGCCACATCGGCCGGTGCCGTGGCGGCGGGCTCGTGCTCGGCGATCGGTGCCGTGGCCGCGGGGGCGACGTCGGGGGCACGGTCGTGCTGCGGCTCGGGCTCGACGAGCGGCGCGGCCACCGGCACCGCCTCGGTCACCGGCGCAGCCGCGGTGTCGAGTGCTACCGCCGCGGCGGTGAGCGCGAGGTTCGACCGCTCGACGACGGCGGTCGCCGCGAGGTGCGCTGCGGCGGCGAGCCGGTACGAGGGGTCCATCTGCGACGGGTGCGCGGGCACCGGCACCGACAGCACGGCACGCAGCTGCCACTTCCCGCCGCTGCCCTGCGTCATGTGGTAGCTGGGCTGGCACGACCTGAAGACGGACAGGTCCCACTCGGACAGCCACGGCGCGGCAGCGCCACTGAACCAGAGGCCGCGGTTGTTCTGGCCGACGGTGACGATCCCGGCGACCGTCCCCGAGTCGTCGAACTGGCATGCCGCCGTCTCGCACTGCCAGCCGTCGCGGTGGTGCCCCACGTTCATCGTGATCGTGCCGACGGCGATCTCTGTGCCGTCGTCGAGGGCGAAGCGCGCTCGCAGGAAGTTCGACAGGTCGAGCCGGCCGAGCTTCTCGATCTGCACCTTCCGACCGTGGACGGCGTGCGGCACTCCGGCCTGAGCGACCCACCCGTACACGCGGCCGTCCTTGTAGTGGACGCCACCGCTGCCGGGCGGGAGTTCCGCGAGGGTTGGTTCCCTGAACCATTCGGCGGGCATGGGCGGCTGCTGCTGCATGACTCGCCAGGCGGACGCTTCGAGTTCGCTGTCGATGCCGGGCACGGCCAGCTCGTCCTGGACGGCCGCGGCGGCCGCCATCTCTCCCTCTGGGATCGTCGACGGCGCCGTGTACAGGCCGTGCGCGATGCGGACGATCCGCTCGGCGCTCACTGCTGCGCGCAGAAGCCGCTTCGTCGTCGACATCGTCAGGGCGAGCGCCTGGGCGACGTCACGGGGGCCGACGGGCACCGGGGACGAGCAGACGTGCGCGACGACGCGGTCAAGGTCGCCGGCCACCTCCGCCGTGTCGGCCGCCTGGACCGGCTCGCCCTCGTCGACCGGTTCGATCGGGTCGAGGACGATCCGCGCCGTCGAGTACGCCGGCATCGCAACGAGCGTCGCGCCACGGACACGGGCGCGGGTGATGCGAACCAGGTAGTCGCCGCTGTTCTCGGCGTGGATGACGACTCCCGTGTCCGGGTCGTCGGGGTCGCCGGCTGCTGCGGTCAGCGCGCCGGGGAACAGCGTGCGGGCAGCGTCAGCGGGTATCCGGCCGCCCGGCCCGGATATCACCGACGTCGTCTGCCGGGTCCGGGTCATCGCGACACCGGCCGCCGTCCACTCCGCTGGGCGGTCCGCGGTGAGCATCCACCCGTCGGCGCCGAGGCTGAGGACGCTCAGCCGCGGGTACGCCGCGGCAGCCAGGACGAGCCCCCCGTCCTCGCCCTCGGACACCTCGTCCGCGTCGGCGGTGTTGTCCCACAGTTCGATACTGACGTCGTCGAGGTCGACGGATACGCCGAGCGGCGCGTCCTGGTCGAGGAGGAGTTCCGCCTCGTACCCGGCGCGCTGCGTCAGGTACAGCACCCCCGTACCGGTGAGCCGGTCACTGTCGCGTTCCATCTGCTGGATGGCTCCGGCGAGTTCTGCGCCCTCGTGGCCCATGCCCATCTCGTCGGCGTACTGGAGGGGCCACGGCCCGCTGTCCCAGTGCAGGGCGCCCGCAGCGAAGATCCGGCCGTCGCCGGTCTGCTGGTTCTCCCAGGCGAGCGCTGCGTCCCCGGGCGTGGACCAGGTGCGCACAGGCGGCGTGTATTCGCTCGCGGTTGTCTCTTCCATGGGGGTGTCCTCCTCGGGGCCGAGCGGGATGTCCGTGTACGAGCCGGCGAAGGCGATCCGTAGCCGGTCGAAGGTCACGTCGCCGAGCCGTTCGGTCATCGGCGCGAGCGGCCACGTCTCGGTGCTGTAGGCGGCGGTGACGTGCGCGACCCACGGGGAATGCGGGCGCGGCGTCTCGGGCCGCTCGTGGGTGCGTTCCAGCGCGTCCACGGCGACGAGGTGCGCGAGCCGCAGGTCGGGGCCGTCGCTGTCCGGGGTGTCGCTGACGGCGTACACCCAGGCCGGTTCGTCGCTGGCGGGGTTCCACATGTTCACGCCGAAGGCGCGGGCCCGGACCGGCCCGGTCAGGTCGGCGTCGACGGCCGTGCGGAGGACCCCGATCAGTTCGTTGCGCTGCTCGTCGGTCCAGTCGGCTGCCTCGCCGAGGTACATGAGCGTGCAGTGCAGCTCGTCGACGGGCTCACCGTCATCGAGGGCCAGCCGCCGGGCGTCGTCGTCGGAGGGGACGAGCGCGATCATCGCGCCCGTGTGCTCGCCGCTGTCGGCGGCGGTCACTTCGGCGTTCTGGGTGACGCGCAGGACCCTCGTCTCCTTCGAATCGGAGACGTCGCCCGCTGGGGACGAGTTCGAATCGAAGGACGCGGCGCGCTCAGCGGTCTGCAAACGCAGGATGCAGCGGCAGTTGACGGTGAGCGCGGCCGGGGCGGTGGGGTCGCCGGGGGCGCTCATGGACACCCCGGCGACGGTGAACGGCTCATCGAGACGCCTCAGCTGACCATCGACAGCGTCGTGAGCGTCGCGTACGTCCTCGTCGCGGCGGGTCTGCCACTGCTTCACGAGCGGCTGGTCCGGGCCGGTCATAGCCTGGGCGGCGGCGAGCGTGGACGCGTTCCAGGCCCTCGTGCTCTCGGTGCGTGCGATGCGTTCCTCGCGGGTCTCGCCGAGCTGGGCCCCATCGGCGGCGAACAGTGCGCGCAGCCGGATACGGAGCTGCTCGACGTCCTCCCCGTCGTTGAGGCCTTCGGCGAGCGCGGCCACCGCTGCTTCGGTGAGCCGGTCGCCGACGGCCCGCACGAGGTGCTCGGTCGCTTCGGCATAGTCGCCGAGGAGGGCCGGGAGGGTGCCGACGTCGTAGCGGGCGGGCAGGTCATCCCACCCGTCAGGGAGTTCACCATCAGTGTCGCTGACGGCCTGCTCAGCTGCCTGCTCGGCAACCCCGAACAGGCGGCGCATGAGGCGAGGTACCCGCTCACGCCACATCGTGGCGATCCGGCCCAGGCTGAACCGGGCTGCGACGATCTCCCTCGCGTCGGCGAGGTGGGCGGCGATCTCCTCGGCGAGTTCGTCGAGAACGATCCGCACTTCCCCGGCGACCGCCTCCTCGGTCGCCGCGAGTTCCTGCTCGACGTCAGCCACGCTGCACCTCCGGGTCGTCGGGGTCGGTACAGATCACGCACCCGTCGACGCTGCCGATGACCGTCACCCCGCCTGGATGCAGGGCGACGACATCCACGCTGAAGCCCGTCAGCGCCTTGCACGCCGAGCACCACAGGTCACCGCTCAGGTTGGCGAGGTCGAGGAACACGCCGGCCGTGCGCGGCCTGTGGCGCGGCGGGGTGGGCCTGGACTCGCCGCTCATGCGGCTTCCGCCGGGCACGGGGTGCGCAGCACTCGCACGGTGTCCTCGAAGGTGTGTGGAAGCCGGGCGGCGATCAGCGCGCGGGCGTAGTCGTCGAGGACGTCGGTCAAGCAGTCCGGGTTGAGGCCGTACCGCTTCGCGATCTCGGGGACGCGGACCCACGCGCCGGCGAGAAGGTGCCATTCGTCGATCAGGTCGGGCTCGACGGGATACCGGGTGTGCAGTTCGGCGGGCACCATTTCGCGGGCCCGTGCGCGCTCGCTGCGAGGACACACCGGTTTGTTCCGCAGACGGGTGCCGGCCGCGGAGAGGGCGGCCCAGATCAGTCCGTCGACGGCGGCAAGGACGTCCGGGCTGGCGGGACCGGCGGGGGCGGCTGAGGCGGGAAGGGTGTCGGGGATGTCGTTGGTCTCGCTCACGGGCAGGCTCGTCACGGTGCTGTCCTCGTCGTCAGGTGGGGTCGCCTCGTCGTTGTCGTCGCCGGGCGGGGGTGCGTCAGGGGCGTCGCTCTCCTCGAAGCCGGTCTCACGCCGGGCGGCGGTGCCGGAAATCAGGCCGAGATTGAAGGCCTCAAGGGCGGTCTGGGCTCGGTTGGACTGCACGCGCAGGGAGCTGGTGTCGTGCCAGACGAGCCAGTCGTCGGCGTCCTCGTCGCCCTCGGCTTCGAGGATCGGGCGCAGCCACATCGTGGTGAGGGCGTGGCAGACGATCCCGAGACGCGGCTCGACACCCATGCGGATCGCTTCGGCGGTCAGCGCCCACGCCGACCAGTGGTTCGCGTCGCCGAGACCCAACAGGATTTCCGCTGGCACTTCCAGCCCGTTGGCGAACCGGCGGATGGCCTCCTCGCGGAGCCGCAGCGCCAGCTCGTCGAAGGGCGACTCGAACGACATCCACTTGATGTCGCTGATCACTTCGGCGGGGACTTCAAGGATGATCGGAACGGTCGCCGCAGCGGAATCGGGTTCGCGGATCGCGGTCGAGGAGACCTCAAGGAACACCTCAAGCAGGTCATCCTCTGCATCGCCGCTCGTTCCGGGTGCGGTCGGGAACCTGGTGCCCTTGGGGACGAGGAGCACGCCACGGCCGGTGATGCGGGAGCGGGCGATCGCGGCGACAGCCGCGTTCAGCAGCTGGAGCTCTTCGAGGAGGACCATGCTGGAGCGGACGGGGCTGTCGGCCTCGATGTGCCGGTCGGGGGCCGGCTTCCACACGCGTATCGCGATGGGGGCCATGGGGTCCGGGTCAGCGTTCGGGTCGTACGGCGGGATCGGCACGTCCTCACCGTCGATCTCGGCGGTCAGCTTCCCGCCGCCCTCCTGCTTCACCTCGCGGGTGGACAGGACACGCCAGTCGTAGCCGTTGACCGTGTCGTTCTTGTCGAGGGTGGGCCGGACGACGATCCAGCCTTCCCCGGCGACGACGAGATGCGGCCCGAAGTCGCCGAGGAGGACGGACTGCCCGTCGGGGCCGCCTGCGATCTCCCGGACGATCTCGGCTGCCCGGTGGTCGTCGGGGGCGCGTTCGATCGTGCCGTCCTCGCTTCGGCGTCCCGCGAACAAGGTGGCGCCAGACATCGCGTTGCCGACCCACGTGCCGGCGAAGCGAACCTCCGGGACGTCCTTGTAGAACTGCCAGGCACTCTGCTGCCATGACGAGTCGACCCGGCTCACCCGGCTGCTGGTCGTCTTGCGGCTGTAGCGGGACGCTGCCGCAGTGAGCTGTCGAGGCACCTTCAGCCGCCGAACGTGTCGTCACGACGGTTGAGGAGGGCCTGCACGCCGGCCACCGCGAACCATTCGATGCCGTGGACGATCCACGGGGCGTCGTTCCAGCTGTCGGTGGCAAGGAGGTACACGAGGAGAGTCACGCCGGACAGCCACCAGCCGAAGCAGTAGACACAGCTGACGAGTTGGAGCAGGAAGGTGCGCGGCTTGGAGTCGACGTTCTTCGCATGCCAGGCGGCGAGCCGCTCCCGAGGACCGTCGAGGATCGTGTCATGGACGCCGAGCTGAGTCGCCCGGTACGCGGCGAAGCCGAGCACAGCGAGCACGGGCAGAGAGATCACAGGCCGCCTCCGTCGAGATCCCCAGGTCAGGAACGGCGGCAAGGATACTGCGCGCAGTGCGCGAAGTGCGCACACTGCGCACGGCTGCGTGGTGACGGAGGCACAGCAGCATCGGGGTTCAGAACAGGGGCAGCTTGGGTCGCGCCACGACGGCGTACCACCCTTCGCCTACTCTGCCAGGTATGCCATGTGTCATTTGGTCTTGGCCTGCTTTGGCCGCATTTTCCTCTGCGGATTGGGGGTCTGTCCCGGCATGGGTGGCTGGCGTCTTCGCAGGTCTAGCTGCGGTTGGCGCCTTGGCGACCCTAAAGAGCCAGAGGGAGCAGATCAGGGACCAGCGTGCGTTCATCGCAGAGCAGACCGACGTACTGCAATTGCAACGCGACGAGTTGTCGGCGTCCGCCGAGAAGCGCACACGGGAGCAGGCGCAGGCTGTTCGACTCAATCCACAGGAGGACGTCCGTGCGCGATGGCAGGCCCGGGGAATCGAGCGGGTGGCGGAGGTGAGGAACGAAAGCGGCGCTGCGGTGCATGACGTGAATGTGCTACTCGGCAACCATGCGGCAGGAGGAGTCGCTGTACGCAGTTTCACCGGAAGATGGGGACCGCTGCAACCACCGCCGGTGTCGCGGCTTGGCCCTTTTGAGGTTGCAGCGTTCTGCTTTTTCAAAGCGCTAGGGGATACTGCCCCGCATGCATTCTTCACGGATGACGCCGAACGGCGATGGCATGTGTCCGCTGAGGGGCTGCTGAGGCCTGCGCATCCTGGCGACGGCTTCCCCGAGCCGCCGTGATCTTCCTGCGGTGGGGGGCGCGCTAACTCCGAGGAGCAGCCCTATCTCCGGTCACGGGCGGGAACGCAGCAGAGTCGTCTGTCGGAACAACGGCAGCGTGTCGATGCTGTCGGGCTCGTCCGTCGTCTCGTCGGCCGTGAACTCCAGCTGCCGGGCGGGCAGCGGCAGGTCGACGATGGCTAGGGAGCCGGGGCAGGACAACAGGGCGGTGCCCCGGCCGGGCGGGTCGTGGCGCCATACGCGGCCCTTGCCGAGCCGTCCGGCAACCGGGCCGGCCGCGATGTGCCGCTGGCAGGTCTGGCACTCGATACGGGGCATCTTCACGCTCAACAGTGTGCAAGGCCGGGCCAGTGCACTGGGACCCCCGCCGGGCCCATGACCACCGTCGCAGGGGCCATCCGCCGGGCCCATGACCACCGGCGCGGACACAGGCAACGTAGCAGGCGGCATCCACGGCCATGGGCGCTTCGCGGGCCTCGCCACGTTCAGAGGCCACGTGGCCTCATTTGAGGAGCACTAGGTAACCCGGCTCCACGCCGTCAATCGTTGTGAGGGCTGTGCCCGAGGTGACCCAGACGCTGGTCGGCTGCTGTCCTGTCGGGATCTGGAAGATTCCGTGTGCCGGTCCCCGGCTGCCCGGGTTGAGCCCGAAGGTCGGTCCGGTCTGTCCTTTGCTGTTGAAGTACTGCGCGTAGTCCAAGGCGTAGGTGGAGTCCGTCTGGGACTGGTTGTAACGGGTGTCGCCGACGTTCAGGCTCACCGAGTTGGCGGCGTTCCAGTTCGCCTCGCTCTTGCCGACGTTGAGCGCGTCTATGGCCACGACGCAGAACTGTTTGCTGGCCTCGGGTGTGGGAGTGGGGGTGGGTGAGCCGACCGACTCGGCTGCATAGGCCATGACGGCTGGGTCCAGCGGCTTGCCACAGGTAACGCTGCGTACGGTGAACTGCCAACGGTCTGGGTCGTCGGCGGGGTCTCTGTACTCGACCGTCACGGTGAACGGCTCCCCTGCCCGTACTGTGCCGAGCACCTCCGCCCCCGGCGGCGCTCCGTCCGTGGGGGCGACTGGGGCTGTGGGGGTAATTGGGGCCGTGGTTCCTTCCGTAGCCTGGTCGGCGTTGTCGGAGCAGGCGGCCATGACCACGAGCAATACAGCCGCGGCGACAGTGCGGGACACCTTGAGGCGCGCGTCCATATCCTCATGCTCGCGCCGCTGCCATGAGTGCGCACGCCCACAGCTGAACGATCACGGCCTGCCGCTCCGTGCTCCGCGCCGGTTCCCGAACCCAGCGGGCCTACCCGCGTCAGCCTGAGACAGGGCCGCGGTGCGGCATATCCCCCTGCCGGGTCTCGTCGACGCCTCTGGTCGGCTCCGAGGCGCTCCGGCGGGCCACCCGCAACCTGGGCTGCGGCCACTGGTACATGAGGGTCCGGACCCTCGCGTCCCCGAGCAGGTCGACCTCCACCTGGTAGCGGACCGTGCCGTCGGGCCAGTTCTGCCGCGCCCGGACCGGCGCGCGCCGCCACTTCCCGGCCGACATCACCTGGAGCGCCGGGTGCCAGCTAGGCGGTGTCGGGGACGACCCATGGTGTGGTTGAGGCATACCCGAGAGACGATCGACACAGCCCAGCGGTTGCCGATCTCACTCCACGTAGGCGCCGTGCAGTACGCGCACGCCTGCACGGCCAGCTGCAACCATTCGTGCGCAGTGGACAGTCCTGTCGGCCATGAGCCCACGTTTACCCCGGCGCCAGGCCGAACGGCGCGGTCTGCGTCTGTGGCCCGTCGGTATCGTCCTGGTCCTGGCTTTCACCACTGCCGTACTGGTGGCTGCTGCCGTGTTCTACACCGGGTGGGACTTGCTCGGGGCACGCGAGTTGAAGCCCGAGCGGCGCCTCGACTCCAAAACGCTGTTCGACTTGGTCAAGCTGGCGTTCGGCGTAGTGGCCGGCGCGGGTGCTCTGGTCGCCCTGGTCGTGGCCTACCGCCGCCAGCGCGTCGACGAGGACGGCGCACTGCGCGACGGCACCCGCCTGCACACCGAACGCTTCACCACCGCCGTCTCCCAGCTCGGTGACGATTCCGCCGCCGTGCGTCTGGGTGGCGTGCACGCCCTGGCCGGACTTGCCGACGACGCCCCCACCCGCGAACTACGCCAGACGTGCATCGATGTCCTGTGCGCATACCTCCGACTCCCCTACACCGCCGAAGCCGACCTACCGGCGAACGATGCGGGAGCCCGCCACACTTACCTGGCTGTGCGGGAAGTCCGGCACACCATCATCAGGCTCATCCGCGACCATCTCCGCCTGCCCCTCCAGCATCACCACTCGTGGCAAGGCCACGACTTCGACTTCACCGGCGTCACGTTCGACGGCGGAGACTTCGGCCAGGCGATATTCTCCGGCGGCAGGGTCGACTTCCACCGTGCGGAGTTCTCCGGCGGCATCGTCGACTTCCGCCTGGCAGTGTTCTCCGGCGGCAGGGTCGACTTCAGCGGTGTGAAGGTCTCCGGCGGCACGGTCGACTTCGACGGGGCGAAGTTCTCCGGCGCGAGGGTCAACTTTGGCCTGGCGGTGGTCTCCCGCGGCAGGGTCGAATTCGAAATGGCGGTGTTCTCCGGCGGCAGGGTCGACTTCGAAATGGCGGCGTTCTCCGGCGGCACGGTGGACTTCCACGCCGCGGAGTTCTCCGGCGGCACGGTGTCCTTCGGCGGGGCGAGGTTCTCCGGCGGCATCGTCCACTTCGGCAGCGCGATGTTCTCCGGCGGCACGGTCTACTTCGGCGGCACCATCGGCGGCGGGGCGACGTTCTCCGGTGGGACGGTGTCCTTCGGCGGGGCCACGTTCTCAGGCGGCACGGTCAACTTCGGCGGGGCCACGTTCTCAGGCGGCACGGTCAACTTCGGAGCGTCGACGTTCTCCGGCAGCATTGTCACCTTCATTGCAGCGACCGGGGCCGTCCCGTCTGGCCTCCTTCCGGCAGGCTCTCCCCTTCCGGAAGGACTCATCCTTCCAGCAGCCTGGCAACCGACAGCGTCCTGATCACCTGATCCCCCGCCCGTACGCCGACGTCGCGCCCCGCGAATGCCCGCCCGGCTGGTGGTCTGCGGGAGCGGGGCTTGGACGATGGCGGCCGCCGGACAGTGATCGTCCGTTTTCCCTACACCCGCCTTCCTGGGACTCTTGTGCCGTACTCACAGCTGAAGGAACCGGAGCCGCCCGCCTTGATCATCCTGGACACGAACATCCTGCGGAGCTTCAAGCTCGACAGTGTGAGCTCGGACCTGCTCAAGACGATCCGTACCACCGGCATCGAATCCGTCGGCGTGCCGTGGGTCGTGCTGGAGGAACTGGCGTCACACCGGGCAGTGCCGTACCGGGAGAAGCACGAAGCAGCCGTGCAGGCCGTGGAGAACTTCAGGAAGACCACACCGTGGCAGGTCGCCGCCCTGCTCCCTCCGCTCGACCTGAAGCACTTCCACGCGCATTGGCGGGAGCAGTACCTGGAGATCGTCGACGAGATCCCGACGAGCGAGTTCGCGCTGCGTGAGGCGACATTCCGGGAGGCGAACGTCCTCCCTCCCTGCAAGGCCGTCGTCATCAACGAGCGCGGCGAGAAGGTGAAGACCGGGGGCCGGGACGCCGCGATCTGGCTGACGGCCGTCGAGTATGCGCGGGCACACCCGGACGAGAAGGTCTACTTCGTCAGCAAGAACACGAAGGACTTCGGAGACGGCACGACATACCCGCCACGGATGGCCGCCGACCTGGAAGGCCTCGGGGACCGATTCGTACACCTCACGTCCCTGGGCGAGGTCCTCCAGCGGTTCACGGAGACGGCCGAGGTCGACGAGGAGGCAGTGCGCGCGACCCTGTCGAACCCGGAGAGCCTCAAGGCGGTCAGTGCCGAGGCGGCCCGACTGATGTCCGTACCGCAGGGAAACCCCTGGTTCGCTGAAGGCCCCACGCTCGAAGTGGTGATGGCGTTCCTGTCGGAAGACCTCGGAAATGGCGAGTTCGAAACTGTCACCACTGAGCCGGTGCGGATGCTGGGCTGGGCCGGGGCGCCCACGGTCGCGTTCCAGAGCATGGGCGAGCTGAGCGCCTACCGCATCGGGGACCACGTCTGGTGTGCCGCGACGGTGCGGTGGGTACTCAGCGGCCCCGCACTGACCGATTCAAACGGGGTGGAGGTCGTCGGGTGTGCGTGGGAGACACGCGTCCTCGCTAGCACGACGAATACGGACTCCCGACTCACCATCCTCCGCAGCCAGACCCCGCGCGCTGTCAGCACATCAGAGTTCGGCCGGTTCGCTCCTCCCGCGACGTCGCTGGCGAAACGACGAGCGTTCGCCAGGCGTAACCCGCATATGTGGGTGGGCCACGGGGTCGGCTATAGCTTTCCTCTGACCAGGCTGGATCGAACCCTTCAGGTCCCGCACGACAGCCCATGGTTCGTCCAGCCACCGCGCTGGAACAGCGCTCAGTTCGCCGAGCCGCGTGAGGACACAGACGACAGCCCCTGGTTCGCCGGGCCGCCAGAGGAGGACGGATACCCGAATTTCGCTGAGCCGCGCGAGGACGCACACGACACCCCCCAGTTCGCCGAGCCGCGTGAGGACGCCGACGACACTCCTCAATTCGCCGAGCCTCGTGAGGACGCCGACGACACCCCTTGGTTCGCCGGGCCGCAGGACAACGGGCACGACCACCCGAGGTTCGCCGAGCCGGAGGAAGGTGACGACCAGGAGCAGCGGACCGAGGGTGCCGACAGGGGGTAGATCGTGGTCCTGACTCCGCCGGTTCAGCCGATGCTCGCCGAAGCCCGCTCCGAGTTGCCGCCCGCTCGGGCGTTGCCGGGCGGGTTGGCCTTCGAGCAGAAACCGGACGGCTACCGTGCGCTGCTCTTCGCCGGCCCCGGCCGCGCGTACCTCCAGTCCCGCAGGGGTGCCGACCTCGGGGCTGGGTTCATCGAGATCGCTGCTGCGGGCCGGGCCCTGTCCGTGCCGCTCGTCTTGGACGGCGAGCTCGTCGTCGCCCAGGAGGGCCGCTTGGACTTCGGCCAGCTCCAGCAGCGGGCCCGGCGTCGCGGCGCCGGTGCCCGACTGGCCGCCAGGGAGACCCCCGCGCACCTGATTGTGTTCGACGTCCTCGACACGGCAGACGGCCCGCTTCTCGACGAGCCGTACCGGGCCCGGCGCGCGCTGCTTGAGACGCTGTTCGCCGACGGGGTGCTGGCCGCGCCGTTTGTGCTCTGCCCGGCCACGACGGACCGGGCGATCGCGGAGGACTGGCTCGACCCGGCCTGGGGCGCGGCCGGTATCGAGGGCGTCGTCGTGAAGGGCCTGTCGCAGAAGTATCAGCCGGGCCGCCGAGGCTGGATCAAGGTGCGGGCCCGCGCCAGCGCGGAGGCTGTGGTCGCCGCCGTGACAGGACGGGTGGCCGCGCCGTCGACGCTGCTCCTTGGCCGCTACGACAGTCGCGGGCGGCTCCGTTTCATCGCCCGGACCGTTCCGCTGTCGGCGACGGCCCGGCGGGAGATCGGTGGACTCCTCTACCCGAGCGACGACACCCACCCCTGGGAAGGGGTCCGTTTCTCCGCCGCTTGGGGCACTCGTGAGGCCATCGATCACCGGCCGGTCCAGCCGGACGTCGTCGTGGAGTTCGCCGGGGACACCGCGATCGATGCTGGCCGCTACCGGCACCCGGTGCGGTACCTGCGAGTCCGTGACGACATGAGTCCCGACCAGCTGCCCCCCGTGGGCGCCTAGCTGCGGGACAGGCGGTGGCCGATCCTCCGTCCGCCGCCGACAGCCGCGCTGCCCGGTCAGAACAGGGACATGGCGTCGGCGTCGCCGGCGTCCTCCATCGCCTCGTCGGTGAACTCCAGCTGGCGGGTGGGGAGCGGCAGGTCCACGATGCTCAGCGAGCCGGGGCAGGACACGAGGGAGCCGTCGTACAGGTTGCGCCCCTCGGGGGGATCGTGACGCCACAAGCGGCCCTTGCTGAGGCGCCCAGCGACCGGACCGGCGGCGATATGCCGGCCGCAGGCCCGGCACTCGATACGGGGCATCTTCACGCCCATCAGTGTGCCGGGCCGGGCCCACCCTGCGGGGGGCGGCCCGGGGAGCGGCTGGCCGTGTCCTCGACCTCGGCGATGATCTCGTCCATGTGCCGCTCCGTCCGGATGCCTCCGGGCTCGTCGACGCGGACCAGGGCGTGCTGGATGACCGCCTTGCGGGTCAGCAGCGCGAAGGCCAGTTCGGCAGGACTGTGCGTGACGTAGTGGGCGACGGCGGCCTCATCGCTGGCGAACGGCACTTCGGCGTCATCGCAGAGAGGGCAACCCTCACCGGTGCCGTCGTAGCCGATGAGCTGACTCGGCATGTGTGTCCTCTCCGCCCTCATCCGGTGCCGCGCCCGTACCGACAGCTGGCGTCCTGGCAGGCGTGTTCCTCGTCGGCGGGCCAGCGGGGTGCCGTGGACCGGGACTGCGCCTGGGCCCTCTGCCGGGCCCAGAACCACCGACGCAGAGGGCTGTCCACCGGGCCCGTAACCACCGACGCGGACACAGAGAACGTATCAGGCGGCATCCACGGCCGTGGGCGCTTCGCGGGCCTCGCCACTCGCGCGGGTGATCGGCGCGCTTGCGGTTGCGGCGGCTCGGCGCCAGTCCCGCACAGTGGGATCGACGCCGTTGGTGTCGGTCTTCCATCCGGAAGGGGCCCGCTCCCGTGCCAGATCGTGGGGAGCGGGCCCGCCCGCGTCACCCGGGGACAGGGCCGCGGTGCGGCATCGCGCCCTGCCAGGTCTCATCGACGCCCCTGGTCGGCTTCGAGGCGCTACGGCGGGCCATCCGCAACCCCGGCTGTGGCCACTGGTACGTGAGGGTCCTGACCCTCGTGTCCCCGAGCAGGTCGACCTCTACCTGGTAGCGGACCGTGCCGTCGGCCCAGTTCTGCCGCGCCCGGACCGGCGCATACCGCCACTCCCCTGCCGACATCACCTTGAGCGCCGGGCGGTCGGTGCTGGGCCAGGTCCACACCTCAGGCCGTGGCCCGTCCTCCCTGCGCCACGGGCGGGCCGGCTGTGCGTCCGGGATGCTGCTCATGCCTCCGACTGTAGGTCAGCCGATGCGGCGCCCGTACGCCGACGCCGCACCGCCAGGCCGCCCGGCCGGCTGCCCACCTGGCAGTGGGGCGGCGGATCGGGAATGTGGACGCTGGGGGCGTGACAGCGCGTACGCAAGGGCCCGCATCGGCTAGTGCCGGGCGGGCCCTGTAAAACCGCGGGGTGGGCGAGTCACATCAGGTCGCTTCAGAGGGTTGATCCTCGGCGGGCCGTGAGACGGTCTGCCCCTCGGGGTGAGTGAATCGCCAGGCGAACTTCACGATCGGGCTCAGCCCTCGAACACCGTCCTCGCGGACGCTCTCGAAGAACGCGTCCAGGTCGCCCGGGTCAAGCTCACGGGGCGGCGCCTCTGGCGCAAGGCCAGCGCTCATGGCGTCCTCCTCCCTGCTTGCTTCCATTTCGGACTACCTCCAGTGTGGCCCAATCAGGACAGTTTGACCTGATCGTGAATCGGATCGGCCGCGAGCATTAGGGCGATGGCGCTCACCCACCCCAGCGCGCGAGGCTTAGAGATGTGCTTACGGGAAGTGGCGTCGACGATCACGACACCGACGGCAGCACGGCGGTCCCCTTGGTACTGGACGGCCGAGCCGATGGCGAGCACTTTAGCCCCCATAACCGCACACAGGCTGTGTGTCTTAAGTCTCCCGTTCCGCAAATAGGACGATGTATTCCTGTGCATGACCTCCTTGGCCGCGACGAGCGCGTCACCCGACAGGGTGCCGGGCGCAGGGTTGCTCTGACGCCCGGCGGATCGGACCAGCTCAAACACGTCACTGGCCTCCCTGTACAGGTAGAAGCTGGCCCGCACGACCTCATCGTCATCCTGCGGAGCCAACTTGTAACGCAGCACGTCAAGGCCCTCTTGCCATGCCTCACGTCGACGGGTCTCACGATTGACCCCCCGCGCCGAGCCGATGGCCCCAGCTTTCTTCACGAGCCTTGCCGCACCGGCCCCCACAGCTCGGAGCTCGGTGGGCGGTTCGGCCTGCTCGGCAAGCTGTAGAAGGGTCACGACAGCTTGAGCTACTGCGGCGATCACGACGAGGGTGATAGCCCAGGCGAAGTGCTTCTCCCGGATCCAGCCGGAAAAGAGGGCACAGACGAACGAGATCAAGGGAAAGGCCGCTCGGACCGCCCACAGCGTCTTGAAGGTCAGCGCGAGTCGGTACTTCATATCCGGAACGTAAGGGAGCCTGAAGACGTCCGCTCCCTGGCTTCCGCCGTTGGTGGAGTCGAGGGCTCAGCCGGCGGTGCCGACACTTTCGACGACCATCCCCTGCCCGAGATCGACCGCGTCGGAGGTGGACCGCGAGGCCGCCCGGTCGGTGCCTCAGCCGATGCGGCGCCCGTACGCCGATGCCGCGCCACCAGGCCGCCCGGCCGGCTGGCCGCCCGGCTGCGGGGCCTGTGCGAGCGGGGCGTGGACGATGGCGCCCGCGTTGGCCTCGGGTATCAGGCCGTACACGAGGATGCAGGAGGCGTCGATACGGCCGGGGCTGTCGGGGTCGGTGGACTGCCAGGTCGACCACTCGCGTTCCATGTCGGTGAACACGCCCCGGAAGCGCACCTTGTCCTGCACCATCTGCTGGGCGATCGGCTCGGCCCTCAGCAGCTTGCCCTGCTTTGCCCGCACGGGGGCGATGGCGGGCATCAGGACGTTCTTGGGGATCTCCTCCTCGTTCTGGAGCTTCTCCCACGACGTCTGGATCGCCAGGACACACATGTCGCGGCCGAAGTTCCACTCGACGTAGATGATCGACGCGTTCGTGCGGTACGCCAGGCGGCACGCCGCCATGGACCAGTCCGCCGACGACATGGGGGCGGACACGTCGTCGGTGATCCAGACGCGGCCGTCGTCACCGAGGAACCCGCCGATGACACCGGCGACGTCCCGGCCGCCGCCGGAGGGGTCGATCGACACGGCGATCTTCTGCGGCTCCACGGGGGTGGTGGTGTCGCGCAGCAGGCGCAGCAGTTCCTCCGACACGAGCGCTCCTTCAGCAGGCTGGGGGTCGCCCTGGTAGAGGGCGTGCCAGTCCCGGACGATCGACGTTGCCTTCTTCTGCGCCCACCACGCCTTCAACCGGGCGACTGCACGGGTGGGGATCTTCGGGTGGGGCAGCGGCTCGCCGGGTTCACGGCCGAGCGGGTCCGGGCCGAACTTGGGGTCGGCGACCGCGGGGAGGTGGATCACCTTCCACCGGCCGCCGTCCTCGATGCGGCCCTCTTCCTGGATACGCCGGCCGGCGAAGTCGTCGGGGTGCCAGCGAGTCTGGATCGCCACCACCGCCGACCGGTCCGGCTGGAGGCGGGACAGGGCGGCCGACGAGTACCAGTCGTGCAGCGCCCGCCGGGAGGCCTCCGATTCTGCGTCCGCGCGGTCCTTGTGCGGGTCGTCGATGATCAGCAGGTTCACGTCGAAACCGGTGAGGCCCTTACCGACGGACACGGAGCGGCAGCCGCCGCCCTTGGTGACCTCCCAGTCCTGCATCGCCCCGGAGCCGGCCTTCATCCGCAGCTCCCACTCGTCGCCGTACTCCTCGACGTAGCCGCGGATCCTCTTCCCGCGCCGCAGCGCCAGGTCGTCGCCGTACGAGGTGACGGCGACCTTGTCGCCCGGGTAGATGCACAGCCACCAGAACGGGAACCACTCGGCCACGCTCGTGCTCTTGCCGACCTGCGGCGGGGTCAGGATCAGCAGCCGGTCGTACTCGCCCCTGCCGACCGCCGCCAGCGCCTCACCGATCACCTTCAGGTGGGGGCGCATCCTGAAGTTCCGGTCGAGGCCGCGAGCGAGCGTCACCGGGTCCCGCAGCAGGTCCGCGCTCATCGCCCGGCGCGCTGCCTCCAGCTGCCGGTAGACCTCCTCGTCGTCCAGGTGCTCCAGCTCGTCCACGGCCGTCGTCACGGGC
Organism: Streptomyces sp. NPDC126510; assembly: GCF_040302345.1. Taxonomy (NCBI): domain Bacteria; kingdom Bacillati; phylum Actinomycetota; class Actinomycetes; order Kitasatosporales; family Streptomycetaceae; genus Streptomyces; species Streptomyces sp. NPDC126510. The sequence goes on along the minus strand of NZ_JBEORR010000004.1, from coordinate 264,400 downwards.
TATGCCTCCTCGTCCTCGTCGTCGCTGCCGTCCACGGCCTTGATCCGCTGGTTCACCGACGCGGCCAGCTCCCCGAGTCGGGCACGCCGCTGCTCCGGGGGCATCTCCGCGAAGTCGGCGAACTGCTTGGCGAGCGCGTTCGTGCCCTCGGTGGTGACGGCGATCGTCTCCGTGGGGTCGCCGAACAGGACGCGCCGGTGCCGCATGGCGACGTCCATGAGCCGGATGAAGTCGCCGGCTGACAGCTCCTCGGCTCGGAGCGTCTGGAGCCGCTGCGCCAGCTTGCCGACCGCCGCGCCGAGGATCTTCGCGTCGTTCTCGGCGGCCTTCCGGCGTTCCTCCAGCCACATCGCCTCGTACTGCCGGTCGAGGTGCCGGTCGTACGCCTCGACGCGCTCACGCCACCGGTACTGCGCCGCGAGGTTCCTCACGTGCCCGTACGCGAGTGTCAGCCTTTGCGCGGCTTCGGTCAGGGTGCGGGTCCTACCTAGGTCCCTGTACGTCGCGAACTGTCCGTGTTTGTGGGGGGTCTCGTTGGGCTGACGTTCCCACGGGTCCAGTTCGGGGTTGAGGGTGATGGGTGGGCGGGTGCTCATGCGGGTTCACTCGGGACGCGGTTGGGGCCGGAGAGGTACTCACCTGCCAGGCGTTCGAGGAGGCGCCACCCCTGCCCCTGCTCTATCTCTCCCCTGCCTTCCGCTGCCGCGATGGCCTTGTTGATGGTGACGGCCGCGGGTGCGGGCAGGGTGCGCGCTCCGAGGACGGTCTCGAGTCCGACGTTGCCCGAGTGAAGGTGGGTGCCGTCGGGGGCGGTGTAGCCCTCGGCGAGTTCGTCGAGGTGGCGTTCGACGATCGCGAGGATGGCGTGGAGGGCTGTGGCGACGTTGCCGACTTTGTGGGCGGCGTGTGTGGAGGCGAGCGTGTCGAGGGTCTGTTCGTAGTCGGCGCGTGCGGCGAGCCAGCTCTCGTTCTGGCCGAGGCGTGCCTGTTCGAAGGCTTCGCGGGCGGCTTCCAGTTCTGCGGGCAGGAAGATGAGGGAGACGGTGGCGAAGTCGAGGTTCGCTTCGGAGAGGCCTTCGGGGCTGACTTCGGCGAGGAGCTGGAGCTGCGCGTCGTCGAGGCCCGAGTAGGCCCGCCAGTCGACGTCCTCGATCTGGTCGTAGAGCTGCTGGAGGGTGGCCGGGTCGTCTTTGCCGGTGATGGCGTTGTGCGACAGCTGGCGGGCGATGAGCTGGTCTCTGCTCTGCGGGTCGTCGATGAGCAGGCAAGTGATCTCGTCGAGGTCGGCTTCCACGGAGGCGTCGCAGCGGTGGTTACCGGAGACGACGAGTTCTTCGCCTTCCGGGTACTCGCCGGCCCCGTAGATCAGCGGGATGGACGTGAGGCAGCCGTCTTCGCGGATGTTCGCGACGAGCCGGTCGTACTCCTCCTTGGTCTGGTAGTGCGCGTTGACGGCGAGGCGGGTGAGGCGGCGCGGGTCGCGCTGGACGAGGCGGGGCCGGATCTGGCTGCTGGTGGTCATCGCATGTCCTTGCCGTGCTTGGTCTTCCAGATGGTGAGGGCTTCGTTCAGGTCGTACTGCCCGAGGGGGCCGCCGTACTGGAGCTGGTAGCGGTGGATGCCGTCGCCCGGGTCTTTGCTGCTCGCCTCGGTGCGCTTTTGGAGCTTCACGCCGGGGATGCCGCGCCCGTACTTCGCCGAGTTGGGCCGGTCGGTGAACGCGGTGGTCGCCCAGCCGTCGATCCTCTTCGACAGGCTGCGCTGGATGAGGAGCTGCGCCTCACTCGTTGAGGCCGCCATGACGATGAGCTTCGCCAGGCGCCGGTAGCGGGTCCACGAGACGGGGAAGTCCGACATGAGGTAGGCGGTGTTCGGGTCGAACTTCGGCGGCAGGTAGGCGAACGCGCCGATCAGCTTGCCGTCGACGGCGACGCCGCACGCGAGGAGCGGGCTGCCGGGCTTGATGGTCTTCGACATGAACTGTGAGCGGATGCCCGCGAACTGGCCGCCGGTGAGCATGTGGAGCGTCATGCGGTCGCCGAGGGCCTCGTCCTGCCCGATCTTCGGCATGGGGATCGGCTCGACGGGCTGGTGGGGGCGGACGATGCGGCGCGGGCCGGCGGCTGCGTACACGTAGATCGGGAGGCCGCGGTTCGCGGTCTGGACGACGCCGGCGAGCTTGTCTCGCAGCTCGGGGCGTTCGATGTGCAGGCCGAGCACCCAGTTGGGCCGGTCCTGTACCTGCTCGATGATGTGTTCCTTGCCGTCCTCGGTCAGCTCGTCGAACGACGGCTCGGGCCAGTTGAAGGCGGCGTCGATGGACGCGAACTGGGCCTGGTAGTCCTTGGCGTAGAACGGCGGGAACATCACCACGGGCGCGTCGGCGGGCACTTCGTGGTCGAGGTAGTCGCGGACGTCGCCGGCGAAGAACGAGCCCAGCCGGGTCTGGAGGGCGCGGAGCTTGGTGGCGGTCTTGTCGTGCATCCGCTCCCACTGGTCGCGCGTCGCGTCCATCATCCGCTTGTAGTAGGCGCCGTCCTTGTCGACGTACTGGAGGAAGCGGGTGCCGAGCATGAGGGTGGCGAGGAGGTCTGTGCGGTCCTCCAGGTAGGGCTTGAGCCAGCCGAGGGACTCCTCGTACTCCTCGCGCAAGGTGTAGTTGAGGTCGTCGCCGGCGAGGTACCAGCCGAGGGCGCACGAGTACGCCTGGATGTCGTTTCCGTGGACGCGCCGGGTGTCGCCGAACCGGGCGTGCAGCACGCGTTCGATGGTGAAGTTGCCCGAGCAGCCGACGTAGATGTCCTCGCCCGGCCAGGTCCCGGCGTGCTCGTAGATGATCGACCGGAGGGGCGCGGGTATCGAGCCGTGGAACATGAGCCGCTCCAAGAGATCTGACGTCGCAGGTTCTACCTGCGGTTTCGTCGACCTATTGTCAGCGGTCGCGCGGAATGCGAAGGTCCCTGCCCGGGGGCTGCGGGGAGGGGGGGCAGCCCGCCGTGGACGACGCGCTCTACAGCGTCTTCGGTGCCGTGGACTTCACCGACGTGCCCACTTCGTGGATCGGGGCCCGCGGGGCAGCACATGCCACGTATGGTCAGATCGGAGCGTGATCGTTCGGGCACGCGTAGTTCTGTCCGGCCCCTCCTGCTCGGGCCGCACATCTTCCTCCCGTAGAGAGAGAAGCCTCATGACCCCTGATCTCGACGCCGTCTCCAGCCTCCAGGTGACCGGTGCCGGGCCTGCCCGTGGCTCACTTCAGGTGCCCGGTGACAAGTCGATCTCGCATCGGGCTGCACTGCTGGCGGCGATGGCCCACGGCTCCAGCGTGATCACCGGTCTGTCCCGGGGCCAGGATGTGACGCACACGCTGCGCGCGGTCCAGCAGTTCGGAGTGACCGTCACCGACGTCGGCGAGGGCCGTGTGCGGGTGGAGGGGCCGATCCGGCACGAGCCGGCGAACTTCCTCGACCACGGCAACGCAGGCACGGGCATCAGGTTGATGGCTGGGGTCTGCGCCGGAATCGACGGCCTGTCGGTGCTCACCGGAGACCGGTTCCTGCGTCGGCGGCCCATGGACCGGATCGCCGAGCCGCTGCGCAGCATGGGCGCCACGGTCGACGGCCGTGAACGCGGTCGCCTGGCGCCGCTCGTGATCCGTGGGGGCGCCCTGACCGGCATCACCTACGCCCCGAAGGTGGCGTCGGCTCAGGTCAAGAGCGCGGTTCTCCTCGCGGGTCTGTCCGCGACGGGGCCGACGACGGTGGAGGAGATCCACCCGACGCGACGGCACACCGAGGAAATGCTGGCCGACTTCGGGGCGCGGGTGCGAGTCGATGGGCACGCGGTGACGGTCGAGCCGGGTGAGCTGACGGGCACGGACGTCGAGGTGCCCGGCGACCCGTCGCAGGCCGCCTTCTGGGCGGTGGCCGCGCTGCTCGCCGACCAGGGCGAGGTGACCGTCGAGCGCCTCTACCCCGGGTTCGGCCGCGCCGACTTCGTGGACGTGCTGAAGCGCATGGGCGCGGACATCGACTTCGACCTCACCACGGGGACGTTGACCGTGCGGGCGTCGAAACTGCGGGCGATCGAGCTCACCGCCGATGACATCCCCGGCATCGTGGACGAGGTGCCCATACTGGCGATGGCGGCCGCTGTCGCCGAGGGCACGACCACCATCTCCGGCGCGGGTGACCTGCGGGCGAAGGAGTCCGACCGGATCGACTCGACCACCCGCATGTTGCGGGCGTTCGGGGTGCAGGTGACAGAGACCGAGGACGGCATGGTCATCGAGGGCACGTCCCGGCTGCGCCCGGCCCGGGTCGACAGCCACGGTGACCACCGGATCGCGATGACGGCCGCTGTCGCCGGGGCGTGCGCTGCCGAGGGCACGACCGTCATCGACGGCTGGGACTCTGTGGCGACGAGCTACCCGGCGTTCGCCGCCGATCTGGTGCGGCTGACCGGGGCCGGCGTCGAGCCGGGCGCCTAGTCACGGCCGACGGCCGGGTGGCCCGTCGGCGCAGGGGCTCGGGTGACGAGTGACCGAGTCGGCTTCGACGACGAACGGTACGGGAAGCGCATCGTCGTCGAGCGAGCGAACAGTGAGACGCACTACCACGTCACGGATTGACGCAGTAATACCAGAAGGAGAACTCGCAGACTCCAGGCGCCAGATCTCTGCACTCGAGGTGCACGTCGCAGCCTTCCCTCTCGGTCGGCTCTTCAGCGATGAACTGCCGACTTAGCCCGAAGCTCTCGAAGACTTCGAAGATCTGCGTCAGAGGAAGGGACATTAGCGGCTTGTAGTATGCGGACACCATTCCGCCGTTGCGGAAGGCCAGGCTGTCGAGGAACTCTTTGTAGTCCTCATAGCTGAGGTTTGACAGTGCGTGCTGACGGCTTACGCGTAGGCGCTCGACGTCCTCGGCGGTGCGGGCGAACCAGTCTTCGTCGCTCGCCAGCAAGTCGGCGTACTCCTTCTCGTTCTTCGCCAGCCGGTTTCGGTCGATCTCCGTCGACTTCATGCTCTTTCCTCCTCTCGCAGATCTCGCGAGAGTCCCGCGGGATGTCGCCAGTGAAACGCACATGGCCATCACCTGAGTGGCGAAGGGAATTTGACCGTTGAAGAGATCGCAGATACTTGACGCCAGGGCCCCTGCTCGTACGGCACCTAATCACCATTGTTGGCGACGCTGAGCGGCCTCGCATCCTGGGGCGCATGTCTGACGGGGCGGCGGCTCGGGTCATTCGCAAGGGGCGGCTGTGACGGCACAACAGCACTGCACCGGCGACTAGTTCTGTAACGGCCGGACCATTCCTTGTCACGGCCGACGGCCCGCTCCGCCCTTACGGGTGGAACGGGCCGTCGCCGATCGGTGCGTACTACCAGGTGTAGCCGTGGTGCGTGAACTCGGCGGCGTACGCCTCCTCGATCGCCTGACGGGCCGCGGGGGTGAGGACCTGACGGTAGTCGCTACCCGGGGGCCGGAACTGCGACTTCGCCCGAGGCAGGGTCAGCGCGGGCAGGCCGACACGGGCACACAGGGCGTCAAGGCCCGATTGCAGGTGCTCGTGGCGGACGATGACGTCGACCATCACCTCCCCTCCGTCGGTGTACAGCCCCCAGTTGAAGGCGTCACGGAACTCGCCGGACTCGATGAACGCGTCGATGGGGATGCGCGGCTCGGTGCGGTGCCGGTGGAAGTAGAGCGAGATGACTTTCTCGTAGGGGCTGCGTTCCAGGCACACGGTCAAGTAGCGGTCCCACATGCTGGCGCCGAGCGCGTCGCGGATCTCCCGGGCAGGCATGTGGTTGTAGAAGCGCACGCCGGGCCCAGGTCCGGGCGGTACCGGCTCCGGGCCCGGCCTCTGCCCAGGGTTCAGGTGGTGCTGTGGGCCCGGCCTCCCTCGGTCGCCCGTAACGCCTCGTCGCGCGGCGACTTCGAGGTGATGATGTCCCGCTGGCCGGCGTGACGGGACAGGGCGATCTCCACCGACGTGCCCGCGGTTTTCCGGGTGCGGACGAAGATCAGCCCCGCGTTGTGCATGGACCAGCATGATCGGGTCTCCTCCCGTCGGGTCACAGCTCCGGAGGCAGGTGGCCGTCGCCCGATGCGCCGGTGGTGGCCAGGGCTCGCCGGTAGGGGGCGGGTGCGAGGTCGGGAGCGCTGCGGGCCGGGAGCATCGGGTCGACCTGAACTTCTGGACCGTCGCCGCCTACAACACCGGCCGCTACGCCGACGCGGAGGACATGGCCTCCACCGGCCTGGCCGCAGTTCGCGGACGTTCCACCCCCCGCGTCGAGGCCATGCTCACCAACCGGCGAGGCCGTGCCCGTGCCCACCTCGGAGACGCCCGCTGCTGGGAAGACTTCGACCGAGCCGAAGCCCTCCTCGCCGAGGCGTCCGGGCACCACGACCCGGACTGGGCGTACTGGTTCGACGAGGCGGAGGTGCTCGGAGCCCGAGCATCCAGCCACCGCGACATGGGACAACCGAGCCCCGCCGCCGAGACATTCGCCCGGGTCCGCGACCTCATCGACCCAGCCCACGTCCGCACTACCGCCCTCTACACCGCACGGCAGGCGGACGCACTCCTCGACGAGGCCGAGGTCGACGGCGCGTGCTCAGCCGCTCACCATGCCTTGGATCTCGCCGAGGCGATCAGTTCCCACCCGTCCACCGGTCCGCTGCTCGACCTCACCGAGCGGCTTGCCCGATTCGACAACACACCGGCCGTACGGGACCTCCGTGAGCGGGCGCAGGCCGTGCTCGCAGCGTGAGGCTGCGCCGGAACAGAGCAGGGGGATGCAAAGGACCCCGCCCGGGGGGGGATGGGCGGGGTCCTTCGATGGTGGAGCGCCGGCCACGACTTGAACGTGGTCCTACCCCCTGGAAGGGGGCCGTGCGGCGGTTACACCTCCGGCGCATGAATTGATCGTGTGCTGCTCGAAACGATCAACCGCCTCAGATCATACATGCGGCGGCTCCAGTCGTGGGTACAGGTCGGGCGGCAATCAGGCAGGGAGAGGCTGTGGTTCCGCCTGCGGCTGTCTCGTTGTTGGCCTTGGGGTTATGGAGGGACCAGTAGCGGCGCGCCGCTGAGCAAGACCACATACACGCTCTCGCAAGCACAGCAGAGGGGCTCGACAGCGAATGCATCTGATGGGCAGTCGAGTTACGCTGAAAGTGGGGCCGCTAGCGAAGTCGCCTAGCCCTTCCATTCAGACCGATCACGGACTGAAGGGGCACTCCCATGAGCACGGCACCAGAACCGGAAGAACAATTCACGCCGCCAATCACCGGCAGCAGGAAACGACTGGAAAATGTGGCCCGGAATGCGGTCGGGCCAGAACCCAGGTACACCATCGGCTACATGGATCCAATGCGGCCGCGATACACCATTCTCGGGCAAGGCACTTCCTACATAGCAGCGATGAAGCTTTCAGCAGCCAAGGCTCCGGCTGCGGGTTTGGACGCCGGCACGGAAGGCATTGTGTCCTACGACCTATGCGAAACCGCAGACGCCAATATCGGTCAAATCAACATGATGACCGCTTCATCTTTCTGTGGGCTCGGGGGCGCATTGTGGGGGTACCACCTGGCCAGAGGGGTCCCTTACGATCACCTGACTGAGATCATCCCTGACGCCAACCGGAACCCCGAACACTTCATTCCGACCGCGACTGCTGCTCCACTGCTCAACGCAAGCGAACGGCTCTTTGGTCACGCAAACGATAACAGGCGTCACCCGCCACTGCCCGGTTCACACGTTGTCTGCGCAAACAAGCACATAACGGTCCGGGGTCCCGCATACGCGTGGGCCATCATAGCTGCGGCGATAGCCAAGGACCCCGAAACGGACAGCAGTCTCTTCATTGAGGACTGCGGAAAGTTCGACGCCCACGCTTACGGAGACAGGGCAGGCACCATAGCCCCCAGCCCTGCCGCAGTAGAGGAAATGCTCGAAGAGCACCGCAACGCAGTGATCACAAGCATCGCAGCCTGCGGCGAAAACTACGGCGGACACACGGATGGAAATTCCAGGTATTCCGGAGCCTTCATATCCGCCAGAGCCATCTATGCCGCAGCCGATGAAGTAGCGTGCGCACTGGCTTGCGCTCCGTACATACTCCTGGCCCAGGATGACATTCCGTTCAACTCCGACGGGACGAAGGAGGATCCCAAACTTCTCCTCGACCTCGACATCGAAGAATGGGAGCAGCGGGTATGGCCCGGCCAGGGGGATTTCCGGACCTCTTTCCCGCCCGACAAGTGGGTGCTCGTCGAGGGCGTCCCATAGCATGAAGGATCGGGGAGCAGCTCAAGCTGCACCGCGGCGGGCAGCCCTTCTCACCCACAGTCCCGGCCCGTGGCGCCAGCTCGGCACTCACTCCGGCCCCCCTTCCGCTATAGCCAACCGTCACCTCCAGCCGCACACCCGCCCGGGTACTCTGCATTTCAATGACAAAGGGGTTCTCCATGAGTATCACTTCGGAGATTCTTGCGCTTCCTGACTCGGAGGCTCTCGAAGCGCCGTCAGGGCCATATGAGGGTGACCTGAGCCCTCTCGCCGCTTCTGTGGTGCGCCGGTGGGGGGAAGGTCGCCATGAGGGATTGAAGTGGCAGGGGTTCACCTTCAGCAGCGGCATCGTCAAGCCTGATTCAGGCGTTGTGGCATCAGTCTGGGAGCTTCTGAACGACCAACCGACCCTGGGGGCGGCGGCAATTCGAGTAGCGAACCTCCTTCCAGGCAACAACAGGGTCGATGTGGTAGTCGACGTGGGCTGGGATTCGCCTTTGACCTACCAAATCATGTTCCTGATCGTCAACTAGCAGGGACCACATCGGCGACGCTGCCGAAATAGCGGCACGACCAGAAACGGAAAGGCCCCGCCCAGGGGCGGGGCCTTCGTTCGTGGAGCGCCGGCCAGGGCTTGCACCTGGAACCCCCGACTGGAAGTCGGGGCGTGTTACTTACACGCACCAGCGCGGGCGGTCGGTCGCGCCACAGCTGTAACGACCGGCCGATTCGGATCGTACATCAGCCAGCTGGAAGGGCGAGATCCCTGGTGGCGTCCGTGATCGACTTTCGGAGTTCCGTCATGTCCCGGTAGCCGAGTTCTGTGCCGAGGAGGTTGCGGTGAACCTCGTGGTGGACGACCCAGGGGCCGCGGATGTGGAGCCGGTCGCCGTCCACGGTGACGGTCCAGTGGGAGTCAGCGGCCGGGCCCTGCTTGTCCGGCGGGAGGGTCCAGGAGGTGTCCGGCTGCTCGCCTTGGGCGGGCCGCGTCCACCGTTGCCACTGGGGGTGTCCGGTGACCTGGTCGAGGGCGGCCGGGATCTGGGGCGCATCCGCGACGGGCACGGTGACCTCGTACCGGCCGGGCTGGGTGACGACGCCGGCCGGGGCGTCAATGCGGTTCAGGTAGAACGACTCCCCTCGGATCTCGACCCTGTACGGGCCCATGGCCGCGGTGGGTTCCTGAAGTGCTCCCATGGCTGCTCCTTCGTGGCTGTGTCGGCAGGCTATCTGCCTGCGGTGGGCTGGCGGGGGCTATCCCTGCGGATGCGGGCTGGCCAGGACGCCCGTCATGAGGTCTTCGCTGAGGGCGAGGGCGTCGACGCCGGGAACGTGGACCGTGGACACCTCTGCTTGCTGGCCGGTGGGCTGCACCTCGTCGACTATCCAGTGCCGGACGTGCTGCTCGCGGATGTCGGCCCTCGCGGCGACCCTGCGTCGATGCTCCTCGATGACGAAGAACCAGTCGGGCAGGTCGGGCGCGGTGATCGTGACCGTGTGCAGCGGGGTCGGCTGGGTGCCCGTGCCGACGCGCATGGACGTGCGGAGCGGCCCGTATCTGATGCCACAGATGGCGGCGACGCTGCGGACCAGGCCGAGGGCGTCCTCGCTGGCCGAGCCGATGCGTGCTGAGCCGTCTTCGGTGACCGTGCCGTCGGCCGCGAAGTACCCGGCGAGCCAGGACAGGAGGAACGCCCGCGTCTCGCGGAAGTCGGGCGCCGCCTTCCAGAGGCGAGGCAGGCCGTAGATGCGCAGCGCCTCCTTCCCGCCGTTGGCGGTGATGAGCTTGGTCTCGTGCGCGGCGAAGAAGGGCAGCAGCGCTTTGTCCTTGTCCTGGTCGTAGATCGTCAGGGTCGCTGGCCGTTCGCCCTGGCCCTTGTCGCCGTCGCCGTCGCCGTACACGAAGCCCTGCGCCACGGCGAAGGGCACCATGCCGGTCCGCGTGGTCGGGGAGGCCTTGACGTCGCGGAGCACCGCGCCGGGGGTGAGCTGCTCGGTCGTCGTGCGGGCCGTGACCGTCTCGTAGCCGTTGTGCCGCCCGTTCGCCTTCGGGGGGCGGAGCTTGCGCACGTGCGTCATCCAGGGGTGGTCGGCAGTCGTCAGCAGCTCGCGCTTCTGACGGCCGCGGTGCATCGTCACCCGCCAGACGGGCCGCAGGCCTGCGTACTCCACCTCGACGTCGCGGAACATGGCGTGGCTGCTGATGCCGTACGGGGTCGTCTTGGGCACGAGGAGTTCGTGCAGGCCGTCGTAGAGGTCGCCGATCCGCCTCAGTCCGGACCGGGTCACGACCTCGACACTCGCGGCCAGGGTGCTCATGGGTTGTCCTCTCGTAGGTGAGGGCGGGGCGGAAACCGGCCCAATGAGGGCGATGGTTCCGCCTGTGACCGCCTCGTAGTCGGGGCTTGGGGTGGTGGAGTGCTCGGGGGGTTGAGGTGCTTAGATCCGCAGTGAGGGCCGGGGGCGCTGCCTGCCCCCGGCCCTCACTTATGTGCCGGTCAGTGCTGGTCGGTCCACCGCATCCACGGCCACAGGCCGCCGATCTGGTAGCGGTCGTCCCCGTCGGGGGTGACGGTCTGGGTGCCGTTGTCGTCCCGGTAGCGCTGGTCCCAGGCGAAGACGAGGTCGGCACCGTTCCACTGGGCGGTCAGGCCGCATCCGGCGTTGAGCGTGTTGAGGTCGTGGGCGATCTGCTCGGCGGTCGCCCGGGTGACGCTGATCGGCTCGTACGGGCCCCAGGAGTCGGTGGCGGGCAGAGCCGGGTACGGGCCGTAGTCGCTGCCGTCCACGGTGAACAGCTCCTCCGGGTTCTTCGGGCACGGCCACCACATGGTCATGGCGTTCGCCCCGTAGTACATGGCCTGGCCCATGTCGTCGAACCGTGCCGTGTCTTCTGGGGTGCAGCCGCATCGGATGTGCAACACGCCGAGCTGCGTGGTGCGCAGGGTGATCCCGGGGCGTGCCGGGATGTCCCACTCGGTGGCGCCGTCGGTGCTGTGCACCCGGTAGACGGTGGGGGTGGTACCGACGCCCTCGATGTGGACGAGGATGCCGATCCGGTCCGGCCTGGCAGGGTCGAGGACGAGGGTGGTGCTGCTGGTGGCCTCCACCTGGTAGGGCGGGGCGGGCTCCAGACCGTCAGCCGCGCGCTTCCTGCCGATCTCGGCCGCCTGGATGCGGCGCATGCGGGCGATCTCCAGGAAGGCGAGGCCGATCGCTTCGCGTCGTGCGCCGCCGGTGCCCCACACGCGGCGGTTGCCGTTGACGTCGCGGACTTCCCACTCGTCCCCGTTCTCCGGGGTGCGGTAGACGGCCATCGGCCAGTCGGGGACGTTGGTGTGGGACGGGGTGTCCTCGGGCCAGCTGCCGGGGACGGTGAACAGGTAGCCGTGTTCGCCGAACGGTGAGGGCTTCGGGAAGCGGTCGGGGCCGTAGATCGCGAGGTGGACGTCGGGCGGGTTGTCGTTCACGGGTGCCTCTCTCGGGCTGGTTGGATGGAGGGGAGGTCGGGGCGCGCTGCCTGCGCCCCGGCCTCACCTGCGGGGGTCAGTTCTGCGGCTGGGCCGTCGTCGCGGCCAGGACGTGCACGGCGGAGCTGGTGCCTCCCGGGCGGGGGCCGGAGCAGAGGTACTCGCCCCACTCGTCGTTTACGCGGCTACCGGTGCCGTCCCAGATGAGCTGCCGGTGGCACTGGGCGCAGGTTCCGGCGTCCTCCCCCGGTGTGCCGTGCGGCCGTTCGTCGGCGGCCGGGGCCGCCTGCTCCTCGCCCTGGTCCTTGTTGGGGTCGGCGGGCAGGGTGACGAGGAACGTGTCGGGCTGGCCCGGGACCGACGTCCAGTCGGCCGCGCGGAGCAGGGAGTTCGAGCGGTTGAAGGCGAGCATGTCGAGGAGCGTGTCCCGGATGTGCTGCCGGGTCGGGGCGCTCATCTTGGGGAACAGGGCGCCGTCGTTGAACCGCCAGATGGTGTCCTCGCCGTCGCGGACGCTGGTGAGGACGCTGCCGTTGACGGTGATGGCGGTGGCGGTGGGCAGCTCCTCGCGGATCAGGTGGGCGATGAGGAGCAGGCCGCGGTCGAGGACCTCGCGCCGTTTCTGGCCTGCCTCTCGGTAGGCGTCCTCGAAGTACTCGGTCCAGAAGGCCTTGCTGGTCATGTCGGGTGGTTCCTTCCACTGGTGGGCTGGTCGAGGTGGGGCCGGGGGCGCTGCCTGCCCCCGGCCCCGGGAGGTGATCAGGAGTTGGCGCGGTTGGCGCGGTCGAAGGTCTGGAGGACCCGCACGGCCTGGTCGATGTTCTCGGCGCTGTAGACGCCGATGCCGGCCGTGTCGAAGTCGCTCATGTTGGCGTCGGGGATGAGCGCGGTCGTGCAGCCGGCGGCGATGGCGTAGCGGGCGGCTTCGTTGACGTCGGCCACGGGCCGGACCTGACCGTCGAGGCCGAGTTCGCCGATGAACGCGACGTCGGTCATGGCGTCCGGGGCGTAGTGTCCGGCCGCGCCGAGGATCGCGCAGGCGATGGCGAGGTCGTGCGAGCTGTCCAGGGGGCGGCCGACGACGGTCTCGACGGTGACCGTGACGCGGCCCTCGGGCCAGCTGTAGCCGCCGTTGAGGATGGCCGCGCGGACGCGGTCCATGGTCTCCCGCTCGTAGCCCGTGCCGCTGATGGTGAACCAGTTGGGGCCGGGGCCGACCGTCGCGTGGATCACGGCGGCGGACTCGCTTGCCGCGCTCACCTTGGCGCGGCCCTGGCCCGCGGTGTCCTGCTCGGCGGGCCAGGCGACGCCCAGGCCGCGCTGGTCGTGGTCGACGACCAGGCCGGTGCGGTACAGGGCGTCACCCACCACGTAGTTCGGAGTGGTCGCGTCCTCGAGAACGTCGCCGGGCGCGGCGGCCAGGACGGCGTACTTCAGGTTGAAGGGGTTGCCGTCCTCGGTGAGGATGCCGTTGTTGATGACGCCGATGCGGGTGGGGCGGGCCGTGTTACCCATGGGTGCTCCTTCGTGGAGGTTGAGTTGGGGCATGGCCGGGGGACGCTGCCTGTCCCCCGGCTGCGGTACGTCGGTCAGGTGCGGTCGTGGGCCTTGGCGCGTACGGGGAAGTAGGCCATCGGGCGGTGGGGAGCCAGGGTCCAGCCGTTGCGGGTGAGGGCGTCCGGGCCGTTGCCGAGGTCGAGGACCTGGACGATCACGGCGTCGACCTTTTCGAGGACCTCGTCGAGGTCGTTCGCGCTGTAGGTGACGCGCTTCCCGTCGCTGTCGTAGCAGGAGTCGACGATGCCGGCCTTGGCGTCGACGAGGAGTGTGGCGACCGTGGGGTGGTCCTTGAGCAGCTCGGCGATGTGGGCGGAGGCGGCCTTCGTGGCGGCGGTGGCGGCCTGTGTCGCGGCCTGCAAGGCGGTCTCAAAGTCGTTGTGCACGATCGGGCCGACGTTCTTCGCGCAGTCGGCGCAGTAGACGACCGTGCCTCCCCAACCGTCGGTGCTGGGCTTCGTGTTGCCGCAGGTCTGGCATCGGACGGTGAGCGTGGCGTCGCTCATGCTCGTGACTCCTTCTTGGGTAGCGGAGAGCCGGCTCGGGGGTCGGCGGTGGCGGTTCCTGGGCGGGCAGCGCGCACCGGGCCGTGGCTCGTCGCGCTGCCTGCTCAGGGGGCGGCCTGCTGGCCGCCCGGCCGGTCAGTTGCCGAACTCGCAGTACTCGCAGAACACCGTGCGGATCTCGCCGTTGTTGTCGCGGAGCGCGCTCAGGTCGCTCTTGCAGTCCTCGCAGGTGCCGAGGTCCGCGGTGGGCAGGGGGGTCGACATGCGCGCCGCGGTGGGCAGGTCGAGCGTGGTGGTGACGTCCGCCTTGACGACGCTCGCGGTGGTGGGAGTGAGGCGGATGTTCAGCATGGCTCGCTGCCCTTCGGTTCAGGTTGGTGTGTTTTGAACTACTTTCATTCTTGCCTAATTGGCTTGCCCTAGCCAGTTTTAACAAGCCAATTAAGCAAAGAATCGTCAAAGGAGCGCGGGTCAGGCGGTCACGTCTTCCGCGTGGATCACGGCCCGCAGCCGGGCCGCGATCCAGGCGCCGACTGCCGGGGACACCGCATTCCCGTACCCGTCCACCTGGTCCCGGTTCGAGCCCCAGACCTTGAACGTGCCCTTGCGTCCGGCGAAGTCGACGTCGAAGCCGCAGCCCTTGCCCACCTCGTTCGCCTTCATCATCCGGAAGTAGCACTCCTCCAGGGGCAAGTCCGCGAGGGACGCCTGCCACTCGGCGACGAGGAGGCCGGTCGTGTCCCGCGCGGTGAGGGTGCCGAGCGGGTCGGTGAGCGGGTGCGGTGCGGTCTCGTTGCCCGTGGAGCCGTTCTGCTTGAACCATCCGGCCGCGGTGAGCAGCCCCGGGATCTGCTCCGAGGTGACCGTCGGCATCGCCTCGGCGTGCGACGTGGGCATCGTGTTCCTGCGGAACGGGACGATCCCGGAGGACACCACGGCGAGCGTCTCCGAACCGACCTGGGTGGGCAGCGGGATGTGGGCGCCACGCGGGCCGCCCTGGTAGTTGTCGACCGCGAGGAACACGGCCTTCTCGTGCGTGGCGGTGACCGTGTCCATCGGCCGCAGGATGTGCTGTCCGTCGCCGTTGTGCCGGTGCGCGGCGATGATCGCGCCGGTCGTCAGGATCGCGGTTTCCTGCTGGCTCGTCTGGGTCGAGAGCGGCTGCCACGGGTGGCGTTCCGTCCCGTAGACGGCCTTCGCAGGCATGAGGACGGCGGGGAACTGGGCGAACTTCTGGCGGCAGCGTTCGGCGCGGGCCATCGTGGTCTGGGCGAGCGGCGTGTCCCGGTCGCCGATCTTCGTTCCCAGGTCGGAGAGGTCGAGCGCGACCAGCGAGGGCGTCATCGGCGGGACGACCTCGCGGCGGCAGCTCGGGCACCTGTAGTTGTACTGCTTGCCGTAGCACACCGACCCGGACGGCGGGAGTCCCGTCTTCCACGACCACACCGCTTCGACGTCCTTGTCGCAGTGCTGGCAGCGCGACACCGGCCGGTGGTCGAGGTCGGGCGTGGGCAGCGACCTGTCCCAGAACGCGATGTACAGCCGGTCGCGCGACTGCGGGACGCCGAAGAACTGCGAGTTCAGGTACAGCACCCGGTAGCGGTAGCCGAGCTTCTCGAACTGGGCGAGCCACCACCGGTAGGTGCTGCCATCGCCGACCTTGGGGCGGCCGGGGATCGCCGGCCCCCACGACTGGAGGCCGGTGGTGCACTCGACGAGGATCAGCCGTGGGTGATGCTGGGCGGCGTAGTGCAGGACGCAGTTCGCGGTCGCCCGGTCCCGTTCGGATCTCGTGACCCGGGCCTCGAACTCGGGGTCTTCCAACCCGAACAGGGTCAGTCCCTGCTCGTACGCCTTCTCCGTGTTCGCCTGACTGTGGTTCACGCAGGAGACACCGGCGGCGAGGAGGTCAGCTGCGGGCAGGTCCCGGGCGTCGTGGTAGTCGGACGCTTCGGGGTCGACCAGGTCGGCGATCCAGTGCTCGGCGTGCGGGTGGTTCGTCTCGTGGACCTGGACTTTGTACTCGTTGTGGTTCGCGGCCATGATCGCGTCGAATCCGGCGTCCTCTATGCCCTTGGTGAGGCCGCCGAAGCCGCTGAACAGATCGCACGCGGTGAGGCTGTCGTGGCGGAAGCGGCGGCGCCTCTTGGCCGGCCGGTGGGCTGCGATGCGGAACTTCTTCTTGGATGCGGTGGCCACGTCGTCTCTCCTTGCGGGCAGGACGAGCGCCGCCCCGGGTGGGGCGGCGCTCGTGGGTGGGTGGGGTCTGGGTCAGTGGGTGTCGGCCAGGGCGAACACCGCCTGGAGGGTGCGGTAGTTGTTCCGCGCGCTCTCGCGGGTCCAGCGAGTGGTGATCGTGCCGGTCGTCTCGTCCTGCTCGATCTCGTGCATGGAGGTGAGGAGCTGTGCGCGGACCAGGGCGGACATGCCGCTGCCGGGGACGGTCTCGGTGTGTTCGGCGGTGGGCTGGCCGGGCTCCCGGATCGTCAGCGTCCACGTGTAGGTGGCGTCGTCGTCGATGTGGAGCTGGGCCAGGGCGGCGTCGGCGTCGGCGTGGAGGGCGTCGAGGGTGGTTCGGCGGATGTTGGCGCGCATGGGGTCTCCCGCTGCTGGCTGGGGGTGGTGGTTGGTCTCAAGATCATTCTTTCCTAATCGGGTTGCCCTAGCCAGTTTGGACAACCCGATTAGGTAAAAGAACTTATAAGAAAACCGCAGGTCAGACGGCCGCAGGCTGGAAGGGGATCAGCGGGTGCAGGTCGTCATCCAGCGCGTACCAGCACCAGTCATGGCCGCCGACCGCGTACCTGCCGACCGCGTTCGGCCGCAGGACTTCGGTCGCCTTCTCGTTCCACTCGTTCCCGAGATACATCCAGGAGACGACCAGCACGACCGCGTGCGGCTTCCCATCGACCACGCCGTCCAGGACGTGCACGGTGTCGACCGAGCCGTGCCCGAACGTCTTGGCATCCCTCTGGGTGTCGGCCGCGATCCGGCGGACGGTGTCGAGGTCGAACCAGGGCTTCACGTACCCGGCGCGCTGGTCGGCGGGGTCCACCTTCGCCGGGTAGCGGTCGCGCTCGTTCGCGCACACCATGGCGTCGACCATCGCGCTCGGCAGGCTGGCGGATACGGGCGGGGTGAGCGGGAGGGCTGCCGCCCGCAGGAGGTCAAGCCGGTACGCCGGCCGCCCGTTGCGGTACTCCAGCTTGGAGCACAGCGGGCGCCAGACGTCCCGGGTGTCTTCGTTCAGGTAGACCGTCCACTCGCTCATGCCGTGGATACCGTTCCCGGCCTCGTTCTCGCCGACGGCCTCGGTGAAGGTTCGCTCATCGCCGGCCGCCATCCAGTACCGGCCGGTGGGGAACAGGGAGCCGTCCTGGCCCTCGATCAGCTCGACGCCCGCCGCATCGAACGGGGCGTCGGTCTTGTGGCCGGTCAGGATGTCGCGCACCGCCGCGGCGGTGGTGACGACCATCGCGTGGCCGAGCCGCTCACGCGTGGTCCAGGTGGCTTCCAGGGCCGCGTGCGCGGCGGCGCTGACGCTGGCGGGGATCTCGTAGGCAGGGCGAGAGGTGGGCTGGTCGGTCATGAGGCGTCCTCGTTTCGTGTGAGTGGGATCAGTGGGTGGCGCGGCTCGTCCGCGCGTCTGGTGTCGTGATGGTCAGAGGCTGTGGGTCGTGATGCCGTCGGCCACAAGGGAGCCGCTCCCGGACACGCGCAGGGTGAACACCTCGGTCCTCGGGCCGTGCTCGACTCGAAAGGCACGGTGCCAGCGATGGCCGTCGTGGTCCCGGCGTCGTCCGCCTTCGCGCTTCCACGAGAGCAGCCACCCGTCATTGCTGGGCTTGCGCTGGTAGCTCATGCCGCCGGCCAGTCCCAGCGAGCAGACGAGCAGTCGCATGCCGACCATGAACGCCTTGGAGGCCATACGCGTCTGGAACTGCTCCCGGTGGGGGGCATCGTTCACCAGGCCGTCGAGGAGCGCCCTGCGCAGCTCCTCGGGCATCGTCAGCACCCAGGCCGGGAAGCGGCGCCCAGCGCCGTACACCCCGAAGTGCTCGGCGAGCCAGTCGACCAGGTCAGGGCGGACCGCCGCAGCAGCCGCGCCCTTCAGCCGGATCATCGTGCCGACCGCGCGGAACCGCTCGGCCTCGTCGGCCGCGGCGGGGAGGTCCGGGACGGGCAGGGCGGCGCCGAAGTCGATGGGCGAGGCAAGCCGGTGCCGGTCGGTGAGGTCGGCCGCAGTGGTCCACCGGGCGGCCGACATCCCATCGGCTTCACCGCCTGCCAGGAGGACCGGCGAGGTGCGCGTGTAGAACAGCCGCCCGGCGGTGGCCGTGAGGCCGGTGGTCAATGAGGCGCAGTGGACGCTGACCGTGTCGGCGATCCTCCGCCCGGTGGACGTCACCGGGTGCCACTGGCGATCGTGGGTGAACACCTTGTCCCCAAGGGTGACGTCCTCAACGGGGACGATGCCGCGCAGGGTCAGGATCATCGTTCCGGCCGGGAAGCCCTCGGACGGGTTCGGGCTGCTGGCGGGCACTCTGGGAGTCGGGCCAGGGTGGGCATGGTTCGCCATGTGGCGTCCTCGTTTCGTGTGGCTGGAGGTCAGTTGGTGCAGGCGGCCGGGAAGGTGATCCGGTACAGACGGTCGGACTTCTCGTCCGGCACGCGCTCCCAGCCAGCCGCAGCGAGGTCGGCCGGGGTGGCGTCGTCGAGCGCCTTGCGGAGGATCTCGTCGGCCCGGCCGAGGGTCTCGGTGTCGAACACGCCTCCGTCGTCGGCGGTGTCGATCTCGTCGTCGCCGGCGACCGAGCAGATCGTTGCCGCATTCGTGAGGTCGACCAGGGCCGATGTCGCTTCGGGGGCCCGGTCGTGCAGGACGCATGCGGCGGTCCAGGTGGCGACGCCGAGGAGGGTGGCCGGTCGGGTGAGGCCGCACACGCACTCGGTGTCGTGCCACTCGTCGTAGGTTCCGCAGCGGGGGCACCACCAGACCTGACTGCTCCACGTCCACTCCCAGCCGCCGATGCCGTACAGGCCGTCGCGGTTGGGCTCGATGACGTTGGTGGCCGTGTGGCTCTCCTCGGCCCACTGCCAGCGGACGTGGACGACGACGGTGCGGGGCGCGCCCTTGCCGTTGGGCTTGCGTCGGCGGGATGCCTTGCGGGCGGCCGGGGTGGCGACGGCGATCGTGGTGGCCTGCTCGGCTCCCTTATTGTCCAGGTCTCGCCAGTTGACGCGGATGGCGATGGCGAGCGGCTCGGGGTCCTGGTCGTCGTCCTCCTCGTCCGTGCGGCGCTTCACGTCGCTCTGGATGATGTGGACGGTGTCCCGGCTGTCCGCGCGGCCGTCGATGACGTGGATCGTGTCGACGCAGTCGTAGCCGTCTTCCTCGGCCATACGGATCGTCTGGGCGGACAGCTCGCGGGCGGCGTCCAGGGTGAAGTAGGGGCTCATCCAGCCGTTCCACCGGTTACGGGGGTCCAGTCGGCAGTCGAAGGGGCCGAGGAACTCGTCGAGGTGGACGCGGCTCGCGATCATCTTGTGGGGCATGGTGGTTCGCTCCGTTCGGGCATGAGTCCGGCCGGGACCCCACGGGGTCCCGGCCGGTTGGTCGTGCGGTGCTGGGCTGGTCAGACGGCCAGGTCGAAGTACACGCGGTAGTCGAGGTGGCCCACGCGGTCCGCCTTTGAGGCGTTGCAGGACCGGCACAGGGGCTGGATGTTGTCGATCTGGTGGTAGCCGCTCAGGGACAGCGGGATCACATGATCGGCCTCAAGCGGCAGGTCGTTCCGCAGGCAGCAGAGGCAGTAGCCGCCGTACGCCGCGACGAGGGCCCGCCACTCGGCGAGGGTCACGCCGACGCCCGGGGCCGCAGCCTTCCGAGCGCGGTACCGAGCCCGCCGAGCCCGGTTGGCCTCTGGGTTGTTCCGGATCCAGGTCGTGTTCTTCTCCGCGTAGTACTCGCGGTTCTGCCGGTAGTGCGTACGCTTCGCCTCCAACACCTTGTTCCGGTTCCGCTGCTGGTAGTCGCGCCTCCTGGCCCGACCCTTCTCCGGATCGGCCTGGTACCTCTCCCTGTTCACCTCCTTCAGGCACGGCTTGCAGCGGCTCACGACGTAGTCGCCCTTGTACGTGAACTCGCTCAGCGGCTTCTCCTCGCGGCACCGCGTGCACGTCTTGCGGTCGGGCCGGGGTGCGCGCGGCTTCGGCTCGCGCACCCGGCACGCCTTGCATTCGCTGCGACGGCCGTCCGCCATCAGCTTGTTGCGGTGGAAGGCGTCCAGGGCCTTCTCCTCACCGCATCTCGTGCATCGCTTCACCAGAGGCCGCCCTGCGGCGAGACCTTCCGCGAGCCAAGCTCGGGGATCTCCTCTCCGGTCTGCTCCAACCACCACTTCGCGAACATCTCGCGGTGGCACCAGTCGTTGGGGGGCTTCAGCCGGTCGAAGCGGTCGAAGCACAGCAGGACCAGGCGGGCGCCGCCGTTGCGGGCGGCGAGGTCGGCCAGCTCGGCGTGGATGCGGTCGATGCCGTAGCCGTTGAGGATCCGCCGGTAGCTGAACTCGTACGCGTCCTCGGGCAGGTTCTGCGCGAGCAGCTCTCGGGTCGGCGTGATGAGCCGCGCGTGGCCGGCGAGCTCGTAGCCGAGGGGGAAGCGCGGATGGCCCGCGGTGGTGCGTATCGGAGCGCCCATGCTGGGGGTGCACTCCTGGTAGGTGCAGGTGGCGAGTTCCATTCCCGTCCTTTCCGGGGTGGAGGTGGGGGGCCGCCTGGGCGGCCCCCCTTGTGGGCTGTCAGCCCTTGCAGATGCAGGTCTCTCGATTGAACGGCTCGGTGCCGTAGACCTGGTTCGCGGTCCTCATGATCTTGGCCATGACCTGGCAGAGGTCCGAGTTTTCGTCCTTCCTGTCCTGGGTGGTGAGGGTGTCCCGGAGCCAGGGGAGGAGGAGGGCCATGTCCTCTCGGGTGAGGATGAAGAGGTCCCCGCTGTTGATCTTCTTGATGATGTCCGGGTTTTCCATGGCCCTGGCCTCTCTGGTGGGTGGTTGTGGTGCTCCTCTCATTCTTTCTGAATCGGCTTACCCTAGCCAGTTTTTACAAGCCGATTCAGTAAAAGAAGTCAAAGAAGCGCTGGTCAGGCGCTGGCGAACAGGTCGAGCTGCCGGGGTTGCCGCTGGTGCCAGCCGTGGGTCGGCAGGGGCCCATCGGGCTCGGCGTCGACGACCAGGAGGACGGTGCGCACGCTCGTCCCGGACGGTACGAACGACTCGTCGGGCAGCGGGATGAACTCCCCCTCGGCGGAGGCGATCAGGTCGCGGAACTCGACGGTGGCGCGGTCGCTGTGCCACATCACCGACTCGGGCAGGACCGCGACGAGCGTGCCGTCGTCGTCGAGGAAGCCCATCGCGTGGTGCACGTGCTGTACCGCCGCCGCGAACGGCGGGTTCATCAGCACCCTGCGGTAGCCATGGGAGCAGTCGAGCGGGTCCAGGTCGAGGAAGTCCGCCTCGACCACGCGGCGTGCGGCGCCCTGCTCGCGCAGGACGCGGGCCCGCCGCTCGTCGAACTCCACGCAGTCGACGACCGCGCCGCGCCCGGTCGCCGGCCCTACGATCGAGCCGGTCCCGGCCGAGGGCTCCAGGACGCTCATGCCCTGTCTGATGGCCGCGTGCTCCAGGATCTCGTGGACCACGGGCGGGGGCGTCGGGTACCAGCCCTGCTCGAACCGGCTCGGGAACTCCCGCGTCGCGAGGCACGCGCGCATGAACTCCTCGACGGGGAACGGGAAGACATGGGCTCGGACCTTCGTCCGGCCGTCCCACCGGCCGCCGATCTCCTTCAGGATCTTGTTCACCTGCTCGTACTGGGCGCGGTCGAGCTGGAACGGGATCTGCACCCGGTCTCCGGTGATGGCCGTGCGCGGGTCGGTGAGGACGTCGTAGACGCCGCTGGGGATCTCCATCGGACCCTCCGAGGGGTTTGGGGTTCTGGCTGCGTGAACGGGGCTTAGGGGGCTGTGTGGCGCACTGCTGTGCGCCACACGGCCGGGGGTGGGGTCAGGCGGCGGCTTCGGCGTCGGGGTTGACGGTCAGGCCGCTCGCGCGGACTTCGGCGACCATCTCCGCCTTGCGGAGGTTCGCCATCGCCTTGGTCGCGATGTCCTGGAGGTGCTTGATGCGCAGGCGGTGGCCGCCGATGCCACCGGGCGTCCCGGCGAGGAGGAGGGCCAGCTCTTCCTCGTCCGTGGCCGCGAGCAGCGACAGGATCTCCCCGGCCTGGCCGAGCTTGTCGATCTTCCCGACGAGCTTGCTGCGGTCGGCGAGGATCCGCTCGCGCTCCTCCTCGGGGACGTCGAGGGAGCCCGGAAGGGCGTCCTGCCCGTTGTCCTTGCGCGCGGCGGCGGCCTCCTCGGAGAGGACGAAGAACGAACCCTGCTCCTCCTGGCGCTTCTCCTCGGTGTGGAGGGCCTGCGCGAAGGACTCGGCGTCGCGGGCGCTCTTGAAGTCGCCGCGCACCCAGCGAGCCAGGAACCGCACCTGGTTGTCGTTGGCCAGCTTCCCGACGTACCAGGCGAGGCCGACCGGCAGCTGGTTCTTCACCAGCGCTTCCTGCGCCTCCGGGCACAGGCGCAGCAGGTCGATCCGCCACTGGACGTACGCGGCGGACTTGCCGACCAGCTCGGCGACCTCGTCCACGGTGTACCCGGGCTCGATCTCCTTGCCGTCCCCGTCCACGCGGCCGTCGACGAGCTTCTTGAAGCCCTTCGCCTCCTCGATGGCGGTCATGTTCTCGCGGCCGACGTTCTCGGCGACGGCCTTCGCGAACGTCTCCAGTCCGTCACCGGCACCGTGCAGGACGACCGCCTGCATCTGGGGCAGCTCGGCGATCTGGGCGGCCCGCCACCTGCGCTCGCCCATGACGAGCGTGAACCGCTTCGTCTCCGGGATGTACCGGACGGTGATCGGCTGGAGCTGGCCCAGCTTCTCCATGGACTTTGCGAGTTCCCGAAGGGAGGCCTGGTCGAAGTGCTCGCGGGGCTGGCCCGGGTCGCGGTCGATCTTGCTGGTCGGGATCGTGCGGAGCTGGGTCCGCTTCTCGTCGCCGGCCGTCTGAGGGGCCGCCTTCTTCGCGGGGGCCGACTTGGTCGCCGCGATGGTCTTTCTCGCGGGCTTCTTCGCGACCGGGTCCTTCTTCGCGGGCGTCTTCTTCGCGGGGACCTCGGTCCGGGTCGCAGCAGCCCGGGTGCGGGCGCGGCGGGGACGCGGCTGCGGCCGGGCGGGCGTCTCCTCCGTGGGGAGGTCGTCATCGTCCGGGGCGCCGAGTCCGTCCGGGGCGAAGCCGGCCAGGGTGTGGCTCGGGTCGACGAAGTCCTCCGCGCAGTCCTGGTCGGTGGTCGCGGTGGTGGCCTCGGTGGCGGTGGTGGTCATAGCGCGTCCAATCGCTAGCTGGGTGGGGTGGTTTGAACTACTTTCATTCTTTCCGAATCAGCTTGCCCTAGCCAGTTTCAACAAGCTGATTCGGCAAAAAAACTTCTAAGAAAACCGCAGGTCAGGCGGTGAAGAGCGCGATCCACTTGTCCGCACCCGGGGCCAGGCGGCGGGCGCCCGCCTGGGCCATCGTGTCGTCGATCTGGCGGGCGGCGGCCGCGAACTGCTCGGGGGTGAAGTCCTCGCCCCGCTCGATGGCCTGCGCGAGGGAGTGGGCCTGGCAGGCCGCGCTCCGCATGGCCTCACGCTCCGGACCGTTGGGCATGAAGTCCGCGCGGGCGCCAGCGACCAGGTCGTAGCCGGTGAGGCCGGCGGGGGCTACGCGGGCGGTGGTGGCAGTGGCGGCATTCATGGCTTCCTCCGGTCGGGGTGGGGTGGTTTGAACTACTTTCATTCTTTCCGATATGACTTGCCCTAGCCAGTTTTGACAAGCCATGTCGGTAAAGAAACTTCTAAGGAACCCGCAGGTCAGGGGCCGCCTTGGAGCTACTCCCCTGCCCTCTCGGCGAGCATCGCCGCCATCTCTTCCGGGCTCTTCCGGCCGCTCACAGACGTGTACGGCACCCGGCCATTCCACGAGTACCGGCGGGTGGCGATCGAGATGATCCGCCGCTCGTCCGGGCCGCCCGGCACCGTGAGCGACTTGTCGTTGACCCGCACGACCTGACGCCACCGGCCGCACACCAGCGCGTAGTCGTTCTTCTTGAAGTCGCCGGGGCCCCACACCTTCACGCCCTCGGCCTTCGCCTGCTCGACGAGGGCCTCCCAGTAGCCGATCTCGTCGCACAGGTCGAAGTGGTCGGCGTCGAGGCGGGCCAGGGCGTCGGCGAGCCTCTCCGGGTCGATCGCTGCGGCCGACCCGGCGACCCGCATAGCGGCATCGACGGCCGCCTTCTGCTGCCGCTCGATGACCCGCCGGTCGGCGGTGAGCTGCTCCAGGCGCCGCAGCGTCAGCTGCGGGTTCCTGCGGTGCTGCTCGAAGTGCGCGGCGGCGACGGCCCGCCCCTGGTAGTAGGTCGCGTCCTGCTGCTCCTGGACAGCCTGCCCCATGAGGTTGTGGGCCCGGTCCAGGTCCCGCATGTGCCGCTTCGCCGAGTAGTGGTCGATCTTCACCGGCTCGCCCGCGTAGCCGCGGGTGATCGCGCGGCCGCGGTTCCACTTCGCATCCGAGGACGCCTGGGCGGCGTCGGCCTTCTTCTCGAACCGTACCGCGCGCTCGCCGGCCCGCTCGTAGCGTTCGGCCTCGGCCTCGGCGAAGCTGCGCCGCTCCATCTCGTTGATGTCGACCGTGACGGTGTGCCCGGCCGCGCGTAGCGCTGCCGCCGCACTGTCGATCTTCAGCCGGTTGGCCCGCCGGTCGCGGGAGCCGCGCAGGTACATGCACTGGAGGGTGGGCGAGTAGCGGAAGCCGTGGGGGTTCATCAGCTCGTACACCCCGTCGCCGGTGGGGCCGTCGACGAGCGTGCCGTCCGCTCTGGTGTGGGTGATCGTGATGTCGGCCATCGTGGTTTCCCTTCTGTGCGGGTCCGACCCGGCGCTCGGGGCGCTCGAGGGCGCCCGGCGCCGGGCCGGTGGGCGGTGGGTGGGTCAGCGGGCGAGGATCGCCTCGCCGGTCCGGGTGAGGCTGACCGGCTGGCCGATGTGCAGGGGGGTGGAGTGGTCGGACACGGCCCAGCCCTGCTCGATGGCCCACAGGACCATGTCCTTGCGGGGCTTCTCGCCGTCGTTGACGGCCACTCGGAGCTGCCCGACGCGCGGCTCCTGGAGCTTGACGCCGTTGTCCCGGATGGCCTCCAGGGTGCGCTTCTGGGCCGGGGTCGCCTTGGGGGCGTCCGCCGAGGCGGGAGCCGGCTGGGGCTCGGGCGCCGGGGCGGGCTCCTCGGCCGGGGCGTCACCGAACTGGTCCAGGAGGTTGTCCGTGTTCGCCAGGAAGCGCTGGGCGGCCTCCATCTCCATGCGGGTGGCCTCGTTGCGGATCTGGCAGGTGCTGGAGCTCATCGAGCGCGACAGCAGCTGGCGGGTCAGGTCGCGCCGCATGTCGGTCAGCGCCTCGCGGAGGCCGGCCTTCTTGGCCCACTCCAGGACCTTCTTGTACGGGAGGGCCTCCGCTGCGGTCTCCATCGCGGTCCGGATCAGGCTGGTGTCGACGGCCTGGCCGAGGTCCGTCAGGCAGTTGGCCAGCTTGGTACGGGCGTACTCTTCGCGGCTCGTGAAGCTCTCGGTCAGGGACTCGAAGACCTGGGTGAGGGTGGCGGTCATGGCTGGCTCCCGATCTGTGCAGGTTGGTGTGTTTTGAACTACTTTCATTCTGTCCGAATCGGCTTGCCCTAGCCAGTTTTGACAAGCCAATTCGGTAAAGAAACTTCTAAGAAAGCGCAGGTCAGGGACTCAGACCGCGTAGCCCTTGCGTCTCAACTGGGTGATCTTGTTCTCCATCCCCTTGTACTCCCTCGGGTCCGAGGTCCCCAGGAAGCACAGCTCCCTGCCCGGCTGTGTCACCCGGTACCGCGACCCGCGCTTCACCACGGACGCGCCGTTCTTACGGAGCTTGGCCACCAGCTCGTCCGTCCTCTTCGATCCCATGGTCTTGGCTCTTCCTTCGTGCGTTGCGATCGGTTCGGGGATGGTCAGGACGCGAGGTCGCCCATCCAGACGCGGCGGCCTTCGTCGTCGAGCTGCCGGGCTTCCTGCCGGGCGCCGATGTGGCCGCGCTCGAACGCTCGCCAGAACTCGGGCCCATGCGGCTTGCCGGTGCGCACCAGCGCGTGGGTGAACTCGTGGGCCGACGTGCCGGACGAGGGTCGGCCGGAGCTGGAAGGTCTGCCACGCGATCCGCACCTCGTGCTTGCCGCTGTGGTAGACGCCCCAGCGTCGCCGGCCGATGTCGGCCGCCCGGACCGTCGGCATCGGCCGCGCGCCCGCCATCTGCCACCACATCGGGGCCGTCTCCTTGGAGAGCCAGGCGGTGCCCTCGCGTACGTACCAGTCGATGAACGGCTGGGCGCCGAGCGGCACCGCGTCCCGGGCCAGGAGGAACCACCACTGCCCGGTGTGGGCGCGCTCCAGCGGCACCCGCGCCTCGTCGACGATCTTCAGCCGGTCCGAGCGGCCCAGCCACAGGAACCCGGAGCCGCCGACCAGCTCCTTCGGCGGGTGGTCGGGGGCGTGCTCGCGGCTCTTGCGGATGAGGCCAGCCAGGCGGTCCGCGTTCCCCGCGAGGGTGCTGATCACCAGGTCCGCTCGGGTGCCGACCGGTACGTGCAGGGTGACGCCGGGTTCGCCGGGCTTGATGCTCATCCCGAGCGTCTTGCGCCGGGTGCTGACCTTGACCTGGTGGACGTACTTCGCGAGCCGTCCGTCGTTCTGCAGGGCGGCCTTGATGAGGGTTTCGGTGGTGGATGCCGTCGCGTCGAGCATGTGGAATCCCTTGAGGGGCCGAGGGGCGCACTGGGGGCGCGCCCGGATGGTTGGGAGGTCGGGGCGCGTCAGGCGGCGCGGGAGGAGCGGTAGGCGGTCAGGCGCCGGTCATTGCAGCCGTGGCAGACGCTGTACGTGTGGACCTTCCGGCCCTTGCCGGGGATCCGGTCCTGCCAGCAGTGCACGCGCTCGTGGCTCGGGGCCTTGCACTCCGTGTCGGTGCACTCCTCCGTGCGCGGCTCCTTGTGGCCGATCGCCCGGTGGTGGTGCGCCTGCCACGCCTCGAAGCTCTCCGGGGCGAAGTAGCCGTCGGTGTCGGCAAGGCCGTCGGACACGTACTGGCTGTAGGCGGCGCGCTCGGCGTCCTCGTCGCAGACGTGGCCGGCTGCGGCTTCGGAGCAGTCGTCGCAGACCTGGTCGCCGCTCGTGAGGGCGGGCTTCACGCCGCACTCGGCGCACGGGGCGTACTTGTTGTCGAACGGCGAGTGGTACGCGCAGAAGTGCTGGCCCTGGTACGTGTGGATCGCGTAGGCGGGCTCGCCGTCGGCGCTGGCGCATCCCCTCTTCCAGGTGTCGCCCTTGCACAGGATGTCCTCGGCGGGGAAGCGCAAGCCGCTGGTGATGTAGGGGAGGAGGGTGGCCATGTCGGGCGCCCCTTTCATTCGGGTTGGTGTGGGATGAACTACTTTCATTCTTTCCGAATTGACTTGCCCTAGCCAGTTTTCACAAGCAGGTTCGGTAAAGAATCGTAAAGGAAACGCGCAGGTCAGGCGGCTTCGGCGGCTCCGGAAACGAGACGCTCGACCTGGTGCACCGCGCGGGCGATCGCCATGGCGGCCGCGGCGTCGTCCCGCGCCTTCACCAGCATCCGCCGGTGCTCCACCGCCCGCTGCCACATGCTGCCCTCGGCGAGCGTGTCACCGCAGGCCACCATCGAGTTCGGGCCCATGCCCCACACGATCATGTTGACGGCGCAGCCCGCCGCCGCGAGCGGGTCGATCTCCTGCGCGAACCACGTCATGCGGGCTGGGTCGATGCCCATGCTCCGCACGTGGTTGGCGGCCGACCGGAACATGCCGCCTGTACCCGCGCACGGGTCGAGGACCGAGAAGCCCGCCCCGATCCGCTCGGGGTCGCTCCCGAGCGTCTGGGCCGCGAACATGTCGCACACCTCCGGGGGCGTGTGGTACTCGCCCAGACCGGCCCTCGCCGACTTGTGCCGCAGGGTGGTGACCGTCCACGACATGAGGTCGATCTCCGCGTTCCACGCCGGGTCTTCGCGCCCGGTGTGGTCGAGCACGTTCGCGTTGAGTGCCGCGTGGAACGTGGCCCGGATGGCAGCCAGCTCGTTCTTCGTGAACCTCTCCGCCTCGGCCCAGCGGAACAGCACCGAGGCGGTGTCGATCAGGTCGGGGCGCCGCATCCACCAGTAGGCGGCGACCTCCCGGACGCAGGCGATGAGCTGCTCAACGTCCAGGCCGCGCAGGAATTCGGCCAGGGTGCGCGCGTGCTCCTTCTGTGGCCACAGGGCCAGGGTGGCGACGATGCCGACTGGGATTTCCATGCGGTTCCCGCCGTGCGAGCCGTGCCAGGCGTCCGCGATGGCCTCGCCGAAGGTGACTCCGTCGGCGGGGCGGATGGCGAACTCCGGGCGGAGCCGGGCCGGGGCGGGGTCCGCGTCCGGGATGAGGGCCGGCTGCTGGGGCTTCGGCTGCGGGGGTCTCGCCACGGTGGTCGCGTACTGGCCAGCGGTCGGCTTCGGCAGGGTGATCGTCTTCTCGGGCTTGGGTGCTTCGGGCTCGCCGAGGTCGGCGAAGAGGTCGAGCTGTTCCATGGCTTCCTCCGTGCGGGCATGGGGCGGCCCGGCACCTCGTGAGGTGCCGGGCCGGGTGGTGAGCGGTAAGCGGACCGGGGTCCGGATGTTCAGCGGTTGCTTGCGGCCTGGCGGATGGTGTGCCAGTACGGGCCGCTCTCGTCCGGGCCGTGAATGAGGGCGCGGACGAGTACGCTCCAGGCGCCGCCGGGTGCGGTCTCGTACTGGAAGTAGTGGAGCACTCCGCCGATCTCGCGGGTGTGGGAGCCGTGGGTGCCGCCGCCGTTACGGCCGAGCTGGTGGGTGGCCGTCAAGGGGCCGAAGGCCGGGGTCTGGGTGCTGAGCATGGGGGTGCCTCCTGTCGGGGGGAGCCGGCCCGGCGGGTGCCGGGCCGGGTGTGACGTCGGGGGCTAGTTGGCGCCGCCCATGGCCCAGTGGTGGCCGCGGGCCTCGTTGTACTTCTCGCGGCGGCGGGCCTCCAGGCGCTGGTCGCGCTCTTCCGGGGACTCCTGCCAGACCCGGATGTCGGACAGCGGGCCCTCGTGCCCGAACTGCTTGGCGACGATTGCGGCGGCCTCTTCGGGGCTCAGCAGCTCCTCACCGTTGTTCAGGTAGGTGGTGTTGCTCTCCCGCCCGTCGCGTGCCCAGTAGGCCTCAGGCGAGGCCGGGTAGCGGTAGGTGATCTGCCAGCGCTGCCGGGTGTGGTCGACGGTCACGATGTCCTCCTGGGCGTCCGGGTGGGTGGTGCGTTTTGAACTACTTTCATTCTTTCCGAAACGGCTTGCCCTAGCCAGTTTTAACAAGTCGATTCGGTAAAAGGACTTCTAAGAAACCCCAGGTCAGGAGTCGTTCACGGGTGGCGCGTCCAGACGATGTCCGGCCAGCGGAGTTCCTCGCCGACCTCCTCGACGCTCGGCCCGCCGCGCCAGGTGAGGGACGCCTTCACCCCAGGCCGCTCCCTCAGGACCCACTGGGCGTCCGGCCAGATGAACCGCACCCGGTACAGGATGCTGCTGATCTCGACCGGCTCCTTGCCTCCAACCGCAGGGGCCACCGACCGTTGCAGCGCTCCCCCGATCTCCGCCGCCAGGTCGGGCGCCGCCTCCAGCAGGTCGACGGCTTCCTGCAACGTCTCCAGGGTGACCGCCGGAAGTCGCCGACCGTCCTCCACCGGGGCGAGCGCCGCGGTGACCGACGCCGACTCCAGCAGCTTCAGCAGCCGCTCGGCCTGCGCGTGGCGAACCTGGCAGCGCACGACCGCGACGAGCGCGGCCAGGCGGCGGGCGACAACCTCCGTCACCGTCACCACCTCACCGATCGGCTCAGGCGCCTCGGAGGTCTTGATGTCCTTGCTCATGCTCGTCTTCCTGTCTTCGGGATCGGATTCCGCCCGGGTCCGGGGCGGCTGGGGCGGCTGCTACCAACCGGGCGGGACGGGGTCCTCGAACGGCGATGGGGCCTCTGGCCCGGTCTCCAACGTGGGGTCCTCGTAGTGCTCGCACCACGGCTTGCAGGGCTGGCCCTCGTGGGCCCCGCACTCGTCGCACTGGAGGCATTCGCCGCCGGTGGAGCAGATCCGGCACTTCTTGCTCATGTCGCTTCCTTCCGCTCGGGCTGGTCAGTGGTCGGCGAGGTGGGCGCGGAGCGCTTCAGCGGCGGCCCGTACGCGGTCGGTGGTCCAGCCGGAGCCGGTGAGCGTCAGGCGGGCTCGCTCGTCGTGGATGCCTTCGACGGCGACGATCCGCACGCTCATGGGCCGGACGTCGACGCCGATGCGGAGGGCGCCGCTGGTCTGCGGGGTCATCTCCCGTGCCTGCCACCACTGGACGGGCACGCGTTCCTCGTCGGCTCCATCCGGGCCGGGGCACGCGTGGGAGATGGCGTTCAGCAGTTCCTCGCTGTGCGTGCACGCGCCGTAGTGGTGGAGGAAGGCGACCCGCGTCCGGTTCACACGGAACCCGTGCCGGGTGAACGACGGCCACGCACGGGTGGTGATGGCACAGCCCCAGGCGGGGACGCGCGTGGTGCGCTCTAGCCAGAAGCCCTCACCGTGCTCGTCGAGGTGCGGGCGACCGAGGTCCCATCCGCGAACCCGGACCGCGTCCTCCCAGCTCCACGGCCGCCGCTGCCGCTCGCGGTAGTCCTGGTCGTCCGGGCCGGTCGTGACCCACAGGCGCCATCCATCCGGGCCGCCGAACAGGGTGTTGGGCGCGAAGACCGGCTCGCAGCGCACCAGGACCCGGGGAGCGTTCACCGGCACGAGGGTCCACATGTCGTGCAGCGCCCTCCGCATCGGACAGTGCTCGCAGTCACCGCGGTTGATGCAGGGCCCGAACCCGCCCCAGCGGGCCCGCCGAGTGTCGTGTGATTCGAGGAGCGCGCCCCAGCGTCGGGGCCGCAGGGCGCACTGATTAAGAAGGCCCATGTGAGCGTTGAGGCTCAGCCTGTTCCAGCCTTTGCCGTCGGGGCCACCGGCCGGGGCCTCGGGTGCGCGCAGGAAGAT
The DNA here is from genome assembly GCF_040302345.1 of Streptomyces sp. NPDC126510. NCBI lineage: Bacteria > Bacillati > Actinomycetota > Actinomycetes > Kitasatosporales > Streptomycetaceae > Streptomyces > Streptomyces sp. NPDC126510. The sequence continues at coordinate 233,339 of NZ_JBEORR010000004.1, read as the reverse complement.
CGGCACGTCCGTTCCTTTCTCGGGTCGTGGCCCGGCCCCGTGCGGGGCCGGGCCGGGGTGGTCAGGCGTCCTGCTGGGCGTGCTCGCCGCCGTGCTCCTCGATGAGGGCGCGGATGTCTTCGACGGGCACCTCGTTGAACAGGCGGCCCTTCGCGGGCTGGTCACCGGCCGTCAGCAGCAGCTCCCAGGAGTCCTCCAGCTCCCAGCCGTCGCTGTCGCCGGGCTCCACGCCCTCGTCGAGGTAGACCTCCAGGTGCGTGAACGGGCCCGCGTAGTCGCGGGGCCTGCCGTGGATGCCAGAGACGCCGGGGCAGGGCAGGCAGCTGACGCCCGGCCCGGTCCGAACGGTGATCCTCTTGCCGTCGGCCAGGTGGATGCTGGCGGGCAGCGCGTCGGTGCCGGTGGCGGCGAAGCGGTCGAGGCGAGGGGTGCTCATCGCGGGGTCCTTCTCTCTTCTCAGGGGCGAGGCCCGGCCCCGGGTGGGGCCGGGCCCAGGTCGGTCAGTTGGGGCGATGTCCGAACATCACGTCGGTCACCGAGTGGGAGCGGCCGCTTCCGCCGCTTCCGGGGAGGCGGCCGTACACCACGCCTTCGCCCGGTCCGCGGTGGTCGTCTCGGGTGAAGCGGTCGGCGTTCGCGACGAGCCAGCAGGCGAGGGACAGGGCGGTCGTCGCACACTCCTCGGCGAGCGGCATGCCCGGCCGGGCGGTGAACAGCTCGTTGATGTACTCCCCGTCGGCCGCGTACAGGGACGCCGTCCAGGGCTCGTCGTGCTGGTCGGCGGGGCGTCCCGCGTCCTCGCCGGAGTGCAGGAGGACCCTCGTCCCGGTGTGGGCGGCCCCCTCATCGTCCGTGCGGTCGGCGGCGACCAGGACGTATGAGACGCCTCCGTCCTCGGCGTAGAACGAGGGGATGCCGTAGGCGGCCAGTGCGGCGCGCAGCATGCCGCCCTCGGTGGGGCCGCCGGTGGCTGCGGCGTCCTTCGCCGCCTGGAACAAGGTGACCAGCACGTGGTCGGCGACCTGTCCGGTGGTGAGGCCGGCCGCGATGAACGCGGCGCGCAGCCCGGCCAGGTCGTAGCTGGTGAGCTTGCGCATGACCTGCGTGGTCATGTCCAGGTGGGACATGCACGAGGCGAGGCCAAGTCCGCTGGTGGCGGTGACGACACCCGTCGCCTCTCCTTTGCGGCCGAGGATCTCGCAGCCGATGCACGGCATCTGGAACCAGGGCGGGATGCTGCTGGTGCTGGTGGAAAACGTGATCATGTGGGGCACTCCTTCGCGTGCTGGTGGGTCAGTGGGAGGCGAGGTCGGCGGGGGCCTTGCCGCGGTGGCAGGGCCGGGCGTTGTCGACGGCGACGGCGGCGGCCAGGCGCTCGTGCTTGCGGTGCAGGCCGATCAGCCCGGTGAGGGCCGCGTTCAGCACGTCCTCGTCGCGGGAGTTGAGGTGGCCGTGCTCTATGAGCGCCATACGGCGGGCGCGGAGGTCGGCGTCCTGGCGGGCGAGCCGGAGACTGACCGCGTTCAGCGGCTCCATCTGCGGCAGGACGCCGGTCAGTGGCGCAGTCGCGTAGCCGAGGATCGCCGCCGGGATCATGAAGTCGTGCTGGGTGAGCAGGTCGGTGGCCTCCCGCAGCGGGAAGCACGCGGTCAGGGGCACCTCGTCCGGGCACGGGATCGGGTAGTCCCGGACGATGTCTGCGGCGTCCTCGATGGCCCCGGCGAGCGTCTCGACCATGAAGCGCTGGGGGTGGTGGGCCCGGCCGCGCACGATCCGGGCGAGGTGCATCAGGCGGCGGGTGACGGCCACTTGGGGGGCGGACATGAGCGTTCTCCTTCGCGATCAGGCGGCGGCCACGAACTGGGCGGCCACGGCGTGGTAGCAGCGGACGGAGCGCAGGCCGGCCGGGCAGTTGCACTGACCGGAGGCGGCGGTCCGGTAGACCTCGGAACCGTCGTCGGAAACGACGAGGAAGATCCGGTTCTGGCGGAGCGGGACGACCGCGCCGAGCTCCAGGAGTTCGAGCGCTTTGGCGACCTGCCACTTCGGGTGTGCCGTGTTGGTGCGCGCCTCGCGGCGGACCTTGAGGCGGCACTTGGGGCCGTAGCCGTCGGGCGACGGCTTGCGGAGCGGACGTCGGCACTTCAGGCACCTGCCGTGCTCGGTGGCCTTCTTTGCGCGCATCGTCCGCTCCTGTCGTGGTGGTTGGGGTTTGAACTACTTTCATTCTTTCCGAATCGACTTGCCCTAGCCAGTTTTAACAAGTCGATTTGGCAAAGGATCGTAAAAGAAAACCGCAGGTCACAGGCCTGCGGTGACGTCGCCTCACCCGGTCTTCTGCTCGGCGGGCCGGGTGCAGTTGTCGTGCCGGTGGCAGTTGCAGCGCCCGCAGGCGACGCACATCCAGTCGGCTTCCAGGCCGCAGCGCCCGCAGCCTCCCGTCAGCTCCAGTTCGAGGTCATCGGCGACGATCATGCGGTTGATCGCGGCCTCCCGCTCCGTCGTGCGCCGGTAGCGGCGGACCACCATCCAGAAGTCGTCCGGCGCGTTCGTGTGCTGGTCCTCGACCATGAAAGCGGCGGCGGCGTTCACGTCGCACGCCTGGTACGGGTCCACCCCGCACGCGGACAACACGCGCTCGATCTCACCCTTGAAGGTCTCGAAGCTGCGCGTCACGATCTCTCGCCGTCCCTTCTCGTCGTCTGCTTCTGGTCAGGCGCTGGCGTTGTCGAGGATCCGCTCGACAGTCACGATGTCCCACGCGGCCGTCTCGACGGGCACCGCGAAGCTCCACCGGCCGCGGTAAGTACGCCGGCTGTCCTCCGCGGTGGCACCGCTGACCTCCGCCCACCATTCGCTCGCGTCGATCTCGGCGTCGATCCGGGTTCCGGTGTCGTGGACTCGCAGCCGGGCGCCGAAGGCGAACAGGATGTCGCCGGGCTCGACGAGGAGGCGCGGGATCTCGATGGGCACCGGCTTGCCCGTGGCGATGCGGGCCGCTTCGGCGGCGACCGGGTCGGCGAGCGCGTAGCCCAGGTCGATGGCGATCTGCTCGGCCTGCTCCGCGCTGTAGGCGTAGTCGCCGTGGCAGAACTCGCGGGCGGGCTTCGGGAGGTGGGAGTGGGGGTGGAAGGCGCCGTGCCGGTCGGTGATCGCGACCGGGCGGATGATGACGACGAAGCCAACGACGCGTTCGGACTCGACGACCAGGATGTCCCTGTCCTTGACCTGCCCCTTGTCGGCGGCTGCGTGGGCGTCGGTGCTGCTGGCGAAGTGCCACACCTTCGGCTTGGTCTCGTCGGCGACCGCGCGGGCCGTGTCGACGGCGTCGATGATCTGGCCGAGCTGGTGCGCGGCGGCGGCCTGCCGGTTGTCGTAGGCGGGGCGCTCGGTGTGGGTGCTGCTCATGGCCGTTCGTTCCTTCCTGGTGGGTGCGTGTGGTGGTGCTACTTCCATTCTTTCCAAATCGGCTCGCCCTAGCCAGTTTAAACAAATCGATTTGGTAAAGTGACCGCAAAGGTTCGCGCTCGCAGCGGACGTGCACCCGGTTTGCCCTAATCGACTCGTGAAAGGCTGGAGTCATGCCCAAGCCCTATTTCGGCAAGCAGCCGCTGCCCGAGTACAAGCCCAGCGAGGCCGTCCGTAAAGCTCTCAAGGAGTGGGAGGAGGCCCTCGCGAAGGAAGAGGAGACGCGCCATGCAGCTCGCAAGGCGCTGGCCGAGGAGCTGAAGGCTGACACCGACCTTCCCTACGCGGCCGTGGCAGCCCACCCGCTCGTGCCGTGGACGGAAGCGACGCTTCGCATCATCGGCACCGAGTACAAGGTCCCGCCCCGGCAGCCCAACAAGGCCAAGAAGGCGGACTAGGGCCGGCCCGGCGGATCAATGCCGGAGCCAGAGCCAGAGCCGGATCGAGGCGACGGTGAGGCGCCATGGAAGAGGTAGGCCCTCTTGCTGCACCAGCGCACGAAAGACCTTGAGAGCTCATGGTCCGGCTCGATTACGCTGGAGAAAGCAGGGGCCCTCTCTTCTGCGCCAGGCGCCGGAGTCATCATGCTGAGCCGTGCCAACAGCGTATCCATCAGGTTCCAGAGGATTTCCGTCCCCTTGAGCTGGGCGTACACGCTCGGCTTCAAGCGCAAGGAAGCCACGCCCGTCCAGGGTCGGGCGTGGCTCCGCATCGGGCGTGAGGAATACCCGAGCGACCTTGTCACCGAAGAGGCCTATCTCAAAGAAGAGCAGCAGCAACGGCATGAACCGATCCTCATGGGGGCCATAGACGACCGTCGGCTTTGGAGGTATCAAGGCCGTCAACTCTGGTGGTTCCAGGACAGGTTCTACTGGGACAACGACAACATGGACGGCGACGATGTCCACGCACTGCTACTCACCAGGCACCAGCGGGAACGTCAGCGCGTGGACCGGGCACGAGCCATGGTCGCCATGGGCGAGGAGCCTCGCACCCGTGAGCGCGGACACATACCGGACGACGTCAAACAGCTTGTGTGGATACGCGACCAGGGGCGTTGCCGCGCATGTGGCGCTACTTGGGAGTTGCAGTTTGACCACGTCATTCCGGTAGCCATGGGTGGCTCCAGCGAGGTCGACAATCTTCAACTGTTGTGCGGGGCGTGCAACCGCCGTAAAGGATCGGGCCTCACGTTGCCTTAGCGAGACGGTTACTGCGCGTCTGGATCAGCCGGTCTTCACCAGGATGCCGACGAGCAGGACCAGGGCGACGACGACGGTGGCGATCTTCTGCTCCCGAGGCAGGTCGACGAACCGCATGCGCGGCACCTCCACGATCTCGTCAGGCCCGTGAAAATCGTCGCGGTGTGCGTCGCGCAGGGCACGCGCCTGGGCTCGGGTGTCGGCGGGCTCGACCGTCCCGCACAGCTTGCACCGGTACTCGTACATGGCGGGCCTCCTCACGCGCGCATCGCTGGTGCTCATGATGCTCGACGAGGCGCTCCGCTGACCCATGATTGCCTTCCTTCACTGTCCGAGATGAGGTTCGATTCCGTGCGCCGGCTGGTCAGTCGACGCCCTTGAGGCGCTCGACGCGTGCAGCTGTGGGGCCCGCGCCGGGGTCGTCGACGATCCGGAACCCGCGTGCGGCTTGCTCGGCCGTCCACCCCTCGGGGAGCTTCTGGCGCCCCTTCCGGGCGCTCTCCGCCCCCGGAGAGCGGCGGAGAGCAAGCGGAGAGATTCCCTGGTCAGGGCCACTCTCCGGGGGCGGAGAGTCGTTTCTCTCCTCCTCTGAGCCGCTCTCGGGGGAGAGCAGCGGGGGCAGCTCAGATCGGTGCACTCCGGCGCGCCCTGCGACCCCCCTCGCGCGGAACGTCTTGGAGGGGTCGAATCCCGCCTGAACGAGCCGCTCCCGGAGCTGCTTATCGGTGGCTGTGGCGAGGCCGGGGAGGCGCTCCCGCATGGCCGGCCGGAGGACGGCGAGATGCACCCCGTTTTCGTCGCCGATCAGCTCCCGGATGAGGGCCGTCAGCGGGGGCTCGGCGGGGGTCTCGGTGGGGGTCTCCTCGGGCTGCTCGCCAGGGGTGTCGTCGAGCGTCTCGGCGGGGGCGTCGTCGGCGGTCTGCGCTGGCTTCCTGCGGAGCCAACCGCCGAGCCCCTTCCGGCGGGGTGGGGAGGCGTCGTCGGCGTCCTTGGTGGGGGCCTTCTCGGCGGGTTTCGCCGCCGTCTTGCCGCCGTCCTTCTTCTTCTCGCCCTTGGCCTTCCTGAGCAGCACGTCGAGGGCTCCGGTCCGGTGGGCGAACCCGATCATCACCCACCCCCACACGAGACCGAGGACGCCCTCGGTGGGGTACTCGGCGAGGCTGTGGGCGATGCCGAGAAGCACGGCGGCCACTCCCCCGAACCTCATCAGCCGCGAGCCCTTCTTGCCGTACTCGCCGGTGAGCCAGCCGACGAGCAGACCGAGCAGTGCCGCGGCACCGGCGAGCATGTGCCGGACGGCGAGCGCAACGCCGGCCACCGCGTGGCGGGCGATGCTGCGGGCGGGTCGGCGGCTCGCCTTGAGGCCGCGGCGAGTGACGTCGACGACGGCCTTGGGGTCGGCATAGGGGCGCAGGTTGGGCAGGACGAGGGTGGGGAGAGGCTCAGGCCGCCTCTCCCCCAGCTCGCCGGGCTCAGGCTCGCCGGGCTCACTGGACTCAGGCTCATGCGGGGACTCAGGCTCACGCGGGGACTCAGGCTCACGCGGGGGCTCAGGCTCACGCTCGTGGACAGGCTCAGGCTCACGCAGGTCGTGAGCCTGAGCGCCGGTGAGCCCGACGGCGAGCTGAGTCGTCTCGCCGTCGGGTCCTGGCGTCTGCTGGGTGGCGGGGGTGGTCATGATGCGAAGTGCTGGGCGATGGCGTTGATCTTCTCGGAGATGACGCCGAGCCCACCGCCCGCGCCCGCCAGGATGTAGAACAGCACGATCCCGATCACGGCGACCTGTCGGCGAGTGAGTCCCTTCCACACCAGGAAGGCGATGAGCGAGAGGCCGATCGCAGGCAGGGACAGGCCCGGCTTGATGGCCGCGATTGCGCCGACCAGATCGCCCATGACGAGCTTCGGGACGACGTCGAAGGGCCATCCGGCCGCCACGTAGGACGCTCCGGCGAGCAGGCTCAGGAACAGAACCCACCACCAGCCGAGCGGCTTCGCCTTGCCCTCCTTGGTCTCCTTCGTGCCGAGGAGCAGCACGACCGTGAGGACCACGGCAAGGCCTTCGGGCCCGAGTGCGGGGATCAGGGATTTCACGGCGGCTGGCTTCCTTTTCAGGGCTGGTCGGAGAGGTGGTCGAGCAGGGTCGGCATGTTGGCGATGGCCTCGCCGACGGTGTTGCCGTGCAGCAGGGCGCCGACGAGCACGGACACCGTGATGCCGCGCATGCACCAGCCGACGAGCCAGGACCACTTGCGGGTGGCGCGGTCGGCAGCGAGGACGAGGACGGCACCGGCGCCCCAGAAGTAGGCGTCGACGTTGTCCCGCAGCGGCAGGGGTGAGTCGGCGACGCTGCGCGTGACCTCGGTGGCATAGCCGACGACGCCGAACAGCAGCCCGCCGGCGAGGCCGGTCAGGTTGTACAGGGCGAACTTCAGGTCCGGGCGGGTCTCGCGCCAGGCCTGGGCGAGGGACTTCTTCTCCTTCTCCTCGCGGGGGAAGACAGGCGTGGAGAAGCGGGGGCGCTGGCTGGCTTCCTTCACGGGGAGGCGGAACCTGCGGCCCCTCCCCTCCCCCACTCGACGTATCTCGTCGGCGCCCTCTTCGGACTCTTCACCCTGGTCAGCGGCAGGTTCCTTGCTGACCCTGCGGCGGCCTGGCCGGTCGGTGCGCTCGCTGATCCCGTCGTCGGGCACGTCGTCCTGGTCGTCGTCATCCGCGCCCGTCTGCTGCTCGCTGCGAGCGGCCCGGCCCTTCTTGAGGATCTTGAGGAGGCCGAACCGCGGGTCCGCTTCGAGCGGGTCGCCGTCGGCCTGCTGCGGGTCCTGCTGTTCCGGCTGCTCGTCGTCAACGGCCAGGGCGGGCTTGTCGTCGATCCACCAGTCCGGCACGCGCGGCTGACTGCCCTGTCGGCGGGCGGGTGCGGGGATGATCGGGGGGTGCTCAGGCCGGGGCGGGACAACGACCGCGACCGGGGCGGGCTGACGTCCGACGGCGGGGGCCGGCTGCTGTTCGGCGTCGACGGGGGCGTGCCCCGCCGGCCGGGCGCCGAGCCTGAGGAGCGTGGCCCGGACGGCGGTCTCGTTCTCATCGGGTTCGGTGTGCTGGGTGGTCATAGGTACAGCCCCTGTCCTTCTCCGACCAGCTGTCGTGCTTCGTTCAGTCGCGCTCCGGCGGTGCGCTCGTCAACGCCGAGCAGCGGGGCCGCCGACGCCGGGGTGAGCCGCTCACCGGCCTTGAGGTGCCCGGCGAGCTTCACGACGCGGCGAGCCTGGGTGAGCCTGCGCTGAGCCGTGGCCACGCTGACGCCGAGCACCGGCGCCGCCGTGCTCTTCGTGATCGCCATGCCGTTGATCAGCTCGTCGTTCTGGAGGCGGGTAGCGAGCATGAGGATCTGGCGCTGTTCGAGGTCGGCCGCCGAAAGCGCAGGCTCAGGCTCACGGGGCTCACGCTGAGCCTGGCCCGGGTCGGCGCCTCCGGCCGACCGCTCCCCAGAGGGCGGGGGCTTCGTCAGCGACAGGCCCGCCGGGTTCGTCGTCTCGCCGCGCTGCTGCTCGGGCTCGGGCTCACGCTCGTGTTCAGGCTCAGGCTCAGGCGCGGGCTCAGGCTCAGGCTCACGCGTGGGCTCAGGCTCACGTGTGGGCTCAGGCACGGGCTCAGGCTCAGGCTCAGGCTCATGAACGGGCGCGGGCTCAGCCGCGGGTGGCAGTGCGGGGAGCGACGAGCCACCGGCGAGCATGTCGCCGAGCGCCAGGCCCGCGCCCTCGGTGAGCTTGACCCGCTGCACGCCGATCAGTTCGACGCCGAGCTCGACGTCGCCCTCGCCCGCACGGCGCAGCAGCCCCCAGGCTGCGAGCGCCGACCAGCGCCGCACCCACACCCACGGGTGCGGGTCGGGGCCATTTGAGCGCGCACGGTGGTAGGCGATCCGCCGCAGGGTCTGTGCGTTGCGGCGCTGCGCTTCGACGTCGACGTTCGTCCGGTAGACGACGAGCCGCCGGGTGACCAGGCCGAGGCCTTCTGCCGCCACGCACATGGCCATCGGGGTGATGCCGTAGACGACGGCCTCGGTGAGGCTGTCGGCCAGGATCACTCCGGTGACCGATGCGGCAGCGGGCATCGCCCACAGACCGGCTCGGACAGGCCAGGGCGCGGCCTGTCCGAACATGGTGAGCAGCAGCATGACGAGCGCGAGGACGAGCGTCGCACCTTCGCCGGCCGCGACGACGCCGAACGCCGTCGCCTGCCGGTCGGGGCCGAACTCGCTCAGGACGTTCGTGAACGTGCCCCATCCGCCGAGTCCGCCGAAGCCCACCATGGGCACGGTCGCGGCGATCAGGACGGCGCGCTGCCCTCCGGTGAGCTTGCGCGTCTCGGTCATGGGTCTGCCCTTCTCGGTTCGTGTGGGTCATGGGGCCGGGCCTGGCGTCGGCGGAGGTGCCCTGGCGCGTCCGGCCGGTCGGCGGAATCGCATCGGGGCTTCCCCTACCGCTCGGTCTGGACGGGCAGCACCGTTACTTGCCACGGGATGTCGGCCTCGGGCGGCAGCGGCGTACCAGGGGCGACCGACGTCCACCCGCCGGGAGACGCACCGTCGGCGGCAGCTGCGGCCTGCGCAGCCTTCCGCGTTGCGTGGGCGCTGACGAGCGCTCCGCGCCGGAAGAGGACGGCGACCTCGTGTCGGTCGGCCGTCTCACTGCGGGCCGTGCGCAAGAGCTTGCGCAGGACGATCCGGTCCTCGTTGTCCAGGTGCGTCTGTGTGCGCAGCACGGCCAGTTCACCGTGAGCGCGGGCCAGATCGGTGCGGAGCTTTTCCACTTCCGTGTCGGCAGCGGACGCGTCCTGCATGCGCCGGTCGGCCTCTGCGCGTGCGGCGTCGACGTCGGCCTGGAGCGTCTTCAGGGCGGCGGTTCGGATGATGCGGAACATCAGAAGCCTTTCCGCCGGGCCCCGCTGGTGGCGGGGCCCGGCCGGTCTCAGCGACGGCGCCAGCCGCGCTTCTCCTCGAACGCGAACTTCGTGCCGTCGCCCCCGCGGTTCCTCACCACGGATTCGCGGTGCCCGCGACGACGGGCGGCGGCCTGGTCGGCCTCGCGAGCGCGCTTCCGCTCGTTCTTCTCGCGGGCCTTGGTCGAGGCACTCGCCGGGAGCGGCCGGGTGTACGTCGGGCCGCCGGTCAGCGCTTCGCGGATGCGGCTGAGGGCGCTCATGCGGTCCGCCTCCCGCCACAGCTCTCGGCGCTCGCCTTCGCGTGGAACTTCGCCGACTCGCTCTGTCCGAGGGCCTCTTCGGCTCGGGCGGCCTGGTCCTGCGGTGTGCCCTGGTCCCGCTGGCAGGCGGTCACCGTCGCCGGCTGGGCGACGGTCTGGTTCGGCGTCTTGGTGCTGATCCGGCGGGCGGTCATCGGCGTCCGCCGGAGTTGTTCTGGGCGGGGATGCCGCGGGTCTGCTCCGACGCCGGTTCCTTCCGGCCGCGAAGCACCACGGACTGGTAGGCCGATCCGGCACTGCTGCCGGACTGTCCCGACCCGCTTCCGCTGGCCCTGCTCGTCTGCTCATCCGCGCAGTCCGGGCGATTACCCGGGCGCGCGTTAGTACCCTGTGGCATGCGTCAGCTCCATCTGACGTGGCCCCCGGTCGGCGTTTCTGAGGCCCCGACCGGGGGCCGACTTGTAGGCGCGAGACCGGTGGGAGTGGCCCCGCAGACACAAACCCTAGGGCTTGGCTTTGAGGAGGGCAAGCCCTAGGGTTTGTATCGCGGGGTCACGCCCTGGCAGCAGGAAGGAGCAGGGCGTTGACCGACGAGCCAAGGGAGGTGCCCGAACAGGTGACGAAACTGCGTGACGCGATCAAGGCGTTCGCGAAGATGGAAGACGACGCCGAATGCACAGCGGCCGTCTCGGAGGCCTTGCGCCTCTGGCCGGACTTGGGTGCCGAGCTGCGACAGCTGCGAGAGGTTCGAGTCAACGCCCTTCGCGATAAGCACCGGAAGACGTGGCCGGAGATCGCGGCGATCATCGGCAAGGTCACGCCGGAGCGCGCCCAGCAGATCAGCAAGGGTCTGAGCGGGGCGCAGCGAAAGAAGAACAAGGCGGCGCAGGAGCAGGCCGCCGAGGAGTAGGCCGGCCGAGCGCCGCGGAGCGGCGGGAGCGGGTGCAGCGATTCCTTCGAGAATGACTCTTTGGCCAACCGTGCCGGTCCGGACGATCGCCGCACGGCTGGCGTTATCCAGGACCTCCTGCGCGGTCACAGCGGGGCCTGGAAGGATCGGCCGCGCGCCCAGAAGAAGACCGAGGGCGATGCCCCGCGTGACCGAGCCGTTTAGTCATCGTTTACCGGAGAGTGAACTCCATGAAGAAGATCCGCCTGTCCGTGGCCGCTGCCGCTGTGGTCCTGGCGACTGGTGTCCTCGCTGCGTGCGGTGGCGCTGAGGACTCGCCGAAGTCGACGAGCGGCAACGGCTCGAAGGCGTCTGCGACGGCTGAGGGGAGCCAGTCGGACCCGGCGACGGCGCGGGAGGTGCTGGAGGACCTGTCGGGCCGGGTGTCTGCGGCGAAGCTGAACACGGTCGTCACGGCTGAGAACGACCCGAACAAGCTGCTCGGGCGGCCGCAGCAGTACACGTCGAAGGTCACGTTCACGGACTCGCGGATCGCGGCGGCCGACGTGGAGGGCCTGGACAAGGACGACTCGCTGCGCGGTGGGGCGGTCGAGGTGTTCGGGTCGGAGGGGGACGCGAAGGCGCGCTCCGAGTACATCCAGTCGGTGACGAAGAAGCTGCCGTCGTTGGCCGAGTACCACTACCAGGACGGGCCGGTGCTGGTGCGGGTCTCGCACTACCTGACGCCGAAGCAGGCGGCGGACTACAAGGCGGCTCTGGGGAGTCGGTGACCCTTCGCATGGGTGGGCGGGCAGTAGGCTGATATCGCGCGTCCACGCACCAGAGCCCCCGGCCGTCTCACGCCGGGGGTTTTGCGTTGCTCAGTCGGGGGCGGGCGGGTCATCGTCCGGCCGGGTCTCGCGCTCGAGGATGTCGAACGCCTCGGCGATGGCTACGCCGAGGAGATGTCGGGGCACGGTCGCCCGGTACTCGATGCGGACACCCTCCCGGGGCGGAGGGTCTTCGTCGGGGTTCGGCCGGGCAGGCTGGCTGGGGCGGTCGCTCATGGGGCGGCTTCCTCTCCGGCGCGGGCTGCGCCGCAGCATGCGCAGTGGCCGGTCGCTTCGGTCGCTGGTGCCGCGGGGGCGTCGGGGTCGTCGACCGTTTTGATCGTGACCCGCTGCACGAGCTGGAATTCGCTGTTGGGGTGCTCTCTACGGCGGCGCCGGTACAGCTCGATGGCGCGGTCTCTCTCGGTGAGATCGCGGAGGAGCGTGCCCCAGCGGCCGTTCACCCGGCCTTCGACCTGCCACCGTCTGGCCGGTGGTGCCGCCTCCGGGCCGGTGATGCCGAGCCGTTCGGCTCGGGCGCGGAGCCGGTCCAGCTCGTCGTAGAGGGCGTCGAGCTGGGAGCTGGTGAGGTCGCCCAGGCGGATGCGGGCGCTCATCGGATTCCCTTCGGGGCGGGCCCGTACGGGCTGGCCCAGGCCGGCCGGTCCCGGCGGGGCGGGCACGAGGTGCGCAGTCGTTCCGCGAGCGGGACCAGGTGGCGGGCAGCCTCGATCAGGTGCCGGGCGAGGGTGACGAGCTGCTCGCGCATGCGGCTGAACCAGGCGCTGACGCCGTCGAGCACGTCGCGGCACAGGCGGGCCTGCTCGGGGGTCAGAAGGGTGATGCGCATGGGCTGCTCCTACGAGTGGGATGTCGTTGGCATGGGCCGGGTGGTCACGAACGGCACGCAGTCGAGGTGGCCGTCACCGGCGGGCTTCACGCACAGCCAGTCCCCGGTGGGGCCGAAGCAGGGCGGCCCGCCGTGAGTGGGGCCGACGGCCACGGCGTGGCCGTGCCGGAGGCCGGCCGCGAAACCCTCGGCGGCAGCCCGGCCCGCCCGCTTACGTGCGGCGCGGCGTCCGGCTGCCCGTTCCCGCTTCGACGCCCACGCGAGGACGGCACTGACGTACAGGAACGCCAGCACGGGCAGCAGGTAGCCGTCGTCGAGGCCGAAGGTCACGGTGGACCAGGCGGCGACGGCAATGCCCGCGATGGCGGAGCAGAGTGCGCCCGTGGCGAGGGCGCGGGAGTAGCGGTAGTGACTGTTCACAGGTCTATCCGGATCTCCTGCGGCGGGACACCGGCGGCCAGTTCCCGGTGAAGGATCTGGACGCGGGCGGTGGCCAGGTCGTCGCGGATGCTGAGGGCTCGGCGGGTCGGGGCCGGCAGAGCGTCCCAGCAGTCCCAGCACAGGTACTGGCCGGTCCTGCGCTGAGCGTTGCAGTCGGGGCTGGGGCAGTTCAGTGCGCTCACGGGACTACGTTCTCTGTGCGTGCGGAGTCGGAGGACGGCGGCTCGGGCGGACCAGGCAGCCGCGACGGCCACCGCCGCGGCGAGCAGGGTGATCACCCGGATGACGATCTCGACGGTCACTGCCTGGCCCATCCGCCCACGGCGTTCTGGACGCTGTTGATCAGCCACACCAGGGCGACCTGTTCGGCGGCCTGCGGGGACCATTCACGCCGCACCAGGTCGGCGCGGATGCCGTCGGCGTGGTCGAAGATCGGCCCCATCAGCTCGGAGAACGCCATCAGGCTGCTGGTGAGCTGGTTGCGGGTGCGGTCGATCTCCTCGCGGCTGATCTCCTTCGGCTTGTCCTCGCCGGCGGGCTCGTCGGACTGGTGGCCCGTCATGAGGCCGAGGAGGCGGTCGAATCCGTTGGGGCGTTCGGTCATCGGGGGTTCCTCCGGGGGTGTTCGGGGTGGCGGGCCCAGATGCGGGCCACGGCGTTCCACTGGCGGATGCGGTGCCACGTCGGGCGGGGCGCGTAGTTGAAGGCGAAGACCTCCATGCGGCGCCAGGTGCGGGCGTGCCGCCGCCGCTTCAGGCGGCGGCGGACACGCATCGGGAGCAGGTGCACGTCACTTGCCGGCCGGGTGCAGGGCGGCAGCCTTGTCCGGCCAGTGCGGCTCGGGTTCGACGACCGAGGCCAAGTTGTCGGCGCAGTCGGCGCACCTGCGGTACTTCACCCACATGCCTTGGTCGTTGCGGTGCTCGCCGGTGACCTCCCAGGAGACGTGCGCGCAGTCGGGTTCGAGGGCGTCCAGGGCGGCCTTCTGCCCGGCGGGGCACATCTCGGCCAGGCGCATGTTGGTGTGGCAGATGCCGCACCGCTCGGCGTGCTCGCTGGTCGCCTTGAAGGTGGCGGCCACGGCCTCCAGCAGCGGCATTGAACGGCGCGCGGCCGGGGTCGGCTTGGGCTCGTCGACCCGGGGGGCGGTCAGCTCGTCCCGCACCCGGCGGCAGTGCTCCTCGGTCGCGTTGTCCACGACCAGGCGGTGCTCCTGCCAGTCGTACAGGGTCGCGAAGACGCCGTTCCGGCCGATGACGTACCGCTCGCCCTGGAACTGGTCACAGGTGCACTCGCCGAGGCTGCACCGGCCCTTGCCGTTGTGCCAGTTGAAGGTGTGTCGGCAGTCGAAGCACTTGCTGGCGAGGGACACGGGGTCGGGGTTCGGCGGGATCGGCGGCAGCCGGTACTCGGTGACCGGGCGGCCTTCCAGCCGCTCCGTGAGGGCGTCGATCCGGGCCAGCAGCTCGCCGTTCCGCTCGGGCAGCTTCCGGGCCTCCTCGATGGCCGACTCCCACGAGCGGTGGGAGACCTGCGCCGCTTCGTTGGCGACCTGCACGTACTCGTGGACCCGCTTGTTCTCGCGTTCCAGGTGGAAGATCAGCCCCTCACGCTCGTGCGGCTCCCTGCGCTTGGCGCGGCGCTTGGCCGAGGCGAGCGCGAGGTTCAGCCGGCCAGCCCGCGCGATGAGGTCCACGAGCTGCCAGGAGGCGCCGAGGCACCCGGCGACAACGAGCTCCACGGACGCGTCGCTCGGGAATTCGATGACGGCACCGCCGGCTTCGGTGAGGCTGGAGTCGCCACTGTCGTTGCCCACGCCCCAGACAGCGTCACCGTGACGGAGCAGCCCGAGCGGGTTCTCCTCGTCGCCGATCCAGCCGAACTCTTCGAGCGCCTCAACGACGTCGAGCCGCGGGTTCCAAGTCACTTCGGTTTCTCCTTCGTGGTGGATCAGAACGGCGGGGGGCCGTCGTGCTGGGTGGTCTGGGGGTTGGCGGCGCGCTGCTCCCGCCGCCGGGCGGCTTCGGCGTAGAGGGCTTCCGTCTCCGCGCGGGCGGCGTCCTCGGCGGCCCAACGGGCCTTGAGCGCCGCGAGAGCCTCGACGGGTGCCTGGCGGCACCTGCGGCACATCCCGTCCTCGAGGACGTCTCCGACGAGCGGGCGACCGCAGTCGACGCACTCGGGGCGCGGGGCGGCAGCGCCACCGGCCCGACGCGGGTCCTCGCCGCGGTTGTAGGCCGCGCGCCGATTCGCCCGCCGCTCCACGCACGCCCGGCACTCGGCGCCCGTGTCGACCATGACGCCGTCCTCGCACGACGGGTCCGGGCAATACGGCGTCGGGCCGAGCAGCGCCATGGCGGCGCCGATCGGGTTGCGGATCTGGCCGTCGTGGAACGCAGGCTCGAAGCCCCAGCCGACCCACCGGCGTTCGATCCGCCCGGCGATCTGCTCAGGCGTACGGGCGTCCAGGGCGGCGAGCACCGCGCGGTGGTTGTTGCCGGGGATGCGCTGGCCGGGAAGCTGCGCCAGCAGCGGGCGGGGCAGCGCCGCCTCCACCGCACGCAGGGCCGTGCGCTGTTCCTTGGTCAGGCGCAGCTTCCTGCTCGGCGCGGCAGAGCCGCCGTTCGCTCGCGCGCTACTACCTGCACCAGTCCTACGGACGTCAGCGGCGCTACGCGCCGAAGGCGCATCTTCTTGGTTCTTCTGGTTCTGGTTGAGGTGGTTATTAGTTACCACCCCCTCGGCGGGGTGTACGTCCTCCCCATCAGCGGGTGGGACGTACACCCCGTCAGCGGGTGGGACGTACACCCCCTTGAGAGGGGGTACCTCGTCACCCGCTATCTCTTCAGAGCCCCTGGCGCGGTCCGCCATGGTCGTCTTGCCCGGCTTGCCTGCACGGTTGGCGTCGTACCAGTCGCTCGTCTGGAGCGGGCCGGTGAAGCCAGCGGGCGGGTGCACCTTGAGCGTGACGATGTACCGGCGGCCCTTGCCGCCCGTCTTGGTCACGGTCTCCACGGAGATAGCGCCGCCGTGCTCCAGCTCGCGCATGTACGGCGTGACCTTGTCGCCCCGCGACAGACCCATCATCTTCGCCAGCTCGTCGAGGGTCGGCCACACCACTAGGTCGCCCCGACCTCGGTCGACGTGCGCGTTGTAGAGGTCGTAGAGCCGGTTCGCGGGGGTGGAGAACCCGAACGTCACCCAGTGCGGCTTCATGCCGTACGGGGGCAGCTCGGAACGAACCGCCTGCGGGATGCCAGGCGCCCATTCGTCCATTGGTGACCTCCTCTCTGGTCCGGGGGTTGCGGGAACGGCTACGCCTCGTCGGCGAAACGGGCGGGAGGCGGCGGCTCAGGCCGCGGGAACCGCGCGGGCGACGCGAGGAGTTCCGCGAGCTCGGCGAGGAAGACCGGTGACGCATCGCGGAAGAGGAGTGCGGCGGCCTCCTCGGCTGGGCCGTCAACGTGGAGCCGGACGTACGCTGGGCCCCGCCTGTCCCGCTTGTTGCATCGCGGCTGCTCGTGCCGGATGGCGGCACGCTCGGCCGCCTGGACGGACAGATAGCTCGGGTAGACCGAGACCGCGATGAATTCGGCCATGGGCCACCACTCGGCGCCCTTGCGGTGCGCTTCGAGGCGCGTCGCGTTCGTCGAGGTGATGCCGAAGTAGAGAGGGCGCCGGCCAGCGTCGTAGAAGCGGTAGAGGAACGGCCACTCCGTGCCCGTGAACCTGTCGGGCCGCCGCTCTCCCTCCTTCAGGAGGTCCGCTTTGGGCGCCTCGCGGTCGAGCCTCCGGAGCGGCAGGTGTGCGGGCTTTCCGCCCTGGATGCAGTTCCAAGGGTCCACCCACTCGCCCGCTTCGGGAGGGGAATCGGCATGCGCCGAGCACGGCGCGATCTTGGTCTTGATCACAGATCCAGTGTAGCCACTTGTGTACACATGAGGCCACAAGAGGTCAGCGGTGGGTACCATGTGGCCATGCCGGAGGAAACGAGCACTGAGATGGGCATCCGCGAACTGCGGTCCTCCCTCAGCGAAGTCATGAACGCGACCGCCGTACGAGGCCAGATCACCTACGTGACCAGCCATGGCCGCCGAGTGGCGGCGATCGTCCCGGTTCCCGATGCGGAAGCGATCGAAGCCCGGCGAGAGCCAGAGGGAACGCCCCCCGCCTGACCCGCAGCCAGGCACATGCGACCGCCGCATCACAGGTCACCCCGCAGCCACGTCAGCAGGTCCTCGTCCGACCCGTGCGTGAACGCCTGGTCGAAGTCGATGAACCCGCCCCGCTCTTCGGTGACCGTCGCTGACTCGTGACAGCGTCCGCACAGGTTCCGCACCAGCCCGTCTCGCGTCGACTTGTGCGGGAACAGGTGCTTCCTGGTGCGGCACAGCTGGCAGTCGCCGAGCGGCGGGGTCGTCGCCGGCGTCATCGCGGGCCCCCCTTCCGTACCCACGACGGGACCGGCCGCAGGGGCGCCCTGTGGCGGCCGTGAGCAGCCCACTGGAGGGCCCAGACGACCGCGCGGTGGGTCATGGAGGCCAGGACCGGCGGGTGCCCGAGGAGGCCCGTCGAGAGGGATAGGACGACGAACAGGTACAGGCCGACGAGCCTCATGCGGCGGCCCCTGCGTACGGCGGGAAACCGGGCTCTGGCGGGGCGATGGTCGTCTCGGCGAGGATGAGCTGCGTGCCGCGATTCAGCGGCTGCGGGTTGGGCAGCGGGGCGGGGCTGGGCCACGTGTAGCGGTCGACGGGCAGGCAGTCGCCCAGGGCGTAGGTGTGGTGGTCGGGGAGGCCTTTGAGGGGCCACTGGTCGGTGTCCGATCGGTGCCGCCACCAGGGGACGAGGGTGTACCACCAGGTGCCGGGCCCGGCTTCGGCCCAGGTCTCGACTGCGGCGCCGGTGCGGCGCCTCTGCCAGATGCCCTGTGCGATGGCGCCGATGCCGCGGTGCTGCTGGTGCTCCTCGGTGGCGACCAGGGCGCCGATGTGGCGCCGCCGCATGTAGTCCAGGCAGACACCCACCTCCGGGGATCGTGTGAACGACGGCAGGCACTCCTCGATGCCGATGCCGACCAGAACCGGCTCGTCCAGGCGGTACGTCATGGCCCACTGGTGGTCCGGGTGGCCGTCCGCGCGCAGCGGGGTGACCCGCACAACGGTCACGGCGGTGTGCTGGGCGCCGGTGATCTCCTCGTCGCCGTTCACTGGTCACGCTCCCGCGCGGGCGCGTCGTCGAGGCGGATGATGCCGAGGCAGCGGGTCATCGGCTCGTCGTCCTGCCGCCCCGTGCAGGTGGCCACGTGGGGCTTGTGGAGCTTCTCCCAGGGGGCGATGGGCAGTTCGGTCGTCGGGCGGCGTGAGAGCGATGTTCCGCGCCCGTCCCGGTAGACGGCCGTGTTGCCGTCCGGGTGCGGCTCGGCGTCGACCGCGAGGCGCTTCCCGCCCTCGGTGATGGTCCACCGGATCGGGGCACCGCATGCCTGGCAGTGCGCGGGGCTGGGCATCAGGCCACCGCCTTGCGGGGCCGTCCCTGCGGGTCGCGCAGTTCGACGCCGGCCGCGTGGAGACGCGTCCGTATGAACCCGTAGCTGTAGCCGGTGCGCTGCTGGATGGCGCGGATGCTCATGCCGTTCCCGAACTGGCCGCCGCGGTACAGGCCGGCGAGGTACTCGGCGACCGGATCGGCCTCCAGGGGACGGCCGCCGCTGGGGCGGAGCTTCACCCCGGCGGCCAGCAACTGCCGCCGGGCAGTCGAATAGCTGCGGCCGATCTCGTCGGCGACGCTGCGGATACCCAGGCCCTCGTCGTAGAGGGCCGCGACGTCCACGGACACGGGCGAACCTTTCTGCACGGGTGGATCGGGGCCGGGGCCGTCGTGACGGTCCCGGCGAGAGAAGAGGTCAGGCCCAGAGGACGAGGGCCACGGCCAGACCGAGCACGGGCGCCCACGGGCCGACGACCGGTATGAACGCGGTCCCAGCCCAGGTGACGACGCCGGCCGACAGGCCGAGCATGAACTTGCGGAACGCCTTCACAGGCCCGCCTTTCACGTGCGTAGAAACAGCGGTCAGTCGTCGCAGCCGTCCCAGTCGTCGGCGTGGCCGTGACCGTGTAGTCATCCGGTGCCGGTCGCCGCCGCCGGGGCATGGCTGCCTTCCTGCTTGCGGGCGTTGCGGCGGCGGCGTCTCTGCTGCCGCCGCTTCAACGCCCTCCGCTCGTCCTTGTCCAAGCCGCCCCAGACGCCGCTCGGTTCCGAGCGGGCGAGCGCCGCATCAAGGCACGTCTTGATCACCGGGCAGCGCTGGCACACGGCCTTCGCGGTCATGGCGATGAGGGGCACCTCGGACCGGGGGAAGTCCTCGGGGAAGAAGATCGAGGTGTCTTCCTCCGCGCGGCACGCAGCCCCGTCGACCCAGTGGAAGGGTCGGGCGAGCGTGTCGGGCGCGTGACGGCTTGGACGAGGCATCAGCGGCCGTCCTCCCCGACCGGCTGCACGCCTTGCTGGGCCGAGAGCGTGCCCGGGGCGCGGGCGGGCGCGGCTACCTGGGCGGACTGATCGGACCGTGCCGGGCGCGGACGGCGGTGCTTACCCGTCGGCCGCAGCTCCAGCCACAGCCGCGCGGCCACGCACGGGGCCAGGACCAGCAGCCACCACCAGTTGAGGTTCTCGGCGATCCAGATCAGAACGTCCAGGGGCAGGCTCATGCGCCGGCCTCCCGCCAGTTCATGACGGTCTTCTCCGTGACGCCGAGGAGCTTGGCGACGCTGCGCGCCGAGCCCTTCGCGTGCCGCGCCGCGTACCGCACCTCTTCCGGCTGCAACTTCTCGTGCGGCAACGTCCCCTTCAGGACCCGCTCAACGGCCACCACATCGACGCCCCGGTCCCAGGTGTCGAACTCGCGCAGGCTGTTCACTCCGCCTCACCGGCCTTCAGCGCCTCGCGGATCAGCCGGTCCTGCTGGTGCTCACCGGCGACGCAGCCCGGGATCTCACACGACTGCGACACCTTGCCCTGCGGCTCACGGCCGTGGTGCAGCCGGAACGCCACCCGGTACGCCGTCTGGATGCTCGTCCGGTGCCGCACCACAGATGTCCCGCACTTCTCCCGCGTGCCGGTCCACCTCCGATGACCGCCCTCGACGGGCTCGGACTGGGCGGTGAACGCCTCCAGCCACGAGCCGTAGATCGGGCGCCGACCGCGCACGTAGGAGGGCAACCCGACCCGCTTACGCACCTCATCGACCCGCCGGTCATCGACACCGAGCGCCAGGCCCACGGCCCGGTTCGACACGTCCTCCTCCGCGAGCAGCGCGCGAAGTATCTGCTCGTCACTGACCTCGACGATCGTTTCCGTCATCGCTGCACCTCCGGCCATGTGGCCTTCTTCAAGGCGGCCCGCTGCACAGGGGGCAGGGACAACTCCGGGCAGCCGAGCCAGTCCAGGCCGGCCCAGCGCAGCCACGCGGCGTCGCACTGGTTGTCGTCCTCGAACTCCAGACCGGCCCGCTTGTACGCGGCCAGTGCCATCGGCACCTTGTCGCCCGAGCCCTTGCCGGTCGCGTAGAACTTCAGCGACGCAGCCACGACGAGGGCGTACGGGATGCCCTGCTTGTTCAGCAGGTTCCGGACCACGCCGTGAACCATGGCGATCGGCTTCGCCGCGTGACTGTTCTGCGGGATGTCCTCCATCACCACCAGATCGACCGCGGGGCCGAGGTTGAGGTGCTCGCCGCCGACGGCGATCTGCACGGCCTCTTCGATCTGCGTCAGCCGGTGATCGCCGTCCTTCTGCTTCGTCTTCACCGTGCTGGTCGACCCGTCGCGGTAGGCGATGCCCGTGCCCGTGACGGACAGGTCGAGGCCGACCACGGTGAACTTCCGCTGCTGGTCGCTCACGTTGGGGGCGCTCACTGGGTGCCTCCTTGGGTGCCGTCGAGCCACTCGGCGGGGATGGGCGGGGCCAGCTGGAGTTCGGGCCACTCCAACCGCTCGCCGTTGGTGTCCTCGTTGCCGGGCGGGTTGTCGAGGTCGAGCCGTGAGGTGAAGTGCACGCCGGCGAGGTCGGCGGCCTTCTTGCCGGACGCGGCGACGAACGGGGCCGCGCCGGTGAGGAACGCCCGCCGCGGTGACCAGCCGAGGACGGTCACCCACACGTGCGCGGTGTCCTCGTCGCAGCAGTCGAGGCGGCCGCCCTCCTCGACGGCGATGACCGACACGACGGTCGGCAGCCACTTCTTCGTCATCGGGCACCGCCCTTGGCGACCCACAGCGGGCGCACCGCCGCCACGTACTGCTCGGTGATCGGGGCGGGCACCTGGGTACGGGTAAGCACCAGGTCGTCCGGGTCGGTCGCGCGGAGGTTGACCTTCGCCTCCAGGTAGCGGCCCGGCAGCTCGTCCAGCTTCAATTCGGCCGCCTGGGCGAGCTGGTCGGCGAGCACGGTCACTTCCCGTTCCATGTGCCAGCCGAGGACCACGACCTTCGCCGTCCGCGTCTCCTGGTCGACCGAGTTCACGTGGACCGCGCTGGTGTAGCGGGGCTCGTAGAGAGCCGCCAGGTAGCGACGGCCGAGCAGCGTGATCCGCCACAGCCCCTCCGCCGGCTCCCCGTCGACGTAGCGGCGGGCGCGCAGGCCGCGCAGCTCGTCGGTGGGGTCCTGGAACGCCTCGTGGCCGGCGAGGGCACGGAGCACGTGCTCCGCGCGCTTCGGCAGCGGGTGTTGCGTCGCGTGCTTCACCACGCGGATCTGCGCGAGCCGCCACGCGTGGGTGCCGCGCGTCGTCTCCGCCGAGCAGGGGCACGCCGAAACGGAGGCGACCGTCGCCGAGTCCTGCACGTGGCCGTGGCACTGCATCACGCTGTTCCGACCCCTCTCGCACAGGCGGGCCGAGCAGCACGGGCAGTGGAGGCAAGGAGGAGGGGCCGGGCGCACGTACTCGGGCCCGAACGGCTCCTGGTAGGCGAGTGTCATGAGTCCTGTCCTGGGGTCTCGTGTCCGCAGTGGAAGTCGGCGAGAGCGGCGCTGCCGTGCGCCCTCTGGGCGGGCGGCGCCGGTGCCGGGGGGCCGGGGGCCGGGCCCGCGAACAGTTCGCGGGCCCGACTCCGGAAGGCGGCCAGCACGGCTAGCGCCTCTTGTTCCTGTCGCGGTTGCGGTGCCTGGGCTTCGCCCGGCCTCGGGGCTTCTTCACCGCGAGGCGGGGCGCCGGGACGTCCTGCGACGCCTCGGCCGCCTGCGCGGCCTGCCGCGCCTCCGCCTCCAGCGCGGCCGTTTCCGGGTGGATCGCCGCGAGGATCTGCGGCTTGCCGTCCTCGGCGGCCTGCTCAACCTCGATCAGCGCCCGCAGCTCAGCCGACTTCGGCACGAGCTTCGCCATGCGCCGGATCGCGCTCTTCAGGTGCATGTCGGGGAACCGGGTGTGCCACAGCGAGTCCTTCTTGCCGTTCGCCTCCGCACGCTGGTAGGCCCGGCTGAACTCGTCGCGGATCTCCTCCGCTTCCTCGACGGTGACGATGGCGACCGCCGACCGGGCACCGCCCTCCAGCCACGCGAACGCGTACGCGAACAGCACCGGCCGGTCCTTCTTCGACGCCAGCAGGTTCGGCTTGTGCACGAAGTCCTCACCGACCCGGGCCGTGGGCACGAAGTCCCACTCGTCACCCTCGTAGACCAGGCCGGCCACCACCGACCGCACCAGGCCCGACCGGTACATCAGCTCGATGTAGCCGTGGTAGGTGGCGATGAACGTCGCGATCCGGTCGTCAGCGGTGATGACGGCCTGGTGGCCGTCCGGGATCAGCCCGAACCGGGCGCACGTGATGACGCTCTGGAGGACGCTCGCCGGGGTGCACTTGCGCAGCTTCGGCAGGACCGGCCGCAGCGCCGCGAGGAACAGGTCCACGCTGACGTGCTTCGGCAACGCCGCCTCGATGTCGGCCCGGAACTGCTCGACGTCGTGGTCCCGACCGGCGGGCGTCTCATCCTCGGCACGGTCATGCCGAATGTCCTCGGTGCTGGCGACGGTCGCGGTCCGCTGCTGGACGCGTTCCTTCAGGGTGGTCAGGGCCATCACAGCTCCTTCTTGGGCACGCGCAGCACCCGGGCGCAGCAGTCGGCGTACTCGGTCGGGTACTTCTCCTTGATCAGGTCCAGGTCGAGGACCTCTTTCGTCGTCCGGCACAGCGAGGCGATCACCGGGTAGTGCTCCTCGAACCGCTTGGGCGAGAACGTGCCGTTGGCGACGTACGACCAGGCCTTCTTGCCCTCGACCTCCGCGACGCTGGCCTTGCCGCCGCAGAGCAGGCGCATCTCGTTCTCGACCGCGGTCTTCTGCTCGCCCAGCTCCTCGATCTGGGCGATCAGCGCCGCGCGCCGCTTGCGGAGCTTCTCCGCCTTCGTGCGGGACACCTCGACGACATCGGTCGGCTTGACCCGCCACAGCTGGCCGAGGAGTTCCTTCGTGGCCTCCAGCCCGTCAGCGGGCGGCGGGTAGCCCCGGATGACGTGCCGCTCGAACCACTTCCCGCAGACGTCGATGAGGGTCTCGACCAGCTCCTGGTCCCGCTCGATGCGGTGGAACCTGAGCGTGTTCCCGCCGACGAGTGCGACGGCCCAGCCGTACGACCAGCCGCCGACCGCCATGTTCCAGTGGACCTGGAGGGCGGGCGCGTCGGGCACGCCGTCCTCCCAGTCGCCCAGCTGGTAGGCGCTGCGGTTCTTCAGCTCGACCGGGGCGTCGACCGCCCCGGTCTCCGGGTCGAGCGCGTACCGGTCGACGTTCGATCGCATCCACGGCCGGTCGATGTTCGCGAGCGTTCCCGGGGTCGGCACGGCCGGGATGCCGGTTCGCTTCGTGAACATGTACGAGATGAAGTCCTCGATCTCCTGACCGACTTCGGCGTACTCACTCAGCTGGGCGTCCATCGGCACGGAACGGCCGTGCTTCTCCTCGAACACGTGGCGGGCGCCCGCGTACTTGTTGAGGCCGAGGATCTTCGCGACCTCTGACCCGCCGATGCCGCCGCGGCGGACCTCGTCCCACCGGGCCTTGTACTCGGGGTCGTCCAGGTCACCGGCGGGCAGGATCAGCCGCGCAGTCGGCGCCCCGTATGCCAGGACATCCGGCGGGGTCCCCTGCTGGGCCCACGGTTGGGTAGCCTGTTCAGGCAACGTTCCTTCTCCTTTGGATCGTGCGAGGAATTGAGGCCGTCGAGCCGTGCAGGGCTCGGCGGCCTCGTCGTATGCGGGGGTCGTCACGACGCCTGCCGCGCCATGGCCGCAGGCGGCTCGTCGTCGAGGCGGGTCACGCCGTTGCTGGGTTGCAGGTCCGACACTGCGCAGCCCAGGACGCGCGCCATCGCGCGGAGCTTGTCGGGGGTCGCGTTACGACGACCGGCCTCGATGTCGCAGAGCAGCTGGAAGCTGAATTCGCAGCTCGCTGCCAGCTCCTTTTGGGTCAGTCCCGCGTTCTCGCGTGCGCGCGTCACCGCCTCGGGCGAGTGGTGAAAAGGCGCGCCTTTTCGGCGTCGCATGCTCGGCTTGGTCATGTACGCAGTCTATGCGTAGTGACGCGTAGTGTGAACATTGCGCGCGCAGTTTGCATTGAGTGTGACCTCTGTCACAGCAGGGTGTACTAGCGGGCCCGATCCTGTAGCGAAGTAGTGCGTAGTTATGCGAAGCTGCGTCCTATGGACGCGCAGACACCACAGCCCCCTCCGGAGGCTGTCCTCATCAAGGAGGCTCTCCGCCGAGCCCGCCTATCCGGGCGGGAAGCGGCGCGAAGAGCGGGGAAAAGCGAGACCCGGTGGCGGCAAATCGTCAACGGCTACCAGGACGTCGGAGGGGTGCGCATCCCAGTGATCGCGCCCGACGAAACACTCGTCGACATGGCGCAAGTCGTCGGCGTGACCTCGGACCAGCTCCGCGAGGCCGGCCGCGAAACCGCCGCCGACCTCCTCGATGAACTCGCAGCACCGCCGACGCATGCGAGCACATCGGGAGAGCCAGCGAGCAATCCTCAGGTCGAGGCCATCGCCGCACTTCTGGCAACCCTCCCCCCGGAGGCGCAGGACGAGGTGCTGCGACGCATTGGCCGCGCCACCCCGCCCCCCGCACAGGAGGAGGCGCCCGCTCGACGGCACCGCCGGGCTGGCTGACGACACCGCAGCCGCGTCAAGAACTGGCACCGAATGCCCACCAGGCCGCAACTGGGGGGGCATGCACGGCTGACACACCCAGATTCAGCCCCCTCGGCGCGGCGGCCCTCGCGATCGTCCAGCGAGACTCGCCCCACAGAGCACAGCTCCGCGCCGAGGCCGCACCCCGGAAAGCTGGCACGCGCCCCAGCAGCGCAGCCCGCTCGCGTCGACGAGGGCAGCGCTCCCGACCCCGCGCTGCGGATCGGTAACGGCGCCACCGCCTCGCCGATTACGGCACCCTCCACCGCGCCGCCATCGCCCCTCGAAGGCCCGCGGTGCACGCCGGCCTGCCTCCGCCCCCGACAGCCCCGGCGCTGACCGCCATCACAGGCCCAGCCGCAACGCCCCGCCGCACGGGAGTTCCTCGCCGGGTACAACCGAGATTCCGGCCGAATGGGTCGTCACCTCCCGTAAGGGAGACGCGGACCGCTACACCATCAGCGCCAACCTCCGCTACAGGAACGCCGGTTCGGGTGCCCCAGGCGATGAACTTGCGGCGGTAGCGGGGGTGAACAGAGGGCTGCGACCAACGCCCCGTTCACGCAGACCTACCGCTCTTCGACGACCTGCTCGCTTGCATCCACTGCAACTAACCGGTCGCTTGGTGGGTTTTCGACCGGGAATCCCTGACGCAATCTTCAGTAATACCGTCGGTAACCCCCCATTGCTGGGCGGCAGTCGATCAACTTCTGTCACTTTGCGCTCACGGACGGTTGACGAACAGGCTTTCTAGCCTGAAAGAATCTTGGCCGGATCGGCTCATCTGAGCATGTGTCAGCTGCATGGGGGTCTGGCGTGGACGACGCCGTCATAGCAATCATTTTGGTCCTCGTGGCCATGGCGATCGGGGCCGTCCTGCTCGCCGTGGCCCTTCTCCACCGACAAGGGAAGAAGAACCGTGCGGAGATCGCAAAGCTTCACGCCGAGGTGACAGCCGCCAAGATCGCCGCCCTGACCTCTTCAGCGCTCCCCCCTGCCTCCACCACATCAGCGCCCCCGCCGCTTGCAGCCGTTGCCGACCCGGACGACGAGTGGCCCGATGGCGAGCAGCCGGATGACCAACCAGTCCGCCGCAGGCGGCACCTGTCCCTCTATCTGGGCGGCGGCATCGCCGCCTTTTTTCTCCCCCTCATAGAAAGCGCTCGCCGTGCACACAGGACAGTAGCGCTCGCGGCGACAGCCGCCGTCGCAACTGTGGGCGGAGCCGCCTACATCACTCCGTTCGAGATGACACCGCCTCGCGCCGACTCGAAGCACCCTGCGGTGACGTCTCCTGCCCCCGCCCCGTTCGGCAGCGAACTCACGCCTGCACGGAGCAGTGACGGGGCGAGCGACACCGTTGAGAACGTCGGCACACTCGGGGGCGCAATGCCGGAGTCGACAGCGAGTAGCCCACCCCCCGACCGTGCAGCGGCCGACGAGACCAGCCGGCCCGCAGAGCAACCGTCGGCGAGTGGTTCCCCGGAGCCCAATCCCACGGGGCAGCCGACCACTCCCCCGGCGACGCCAGGCAAGACCACACCGGGACAAGCCGACAGGCCCGGCAACGGCAACGGCAACGCGAAGCGTCACGGGCACGGGGAGCGTCACGGGCACAGCCTCCGCCAGGGCGACGAGAGGAGCCCCGGGCACGACAGGGCGAAGGGCCGCGGTCAGGACGATGAGAAGTACCGCGGGAACGACAAGGGGAAGAACCGCGGCCAAGACGAGCGGAAGGCCCGGGGTCGCGGCCCAGCAAATACCTATGGCGGCCAGGACGACTGGGGGAGCCGGGCACGGCCCGGCGGTGACTGCCACGACGCCGGCATGTGCCCGTGACCGGCGAGCGCTGAAACGACGAGAGGCCCCCTCGGGGGCCTCTTTTCGCTTCTCGGTGCCGTTCTGCACTTCGGGCGAGCAGCGGGCGAGCAAGCGATCTTGGGTGGGGCTGCAACCCGCTCGCCCGGACGCAGGGCCCAAGGTTGATGCAGGTCAACCGGTTCTGCGCGGGTAGCGCATGGTGGGGCGGGTGGGACTCGAACCCACGGCCGACGGATTATGAGTCCGCTGCTCTAACCGGCTGAGCTACCGCCCCATAGCGGCGTGTCGCGTACATGTGTGCGCGCCGTCTGCCGCAGCATAGCCGCTCATACGATCTCCTGCTTCGGCTGGGCGGCTTCGCACGGCCTGCGTGACCTTGAGGACTGCGCCGGGTGCCGCGCGGTTCCCGGGACAGCGGAACGGACATGAAAAAGGACCCCTGCGAGGGGTCCCTTTTCCGACCTGCTCCCCCGACTGGACTCGAACCAGTAACCTGCCGGTTAACAGCCGGCTGCTCTGCCAATTGAGCTACGGAGGACCGAGCTCCCCGGACTGGACTCGAACCAGTAACCTGCCGGTTAACAGCCGGCTGCTCTGCCAATTGAGCTACCGAGGAAGGTCTCGTTTGCATCGAACGCACCTACCTGGGTATCCGCCAGGGGGCGCGCGTTCGCTGCGACACATACATTAGCGCAAGCAGGGGGGTGCTTCGCCAATCGGTACTCCCCGGCGTCGACGCCGCACCGGAAACCTATGCAAGAGAAGGGTGGCCGCCATGCGTTACCGGCTCACGTTCGTCGCGGGAGTCGTCCTGGGTTACGTGCTGGGCACGAGGGCCGGACGCGAGCGCTACGAGCAGTTGAAGAAATCAGCCCGGCAGTTCGCGCAGAACCCCGCCGTGCGCAACACCGCGGAGACGGCGGCCCATCAGGGCCGCGAGTTCGCGGGCAAGGCGTACCACGTGGTGAGCGACAAGGTCGGCGACCGGGTCCCCGACTCGGTGGCGGACCGCGTCCGCCACCTCCGCGACCGAGCCACCCACAACGGCGGCGAGGACGACTGGGGCACGAGCAACACGTGATCTCTTGATGCCGAGCATGTCAGCGCCCCGAGAGGGGCGCGGGGAACGGCGCGATCAACCACGACGGAGCCCGCACCCGAAACCCGGCGACACCCCCCGCGGCGCCCACGGCCCAACCTCAGCGGCGCGTGCGGCAGAATTTTGGCCATGGGGATAGTCGCCGGGTTGGACAGTTCACCCGATTTCACTCGTATCGTCGTCTGTGACACGGACTCCGGAGCCGTGCTCAGGCAGGGATATGCGCCGCATCCGGTGGAGAGCCCCGAGGGCGGCGGCCGGCCGTCGGACGTCGACCCGCAGGCCTGGCTGCTCTCGCTGGGCGAGGCCGCGGGCGGCGGGCTGCTGGAGGGCGTGCAGGCGATCGGCGTCTCCGCGCAGCAGAACGCCGTCGTGCCGCTGGACGCGCAGGGCAACACCGTGCGGCCGGCGATGGTCGGCGGCGACAAGCGGACACAGGTCGCCGCGGCCGATCTGATCGACGCGCTCGGCGGGCGCGAGGCGTGGGCACAGGCGGTGGGCTGTGTGCCGCAGGCCGCCCAGCCGATCACCAAGCTGCGCTGGCTGGCCCGGACCGAGCCGGAGAACGCGCAGCGCACCGCGATCCTCCTGCAGGCGCACGACTGGCTGGTGTGGCAGCTGCTGGGCCGGCCGGTCCGGAGAACCACCGACCGGGGCGGGGCGTCCGGCACCGGCTACTGGTCGGCGGCGACCGGCGGCTACCGGCCCGACCTCGTGGAGCTGGCGCTCGGGCACCAGGTGATGCTGCCGGAGGTGATCGGTCCGGCGGACGCGGCCGGTACGACACCGGAGGGGCTGCTGATCTCCGTGGGGACCGGCGAGACCATGGCGGCGGCGTTCGGTCTCGGCATCGGCCTCGGCGACGCGGTCGTGTCGCTCGGCGCGTCCGGGTCGGTGATGGCCGTGCACCCCGAGGCACTGGTCGACGGGTCCGGCATGATCACCGCGCTCGCGGACGCGACCGGCATGCACCTGCCCGTCGTCACCACGCTGAACGCCGTGCGGACGCTGCGCGGGGCCGCCGAGCTGCTGGGGCTGCCGGATCTGGAGAGCCTGTCCGACCTGGCGATGAAGTCGACGCCGGGGTCGCACGGGCTGGTCCTGCTGCCCTACCTGGAGGGCGAGCGGACACCGAACCTCCCCCACACCGCCGGGACCCTGGCCGGGCTCAGGCGCGAGTCGATGAAGGCGGAGCACCTGGCGCGGGCGGCGTTCGAGGGGATGCTGTGCGGGCTCGCGGACGCGCTGGACGTGCTGCGCGGCCGGGGTGTGGAGGTGCGGCGGGTGTTCCTGCTCGGGCCGGCCGCCGAACTGCCCGCCGTGCAGGCGGCGGCACCGGCGCTGTTCGGGACGCAGGTCGTTGTGCCGCAGCCCGCCGACTACGCGGCGATCGGCGCCGCCCGCCAGGCGGCCTGGGCGCTGGGCGCCTCGCAGGGCACGCTCGACATGCGCAACCCGCCGGCCTGGCAGGGCCCGGTGGCCCAGGTACTGGAGCCCGGGGACGAGCTGGCCGTGGGGCAGGCGGTGCGGCAGCAGTTCGTGGCGGTGCGCGAGCAGACACATCCCGGAGCCCTCTGAAGGGTTTGACCGCCTGTTGGGTTAATTCGGTTGAGGTAACGCGGGTGGAGTGTTCGACGATAGGGGCCAGGGGCAACCACTCGCCCCGTCGTCCACTCCGAGAGAAGCAGCGTGCTCATACGACTCCTGCGGACCTATCTCAGGCCCTACAAGAGACCCATCGCTCTCCTGGTGCTGCTGCAGTTCCTGCAGACCTGCGCCACGCTCTACCTGCCCACGCTGAACGCGGACATCATCGACCAGGGTGTCGTGAACGGCGACACGGGCTACATCCTGGGCTACGGCGGCCTGATGATCGGCATCTCGCTGGTCCAGGTCGTGTGCAACATCGGCGCCGTGTACTACGGGGCCCGTACGGCCTCGGCGCTGGGGCGGGACCTGCGGGCGACCGTGTTCGACCGGGTGCAGTCGTTCTCCGCGCGTGAGGTGGGTCACTTCGGCGCGCCGTCGCTGATCACCCGGACGACGAACGACGTGCAGCAGGTGCAGATGCTGGCGCTGATGACGTTCACGCTGCTGGTGTCGGCGCCGATCATGTGTGTGGGCGGCATCGTGCTGGCACTCGGTCTCGACGTACCGCTGTCCGGGGTGCTGGTGGCGGTCGTGCCGGTGCTGGGCATCTGCGTGACGCTGATCGTGCGCCGGCTGCGGCCGCTGTTCCGGGCGATGCAGACGCGGCTGGACTCGGTGAACCAGGTGCTGCGCGAGCAGATCACCGGCAACCGTGTGATCCGGGCCTTCGTGCGGGACGAATACGAGCAGCAGCGCTTCCGCAAGGCCAACACCGATCTCACCGACTTCGCGCTCGGCACCGGCAACCTGCTCGCGCTGATGTTCCCGATCGTCATGACGGTGGTCAACCTGTCGTCGATCGCCGTGGTGTGGTTCGGAGCGCACCGGATCGACAGCGGCGGGATGCAGATCGGCGACCTGACGGCGTTCCTGGCCTATCTGATGCAGATCGTCATGGCCGTGATGATGGCCACCTTCATGTTCATGATGGTGCCGCGCGCCGAGGTGTGCGCCGAGCGCATCAGCGAGGTGCTGGACACCTCCTCCAGCGTGGTGCCGCCGTCGGCGCCGGTGCGGGAGCTGCGCCGGCACGGGCATCTGGAGATCCGCGGGGCGGGCTTCCGCTATCCGGGCGCCGAGGAGCCGGTGCTGCGGGCGGTGGACCTCGTGGCCCGGCCGGGCGAGACGACCGCCGTCATCGGCTCGACCGGCAGCGGCAAGTCCACCCTGCTCGGGCTGGTGCCGCGACTGTTCGACGCGACCGAGGGGCAGGTGCTCGTCGACGGGGTCGAGGTGGCGGAGATCGACCCGCAGCTGCTCGCGAAGACCGTCGGGATGGTGCCGCAGAAGCCGTATCTGTTCGCGGGGACGGTGGCGACCAACCTGCGCTACGGCAATCCGGACGCCACCGACGAGGAGC
This sequence comes from Streptomyces sp. NPDC126510, assembly GCF_040302345.1. Classification (NCBI taxonomy): domain Bacteria; kingdom Bacillati; phylum Actinomycetota; class Actinomycetes; order Kitasatosporales; family Streptomycetaceae; genus Streptomyces; species Streptomyces sp. NPDC126510. The sequence goes on along the minus strand of NZ_JBEORR010000004.1, from coordinate 202,346 downwards.
TGTGGCACGCACTGGAGGTGGCGCAGGCCAAGGACTTCGTGGAGCGGCTGGAGCACGGTCTCGACTCGCCGATCTCGCAGGGCGGGACGAACGTCTCCGGTGGTCAGCGCCAGCGGCTCGCGATCGCCCGGACGCTGGTGCAGCGGCCCGAGATCTACCTCTTCGACGACTCCTTCTCCGCGCTCGACTACGCCACGGACGCCGCGCTGCGGGCCGCACTCACGCAGGAGACCGCCGAGGCGACCGTGGTGATCGTCGCGCAGCGGGTGGCGACCATCCGGGACGCCGACCGGATCGTCGTCCTCGACGAGGGCCGGGTCGTCGGCACCGGCCGGCACCACGAGCTGATGGCGGACAACGAGACCTACCGGGAGATCGTGCTCTCCCAGCTCACGGAAGCGGAGGCTGCCTGATGGCGGGGCCCATGGGGCGGATGATGGCCGGGGGCGGCCCCGACCAGCGCTCGCTCGACTTCAAGGGGTCGGGCAAACGGCTCGTCGCGCGGTTCCGGCCGGAGCGGGTCACCATCTACGTGCTGCTGCTGTGCGTGGTGCTCAGCGTCGGCCTGAACGTCGTCGGGCCGAAGATCCTCGGCAAGGCGACCGACCTGGTCTTCGCGGGCATCGTCGGGCGGGGCATGCCGGAGGGGGCGAGCAAGGAGCAGGTCCTCGACTCCATGCGGCAGCGCGGGGACGGAGACGCCGCCGACATGCTGCGCAGCACCGACTTCACCCCGGGCGAGGGCATCGACTTCACGGCCGTCGGGCATGTGCTGCTGCTCGCACTGGGCGTGTTCACGGTGGCCGGGCTGCTGATGGCGGTGGCGACGCGGCTGGTGAACCGGGCCGTGAACCGGACCATGTTCCGGATGCGGGAGGACGTGCAGACGAAGCTGTCGCGGCTGCCGCTTTCGTACTTCGACCAGCGCCAGCGCGGTGAGGTGCTGTCCCGCGCGACGAACGACATCGACAACATCGGGCAGACCCTCCAGCAGTCGATGGGGCAGCTCATCAACTCGGTGCTGACCATCATCGGCGTGCTCGCGATGATGTTCTACGTCTCCTGGATCCTGGCGCTGGTCGCGCTGGTGACCGTGCCGCTGTCGTTCGTCGTGGCCACGCGCGTGGGCAAGCGGTCGCAGCCGCACTTCGTGCAGCAGTGGCGCTCGACGGGCAAGCTCAACGCGCACATCGAGGAGATGTACACCGGGCACGCCCTGGTGAAGGTGTTCGGGCGGCAGGAGGAGTCGGCGCAGCAGTTCGCCGAGCAGAACGACGCGCTGTACGAGGCGGGGTTCAAGGCGCAGTTCAACAGCGGGGTCATGCAGCCGCTGATGATGTTCGTGTCGAACCTCAACTACGTGCTGGTGGCGGTGGTCGGCGGACTGCGGGTCGCCTCCGGCTCGCTGTCGATCGGTGACGTGCAGGCGTTCATCCAGTACTCGCGGCAGTTCTCCATGCCGCTGACGCAGGTCGCGTCCATGGCGAACCTGGTGCAGTCGGGTGTCGCGTCGGCGGAGCGGGTCTTCGAACTGCTCGACGCGGAGGAGCAGGAGGCGGACCCGGTGCCGGGTGTGCGCCCCGAGGAGCTGCGCGGGCAGGTGGCGCTGGAGCACGTGTCGTTCCGCTACGACCCCGACAAGCCGCTCATCGAGGACCTGTCGCTGAAGGTCGAGCCCGGGCACACGGTCGCCATCGTCGGCCCGACCGGCGCCGGCAAGACGACGCTGGTGAATCTGCTGATGCGGTTCTACGACGTCACCGGCGGGCGCATCACCCTCGACGGGGTCGACATCGCGCGGATGTCCCGGGACGAACTGCGGGCCGGTATCGGCATGGTGCTGCAGGACACCTGGCTGTTCGGCGGCACGATCGCGGAGAACATCGCGTACGGCGCCTCCCGGGAGGTCACCCGCGGGGAGATCGAGGAGGCGGCCCGGGCGGCGCACGCGGACCGGTTCGTCCGGACGCTGCCGGACGGGTACGACACCGTGATCGACGACGAGGGCACCGGGGTCAGTGCCGGTGAGAAGCAGCTGATCACCATCGCCCGGGCGTTCCTGTCCGACCCGGTGATCCTGGTGCTGGACGAGGCGACGAGCTCGGTCGACACGCGTACCGAGGTGCTCATTCAGAAGGCCATGGCGAAACTGGCGCACGGGCGTACGTCGTTCGTCATCGCCCACCGGCTGTCGACGATCCGGGACGCGGACACGATCCTGGTGATGGAGAACGGGTCGATCGTCGAGCAGGGCACGCACGAGGAGCTGCTCGCGGCGGGTGGTGCCTATGCGCGGCTGTACAAGGCGCAGTTCGCGCAGGCGGTGGCCGAGGTGGACTGAGTCGCGTCCGGGGGTGCCGAGTGGTGTCGTGGGGCGGCTGCGGGCCCGTCGTGGCTGGTCGCGCAGTTCCCCGCGCCCCTTGGGGACGTGCAGTCGGCGCCCCGTCAGGGGCGCGGGGAACTGCGCGAACCGCCCCCACCGGACCCGCGCTCGGCATCAGTCCAGATAGCCCCTCAGCTGGTCCGCAAAGGCGTGGTCCCTCAGCTTGTTGAGGGTCTTCGACTCGATCTGCCTTATGCGCTCCCTGGTCACACCGAAGATCCTGCCTATCTCCTCCAGCGTGCGGGGGCGACCGTCCGCCAGCCCGTAGCGGAGTTGGACCACCTTCCGCTCCCGCTCCCCCAGGGTCGACAGAACCGCCTCCAGGTGCTCCCTGAGCAGCAGGAACGCCGCCGACTCCACCGGTGACGCCGCGTCGCCGTCCTCGATGAGGTCGCCGAGGGCGACGTCGTCCTCCTCGCCGACGGGCGCGTGCAGCGACACCGGCTCCTGGGCGAGGCGCAGGACCTCGCTGACCCGCTCCGGCTGCAGGTCCAGGTGAGCCGCGACCTCCTCGGGCGTCGGCTCGTAGCCCCGCTCCTGGAGCATGCGGCGCTGGACGCGGACGACCCGGTTGATGAGCTCCACGACGTGGACCGGGACCCGTATCGTGCGGGCCTGGTCGGCCAGGGCGCGGGACATGGCCTGGCGGATCCACCACGTGGCGTACGTGGAGAACTTGTAGCCGCGGGCGTAGTCGAACTTCTCGACCGCCCTGATCAGGCCGAGGTTGCCCTCCTGGACGAGGTCGAGCATCGTCAGGCCGCGGCCGACGTAGCGCTTGGCGACCGAGACGACCAGGCGCAGGTTCGCCTCGATCAGGCGGCGCTTGGCCATGCGGCCCATGACGACGAGCCGGTCCAGGTCGAGGGCGAGCTGGCTGTCCAGGTCGGGGGTGAGCCGCAGCTTCTCCTCCGCGAACAGGCCGGCCTCCACGCGGCGGGCGAGTTCGACCTCCTCGGCGGCGGTGAGCAGGGGGATGCGGCCGATCTCCCGCAGGTACTGGCGGAACAGGTCCGAGGAAGGGCTGCCGGACTCGGCGCGGGCCGGGGTCGGTACGACGACTTCGGCAGGCTCGGCCGCCTCGACGGCCTCGGCGGGCGGCTCCTCCGGCTCCTCCGGCTCCGGATCCGACTCGGGGTGGTGCACGGCGCGGCTCTGCGCCGGGACCCCTGACAGGGCGTCGGCCTCCGCGTCCGGCGCGGCACCGTCGGCGCCGGGGGCGGCACCGGCGTCGGTCTGGGCGAGGGTCTGGGTCTGCACGGGGGCGACCTCCAGGATGATCGCTGCCAAGGAGTACGGCAGCGGTACTTCGGGGGCGGAGTCGGCCTCGCCGCTTTCCGTCCCGCACGCGATGAGCGGAACCGCGGGGGTCTGGGACCCGTGGGTGACGGATCGGCCGCGCTCCGAGGACTCAGGCACCGGAACCCAGTGTGGGGTAAGACACATCGTCGCCACGAGGGGCGTGCGATGACTTTTTGTTTCCGGTCCGTGACCACGCGATCGCGCCTCGTGGGAAACCCGGATGCCTCGCGCGCCACTGGTCTGCGACGATCACCCGATGTCCGCTTCCCTGTACGAGTCGCATGTGACGGTCCGCTCCGCCGGCCCCGACGAGCTCGCCCGGCTGCGCCGCTGGGCGGCGGCGGGCGGGTTCAAGCTCACGCACATCGTGCTGGCCAGGGGCCGGATGCGCGACCAGCCGATGCTCACCCTGTCCGGTTCGCCGTCGTACGCCTGCGAATCGGCGCGCGTGCGGGACGTGGCCGCGCGTCTGCGGGCGGACGGTTTCGATCCGGTGCGCGTGAAGGTCGAGTCGTCGCCCTGGGCGCCGGAGGTGCCGCGCCGGCCATGCGACGACGGGCGCTACTTCGAGCACCATGTGAAGCTGCGGCTCACCGCGGGCGCGGACCTGGCTTCTCTCGCGGCGCGCGTGGTGCCGCACGGCGCCCATCTGTCGTGGAACGCCCGGCGGGTGCGGGGCGAGCACCACGAGCGGTTCGTGACCCAGCGCTGCCACGCGGTGGACGCCGAGGGCGCGGGCCGGGCCCTGGAGCGGCTGCTGACCGAGCTGCGCGGCTGTGAAGTGCTGGGCGTGGAGCGGGAGTTCGTGCTGCACGACAGTGATGTGTCGGTGGACGACGGATGGCTCGGTGAGCCGGTGGGGGTATCGGAATGAAACAGTCGTGGGAGGGCTTCGGATGGGCGAGCACGGAGATTCCCCGGGAGCCGCTGGACGACGCCACCCGCAGGGCGGAACACCTTCCGAGGACGCTGCGTCCGGTGCCGGGGGACGACGTGGTGCAGCGCCCGGTGTTCGAGCCGGCACTGAAGCACCTCCACAACGCCTACCGCGCCACCGACCCGAGCTTCGCCGACCCGGAGCGGGGCGAGGCCTGGCGGGCGGCCCGCCGGCGGGCGCTGCACTTGGTGCTGGCCGCGATCAGCGGCTCGGAGTGGGTGGACTCACTGGTGCTGCGGGGCAGCGTGCTGATGTCGGCGTGGTTCGGGGAGGCCGCGCGCGAGCCCGGTGACCTGGACTTCGTCGTCGTGCCGCACACCTGGCGGATGGAGGACGGCCGGACGGACCGGATGCTGTCCGGGATCGCGGCGGCGGCGCAGGAGCTGGCCGAGGTGCGGGGGCCGGAGGTCGGGATCTCGGCGCGCGGCGCGGTGGTCGAGGACATCTGGACCTACGACCGCGTGCCCGGCCGGCGCATGGTGCTCCCCTGGGGCGCGCCCGGCCTGCCCGGCGGCCACGTCCAGCTGGACTTCGTCTTCAACGAGCGGCTGCCCGAGGAACCCGAGCCGGTCGAGCTGCCGGGCGGTGCGCTCGTCCAGGCGGCGACGCCGCAGCTGTCGCTGGCGTGGAAGCTGATGTGGGTGATCAACGACGCGCACGTCCAGGGCAAGGACCTGTACGACGCGGTCCTGCTGGCCGAGCGGTACCCGCTGCGCCGCGAGCTGCTGCACGACGTGTTCCGGCTGTCGGGCGAGTGGCCCTATCCCTACCAGGAGGAGATCCTGCTGGAGCACGTGGTGCAGGCGGTCGGGTACGTGGAGTGGAACCACTTCGTCACCGAGTACCCGCGGTTCAGGGACGAGGAGGGGGAGTTCGCCGAGCGGCTGGTGCGCGCGGTCACGCCGGCCTTCGAGGGGGCCGGGAGCTGACCCGGGTCAGAGCGCGGCGGCGCCGTGTTGCCGGAGGGTCTGGTCGTACTGCTGGAGGACCCACAGTTCGTTCTGCACGGCGGCGAGCTCGGCCGGGTCGCCGTGGGTTCCCAGGCGGGTGAGCCGGCTCGTGATGTCGCGGATGCGGCGCTCCACGGCCCGGCGGCGGACCGTCACCAACTGGGCTCCCGCGTACACCTCGTCGGCCCCCTTCACGCCCTTGTGCAGCAAGATCGCCTCGACGGCGAGCTCCGTCACCATCGCGCGGACCGCGTCGTCCGGGGCGGCCTCGCGAACCCTGACCAGGTAGTCCTGGGGGTCTGCGACGCCCTGTTCGGCGCCGCCCGCGTCCTGGATGGCCAGGCGGACGGCGGCGTAGGGCGGGGCGGTGAACTCGTCCACCCCGTACGCGTCGAAGGCCGGGGAGACCAGCTCGGGGCGCTGCAGGGCGAGTTTGAGAAGCTCCCGCTCGGTGGCGAAGACGGGGTTGCGGAGGTTCAGGGCGGGGCCGCGGGGGGCGGCGGGCCCGGGCGGGCCGGCGTACTGCTGACCCTGGTGGTGCCGCTCCGGGGCCGGGCCCTTGCCGCCGCGGTCGCGGGCCCAGCGGGCCAGCTGGGCCACGCGCTTGACCACGAACTGGGTGTCGAGGATGCCGAGCATGCCGGCGAGCTGGACGGCGACCTCGTGCTGGGCGCCGCTGTTCTTGATGCGGGCGACGATCGGGGCGGCCTCGTCCAGCGCGGAGGCGCGGCCCGCCGGGGTGTCGAGGTCGTAGCGGCTCACGATCTGGCGCAGCGCGAACTCGAAGAGGGGGGTGCGGGGCTCGACGAGGTCGGCGACGGCCTCGTCGCCCTTGACCAGGCGCAGGTCGCAGGGGTCCATGCCGTCCGGGGCGATGGCGATGTACGTCTCGGCGGCGAACTTCTGGTCGTCCTCGAAGGCACGCAGGGCGGCCTTCTGGCCGGCGGCGTCGCCGTCGAAGGTGAAGATGACCCGGGCCGAGCCGTTGTCCATGAGCAGCCGGCGGAGGATCTTGATGTGCTCGCCGCCGAAGGCGGTGCCGCAGGTGGCGATGGCGGTCGTCACACCGGCGAGGTGGCAGGCCATGACGTCGGTGTAGCCCTCGACGACGACCGCGCGGGACGCCTTGGCGATGTCCTTCTTCGCCAGGTCGATGCCGTAGAGGACCTGGGACTTCTTGTAGATCGCCGTGTCGGGCGTGTTCAGGTACTTCGGGCCGTTGTCCGCCTCGTAGAGCTTGCGGGCGCCGAAGCCGACGACGTCGCCGCCGATGTCGCGGATGGGCCACATCAGGCGTCCGCGGAAGCGGTCGATGGGGCCGCGGCGGCCCTCCTGGGAGAGGCCGGAGAGGATCAGCTCCTTGTCGGTGAAGCCCTTGCCGCGCAGGAAGCGCGTGAGGTGGTCCCAGCCCTGGGGGCTGTAGCCGACGGAGAAGTGCTGGGCGGCGGCCTGGTCGAAGCCGCGATCGGCGAGGAACTGGCGGCCGGCGTCGGCCTCCGGGCTGGTGGCGAGCTGTTCCACGTACCAGTCGGCGGCGATCTTGTGGGCCTCCACCAGGCGGATCCGCTCGCCGCGCTGGTGGGAGGGGTTGTAGCCGCCCTCCTCGTAGCGCAGGGTGATGCCCGCCTGGCCGGCCAGGCGTTCGACCGCCTCCGAGAAGGAGAGGTGGTCGATCTTCATCACGAACGTGATGGTGTCGCCGCCCTCCTGGCAGCCGAAGCAGTGGAAGAACCCCTTGCTCGGGCTGACCTGGAAGGACGGGGACTTCTCGTCGTGGAACGGGCACAGACCCTTGAGGTTCCCACCGCCCGCGTTGCGCAGCTGGAGGTACTCGGACACCACGGCGTCGATCGGGACCGCGTCCCGTACCGCCTTCACGTCCTCGTCGTTGATCCGTCCTGCCACGCGTGAAGTCTACGGTGGCGGACCGACACCCCTGACAGCCCCGGCGGCTATGAGGCGAGGCTGTCCAGCGGCACGTGCGGGTCCGCCAGGGACTCCGTGTTCACCCTCGCCTTGGAGCGGATCAGGCGCTGGATCTTGTCCGTGACGTCCCACACGTTCACGTTCATCCCGGCCAGCACCCGGCCGTCCTTCACCCAGAACGCGATGAACTCGCGCTTGCCGGCGTCCCCGCGGATCACCACCTGGTCGTAAGAGCCCGCGGGCGCCCAGCCGGAGTACTCCATCCCCAGGTCGTACTGGTCGGAGAAGAAGTAGGGCACCCGGTCGTACGTCACTTCCCTGCCCAGCATGGAGCGCGCGGCCGCCGGGCCGCCGTTGAGCGCGTTGGCCCAGTGCTCCACCCGCAGGCTCGTGGCGAACAGGGCGTGGTGGAAGGAGGCCGCGTCGCCGGCCGCGTAGATGTCGGGGTCGGAGGTGCGCAGCCGCTCGTCGACCACGATGCCGCCGCCCCGCGCCCGGTCGGCGATCTCCAGCCCGGCCGCCTCCGCGAGAGCGACCCGGGGGGCCGCGCCGATCGCCGCCAGCACGTCGTGCGCCGGGTGCTCCTCGCCGTCGTCGGTGCGGGCCGCGAGGACCATGCCGTCCTGGCCGACGATCTCCGTCAGCCGCCGGCCGAAGTGGAAACGCACCCCGTGCTCGCGGTGCAGCTCGGCGAAGAGCCCCCCGAGCTCCGGTCCCAGCACGCCGTGCAGCGGGGTCGGCCCGTGCTCGACGACCGTGACCTCGGCGCCGTACTCGCGGGCCGCCGCCGCGACCTCCAGGCCGATCCAGCCGGCACCGGCGATGACAAGGTGTCCGTTGTCCCGGCCGAGGTTGGTCAGGACCTGTTTGAGGCGCTCGGAGTGGGCGAGGCGGCGCAGATGGTGCACGCCGGCCAGGTCCGTGCCCGGGACGTCCAGGCGGCGGGGCTCGGCGCCGGTCGCCAGGAGCAGCTTGTCGTAGCGGACGACGGTGCCGTCCTCGCCGAAGCGGACCGTCTTGGCCGTGCGGTCGATCGCGTCGACGGTCTGGCCGAGGTGGAGCTCGATGTCGTGGGCCGCGTACCAGGCCGGTTCGTGCACGAAGACGCTGTCCCGTTCCTCCTTGCCGAGGAGGTAGCCCTTGGACAGGGGCGGACGCTCGTAGGGGTGGTCGCGTTCGTCGCAGATCAGTATCACGCGGCCGGTGAAGCCCTCCGCCCGGAGCGTCTCGGCCGCCTTCGCGCCGGCCAGGCCGCCTCCGACGATGACGAATGTCTGATCCGCGTCGACCACTTGGTGCCTCCTCGTCAGGGTGTCGCCACTTGCGAGCGTCCCGCACGGAGCGTGATGCGGGAAGAGGGAGTGACCCGATCAGGCCACGGAGGGTCACATTCGGGGATGCTCGCGTCCCGCCCGTCGCGTCAGTCTCATCCCTGCCCCGTCAGACGGGCGTGAAGCGAACGGGCGGAGGTGTCGGTGAGGGAGGCGATCTGGTCGACGATCACCCGCTTGCGCGCCCGGTCGCCCTCCGCCCGGTCGAACAGAGCGCGGAACTGCGGGTCCAGCCCGTCCGGGGCGCGGGCGGTGAGCGCCTCGGCCAGTTCGGCGACGACGATCCGCTGGTCGGCGCGCAGCCGCTCCTGCTCGGCGCGCTGCATGACGTACAGGTCGGCGACGGCCTTGAGGACGGCGCACTCCATCCGGGTCTCGCGCGGGACGACGAGCTCGGCGGCGTACCGGGTGAGCCGTCCGGCGCCGTACGCCGTGCGGGTGGCGGTCTCGGCGGCCAGGCAGAAGCGGCCGATGAGCTGGCTGGTGGCGTCCTTCAGGCGGGCCTGGGCGACGGCGGTGCCGTCGTAGCCGTGCGGCCACCACTCCTGGGCGAGGAGCCGGTCCAGGGCCTCGGCCAGCTCGGCGGGGTCGGTGCCGGCGGGGACGTACCGGCCGAGGGCGACCTGGAAGACGTCCCGGCGTTCGGGGTCGGCGTGCAGGCAGTTCGGGTCGATGTGGCCGGCGTGCAGGCCGTCCTCCACGTCGTGCACCGAGTAGGCCACGTCGTCGGACCAGTCCATGACCTGCGCCTCGAAGCAGGTGCGGGTGCCGGGGGCGTCCTTGCGGAGCCAGTCGAAGACGGGGCGGTCGTCCTCGTAGACGCCGAACTTGTTCGAGGCCGGGTCGGTGGGGTGGGCCCCGCGGGGCCAGGGGTACTTGGTGGCGGCGTCGAGGGCGGCGCGGGTCAGGTTGAGGCCGACGGAGCGCTCCGGGGTGAACCGTTTGGGCTCGATCCGGGTGAGGAGCCTGAGGGACTGGGCGTTGCCCTCGAAGCCTCCGCAGTCCGACGCGAACTCGTTGAGGGCCTGTTCGCCGTTGTGGCCGAAGGGCGGGTGACCCAGGTCGTGGGAGAGGCAGGCGGCTTCCACGAGGTCGGGGTCGCAGCCGAGGGCCGCGCCGAGTTCGCGGCCGACCTGGGCGCACTCGAGGGAGTGGGTGAGGCGGGTGCGGGGGCTGGCGTCCCAGGCGGGGCCCAGGGTGCCGGGCGTCACCACTTGGGTTTTGCCGGCGAGGCGTCGTAGGGCGGCGGAGTGGAGGACCCTGGCCCTGTCGCGTTGGAAGGCTGTGCGGCCGGGGCGTTTGTCTGGTTCGGGGGCCCAGCGGTCGACTGACGTCGGGTCGTAGGCCGTGGTGTCTGGTGCAGTGCCGTCCATGTGACGACAGTAAGCGCGTCTGCGTGTGCCGGGCTCTGATCTCGGGCGGGTGCGGGTTGTTTCGGGCTGGTCGCGCAGTTCCCCGCGCCCCTTGGGGGCATGTTCCCGCCGGCGATTTCAGGCCGAGGCCAGTACCGGTTCGGCCGCCGCCCTCAGTGCTTCGTCGTAGCGGTGGAGGAGGAGCTGGGCCATGGCGGGGTGGGTGCCGAGGGGGGACGCCGCTATCCACGGGGCCGCCTGGGCGCACTCCGTCGCGAAGCGGCCCGGGGCCGTGAAATAGGAAGCCAGGGCTATGTGGCGGCGGCCCCTTGCCAGGAGGGTGCGGACCGCGGTCTGGACCGTGGGGGTGGCGGCCGAGGCGTAGGCCGGGATGACCGGGACGCCGAGGCGGGTCGCCAGGAGGTGGGCCGTGCGGCCCGTGTCCGTCCTCGCGTCCGGGTCGCGTGAGCCCGCTGCGGCGAGGACGACCGCGCTGGTGCGGTGGGGGGTCCCGCCCCAGCCGGCTTCCGTGAGGCGGGCCTGGAGGGCGTCGACCAGGAGCGGGTGGGGACCCAGAGGGGCGGCCAGGTGGGTGCGGGCCCGGGAGGCGGCGGCCATCTCGGGGATGTCCTGTTTGACGTGGTAGCCGCGGCTGAGGAGGAGGGGGACGAGGACCGCCTCCGCGTCCCCGAGGGCCGCGAGGGTGTCGGGGAGCAGGGGGGCGTTGAGTTCGATGTGGCCCAGGTGCACGGGCACGTCGGGGCGCAGGGCGCGGACCCGGTCGAGGAGTGCGCTCACGGTGCTCAGCGCGCGGGGGTCGCGGCTGCCGTGGGCCACGACCACGAGGGCGGGCGGGGCCGGGCGGCGCGTGGCGGGCGGCGGGACGAGGCTGAGCTGACTGGGCATGCACCGATGGTGGCGGCGGCGCGTTGCCTTCCCGTTGCATGGGCGTCACGGGTGTTTTCCAGCGGTTCACCATGCGGGACATGATTGTGTGAGGTGCCCTGACCTGCGGTTTCCGTGAATGGAGTGAAGCTGATCACGCGGCTGCGGATGAACCGGGCGGCCCAGGAGGACGTCCCTGACTGTCGAGGGGCCGACCTGGGGAGGGACCCGTCCGATGCCTCGTGTGACGTTCCGAAGACCGCGGCTGCCGCGTACCCGGCGGGGGCAGCGGCGGCTGGTGCAGGCCGTGATGGCCGGGTGTGTGCTGGCGCTGCTTCCGGCGACCTGGATGTACGCCGTGGCGGGTGACCGGCTGCGTACGGTGGCGGATGTGCCGCGTAGCGATGTGGCGGTGGTGTTCGGTGCCGGGCTGTGGGCGGGCGAGCCCTCGCCGTATCTCGCGCACCGGCTCGACGCCGCCGCGAAGCTGTACCGGGAGGGGCGCGTCGAGGTGGTGCTCGTCACCGGGGACAACAGCCGGGAGGACTACGACGAGCCGGACGCGATGCGCGCGTACCTGACGCGGCACGGGGTGCCCGACGGGCGGATCGTCAGCGACTACGCGGGGTTCGACACCTGGGACTCCTGCGTGCGCGCGAAGAAGATCTTCGGGGTGGACCATGCCGTGCTGATCAGTCAGGGCTTCCACATCCGGCGGGCGGTGGCGCTGTGCGAGGCGGCGGGGGTCTCCTCGTACGGGGTCGGGGTGGACGCCGTACACGACGCGACCTGGTACTACGGGGGCACCCGGGAGATCTTCGCCGCGGGCAAGGCGGCGCTGGACGCGGTGTTCCGTCCGGATCCGCGGTTCCTCGGGCCACGGGAGCCGGGTGTGGAGCGGGCGCTGGCGACGGCCGGAGATCCTCGCGGGTGACGCGGCCGGGGGCGGGCGCCCCCGGCCGGTCGGTGGGTGTCAGGGTCCGTGTCGGGGTCCGCGTCAGTGTCCGTGGAAGCGCGGGGGGCGCTTCTCCAGGAACGCCGTCATGCCCTCCTTCTGGTCGTGGGTGGCGAACAAGGCGTGGAAGGCGCGGCGTTCGAAGCGGATTCCGTCGCGCAGACCGGTTTCGAGGGCCCGGTCGACGCACTCGCGGGCCGCCCTGACCGCCGCGCCGCCGTACGAGGCGATCGCCGCCGCCGCTTCGAGGGCCTCGGGCAGGACGCGGTCGTCCGGGACCACGCGGGAGACGAGACCGCAGCGTCCAGCCTCCCGCGCGTCCATGGTGCGGCCGGTGAGGACCAGGTCCATGGCCGTGGCCCTGCCGACGAGCCGGGTCAGCCGCTGGGTGCCGCCGATGCCGGGGATCACGCCGAGCTTGATCTCGGGCTGGCCGAAGACCGCCGACTCCCCCGCGACGACCAGGTCGCACATCATCGCGAGCTCGCAACCACCGCCGAGAGCATGTCCGTTGACAGCGGCGATCTTCGGGGTGCGGAGGTCGGCGAAGTCCTCCCATGCGGCGAAGTAGTCCTCGGCGGCCATGTCGACGGCCGACCTCCCCGCCATCTCCCTGATGTCGGCGCCCGCCGCGAAGACCGTGTCCGAGCCGGTGACGACGAAGCAGCCGGTATCCGGGTCCGAGTCCAACGGCCGTAGGAGGTCGAGGAGTTCGGCGAGGAGCTCACTGCTGAGCGCGTTGCGGACATGCGGGCGGTGCAGGCGCACGGTCACCACACGGCCGTGCCGTTCGACCTTCAGATGGTTCATCATCCGTCTCCTTCCGGGAGATCACATGTGCGGTCACGAGTCCCAGATCGCGCCGTACGCCGGGATGCCCCGCCGTTCCAGGCCGTGGACCACCTGCCAGGTCAGCTTCTTGTTGGAGATGCAGATGACCGCCTCGGCGCCGAAGTCCCGGCAGGCCTCGTGGGCGAGGCGCACCATGTCGGGCTTGCCGTGCCGGGAGGTGTCCCAGATCCGGGCGTCCGGCTGGACGGCGAGGATCTCGTCGACCAGGGCGTCGCCGTAGGTCGCGCGGGGGTCGCGGGTCGCCCAGACCAGCCGGGAGGGCACCTGGGCGGCGAGCAGGTGGGGCAGGCAGGGGCCGATGCCGCTGCCGGTGGCGACGTAGACGACCTTGGTGAACAGGACCTCGATGTTGGCGACGCCGGCCGTGGTGATGCCCTTGACCCACACCTGCCGGGGCAGGTCGTCGATGAAGGAGCCGGTCCAGTCGCCGGCCCGGGAGATCGTGAGCCGGAAGCCGGACTCGCCGGGAGCGGGAACGTTGGCGAAGGAGTGCCATTCCTTCAGCGGGCTGCGGCTGATCGCGGTGGAGGAGCCCGCGAAGGGGGTCTCGCCGTGGTCGAAGCGGGCCAGCACGACGTGCGAGGAGGGGCGTTCGAGGTGAACGTCCACCTTGCGCAGCCGCAGCCAGGGCAGGGCGACGCTGAAGGTGACCACCGCGAGTACGCCGACCTGCCACGGGCCGGGTGCGGACAGCAGTGTGTGCGTCCAGAACAGGGCCAGGGCCGCCCAGCCGCCGAAGCGGTGGATCTTCTCGAAGTGGTCGTGCCGGCGGGAACGGAAGGGCGGCAGGGCGGTGGTGACGACGAGCGTGAGAAGGGCGATGAGGGTCCAGCCGACGGTCCTGGCGGGGCCGTCGGGTGCCGTGATCGTCGCGGCCAGGAACCAGGCCGTGCCCGCCAGCGCCCCGCCGACGTGCAGTCCGCCGAAGTGGTACACCTTGCCGAGCGTCCAGCGGACCCGCAGCGGCCAGGTGGTCGGCGCCGAAGTCGCCAGCCGGAAGAAGAGGTTGACGACGTACTGCTGGCGTACGACGACGGCGAGGGCGAGGTTGGCGAGGGCCGCGTGCCCGAGGGTGGGGGCGGACAAGGGCCAACCGATCCACCCGAAGGCCGTGTTGGCCAGGAGCACCAGGGCCGCCAGCCGGTTGTAGTGCATCAGGCGGGGGTGCTTGAGCAGCCGGCGGGGGCCGGGCAGGAGCGGCGGGAGTTCGCCGGTGGCCTGCTGGTCGCGGGGCGGGGACGTGGTCATCGCGCCACCGCCACGCGCTCCTCGATCATGTGCAGCAGCGCCTGTTTGTCGACCTTGCCGCGGTCGGTCTCGGGGAGGAGGGCCAGCGGCAGGATCCGCTCCGGGACGCAGTAGTAGGGCAGGGCGTCCGCGACGGCGCGGCGGGCGGCTTCCGGGTCGACGTCCGCGGGGCAGACGAAGGAGACCAGGGTGCGGGCGTCGCGTTTCAGGGTGACGGCCCGGGTGCAGCCGGCCGCGGACTCCAGGACCGAGGAGACGGAGTCCAGTTCGACGCGGAAGCCGCGCACCTTGACCTGGTCGTCGGTCCGGCCGAGGTGCTCCAGCTCGCCGTCGGGGGTCCAGCGGCCGAGGTCACGGGTGCGGAACATGCGCCGGCCGCCGCCGAGGAAGGGGTCGGGGGCGTAGCGCTCGGCGTTGAGGGCGTCGTCGCCGAGGTAGCCGGCGGACACGCAGTCGCCGCCGGCCCACATCTCGCCGGGCTCCCCGACCGGCACGGGACGGCGGTCGGCGTCGAGGACGTAGACGGTGTTGTTGGGGGTGGGGCGGCCGATGGTGAGCAGCGGGGCGGACGGGGCGTGGCGGCTCATCGTGTTGACGATCGTCGTCTCGGTCGGGCCGCAGCCGTTGAAGAAGGCGGCCCGGCGGGCCCAGCGGTCGGCCAGCGGGCGCGGGCAGGGCTCCCCCGCGACGGCGACCGTGCGCACCCGGGGGCAGGCGTCCGGGTCGAGGCCGGACAGCACGGTCGGGGTCGCGATCAGCACGTCGGCGGTGCGGGCCGCGGCGGCGATGTCCTTGCCGCGGATGACGAGGGTCCCGCCGTGGGTGAGGCAGCCGAGGATCTCCCAGGCGGCCATGTCGAAGGCGATGTTGAGGAGCTGGGCGACCCGGTCGCCGGGCCGGACACCGAGGTAGCCCGGGGCGGTGAGCAGGAGGTTGGCGACGTTGCGGTGGGTGACCTTCACGCCGTTGGGGCGGCCGGTGGTGCCGGAGGTGAACAGGACGTAGGCGCCGTCGTCGCCGGTGACGGGGGCGCGCGGGGCCGGGGCGTACGGCAGGGGCTCGTCGAGCGGGAGCAGCAGATGGCCGTCGGGCAGGGGCACGCGATGGGCGTGTCCGGCGACCGCGAGGACGACCCGGGTCCGGGCGGTGCGGATGACGTGGGCGAGCTGGGCGGGAGGTGCGAGGCCGATGTCCTGCGGGACGTAGGCGGCGCCGGCCTTCAGGATGCCGAGCAGGCCGACCAGCATCGGGATCGAGCGGCGGACGAACAGGCCGACGTGGTCGCCGGGGCGGACGCCCTCGCGGACCAGGCGGGCGGCGAGGGCGTCGGCGTACCGGTCGAGTTCGCCGTAGGTGATGCGGGCGCCCTGGTGTTCGGCGGCGACGGCGTGCGGGGTGGCCGTGGCGTGCCGGGTGACGGCGTGGTGCAGGAGCGGGTCGGGGACGGGGACGGTGGGGCCTCGGCCGTACTGCCGGAAGAGGTGCTGGTCGCGGGGGGTCAAGTGGCGCAGAGGCATGATCGGGTGGCCTCCTGGCTGTTTCGAGGTCGGATTGCCACCCGCGGGCCGGCCGCGGGTGGATGCAGCCGTGAGCGGCGGGCATGCCCGGGTGTCGAACGCCGTGCGGAGTCGTGCGAGCGCTGCGCGTAGCGAGAGCGTAGTGCGGCTGATTCAACTCTCAACAAGGCCGGATCGGCCAAGAAAGGAACGCAATGAGCCACATGTGCCGTTTTTCGTCCCATGGGCAACGTCCGTGCCGGTCGGCGACGACGTGAAGGAGGCCGGGCCTGTGCTTCACCAGGCCAGGGGCTCCTGCCTCACGCGGACGTGGCGAGGGCGGGGAGGTTGCCGTCCCGGCCGCGTAACAGGGAACCGTCCCGGGCGTAACACGGCCGACGCACGCTGAATGGCATGCAGAACACCGCGACGCCCACGCACTGCCCGTACTGCGCCCTGCAGTGCGGGATGAACCTGACACCCGCACCGGACGGGACCGTCGAGGTGAGCGAGCGCGCGGACTTCCCGGTGAACCGGGGCGCCCTGTGCGGCAAGGGGCGTACGGCGGCGGCGGTGCTCGCCCGGAACGTGCGTCTGACCTCCCCCTTGGTGCGCGACGAGGGCGGCACGCTGGTGCCCGCCTCCTGGGACGAGGCACTGGACCGGATCGCCGCGGGGCTGGGCCGCACACGCGCGGAGCACGGGCCGGACGCGGTCGGGGTGTTCGGCGGGGGCGGACTGACCAACGAGAAGGCGTACACGCTCGGCAAGTTCGCGCGGGTCGTGCTCGGCACCTCACAGATCGACTACAACGGGCGTTTTTGCATGTCGTCGGCGGCGGCCGCCGGCATCAAGGCGTTCGGGCTCGACCGCGGGCTGCCCTTCCCGCTGGAGGACATCCCGAAGTCCGGCTGCGTGATCCTCGTCGGGTCGAACCTCGCGGAGACCATGCCGCCGTCGCTGCGGTTCTTCACCGAGTTGAAGGAGAACGGCGGCACACTGATCGTCATCGACCCGCGCCGCACGAAGACCGCCGAGCAGGCGGACCTGCACCTGGCGCCCCGGCCGGGCACGGACCTGGCCCTCGCCCTGGGCCTGCTGCACCTGGTGATCGCCGAGGGCCGGGTCGACGAGGAGTACGTCGGGGAACGCACGGCCGGCTGGGAGGACGCCCGGGCCGCCGCGATGGCGCACTGGCCGGAGTACGTGGAGCGGATCACGGGGGTGTCCGTTCCTCAACTCCGCGAAGTCGTACGGCTGTTCTGCGAGCCGGAGTCGGCGATGGTGCTCACCGCCCGGGGGCCCGAGCAGCAGTCCAAGGGCACCGACACGGTGGGCGCGTGGATCAACCTGTGCCTGGCGACCGGCCGGGCGGGCCGCCCGCGGTCCGGGTACGGCTGCCTGACCGGCCAGGGCAACGGGCAGGGCGGGCGTGAACACGGCCAGAAGGCCGACCAGTTGCCGGGCTACCGCAAGCTCGACGACCCGGCGGCCCGGGCGCATGTCGCCGAGGTGTGGGGCGTCGACCCGGACAGCCTGCCCGGGCCGGGGCGCAGCGCGTACGAGCTGCTGGACGCGCTGGGCACCGACATCAGGTCGCTGCTGCTGATGGCGTCCAATCCGGTGGTGTCGGCGCCGCGTGCCGCGCACATCGAGGAGCGCATCAGGTCGCTGGACTTCCTCGCGGTCTGCGATGTGGTGCTGTCGGAGACGGCGGAACTCGCGGACGTGGTCCTGCCGGTCACCCAGTGGGCCGAGGAGACGGGCACGACGACGAACCTGGAGGGCAGGGTGCTGCTGCGGCGCCGGGCGATCACCCCGCCCGAGGGCATCCGCAGCGACCTGGAGGTGCTGCACGAACTCGCCGCCCGCCTGGGCGTGGAGAAGGGCTTCCCGACCGACCCGGAGGAGGTTTTCGAGGAGCTGCGCCGGGCGTCGGCGGGCGGGGCGGCGGACTACTCGGGGATCACGTACCGGAGGCTGGCGGAGGAGAACGGGGTGTTCTGGCCCTGCCCGGCGGAGCCGTCCGACGCGGGCGTGGAAGGCCTTGCCGGCGGGGAGGCACCGGCCGCGCACCCCGGCACGCCCCGCCTCTTCCTCGACCGCTTCGCCACGCCGGACGGCCGGGCCCGCTTCGTCCCCGTCTCGCACCGGGCGACCGCCGAGGAGCCCGACGACGAATACCCCGTGCTGCTGACCACCGGGCGGGTCGTGGCGCAGTACCAGTCCGGGGCGCAGACCCGGCGCGTGGCGGAGCTGAACGCCGCCGCGCCCGGGCCGTTCGTGGAGCTGCACCCGCGGCTGGCGGCCCGGCTCGGAGCCGCCGAGGGGGACCCGGTGGCCGTCGTGTCGCGGCGGGGCCGGGCGGTGGCGCCCGCGCGGATCACGCACGCCATCCGGCCCGACACCGTCTTCATGCCCTTCCACTGGCCGGGCGAGGGCCGCGCCAACACCCTGACCAACCCCGCGCTCGACCCGACCTCCCGGATGCCGGAGTTCAAGGCGTGCGCGGTGCGGCTGGAGGCCGTCGAGCGGTAGGGATCAGCTCACGGCGACGGCCTTCCAGGCCGCCGCGACCGCCTTCTGCTCGGTGCTGTCGGCGCCGTAGAGGTCCTCGGCCGCGCTGAGGGTCGCCGTGCGGGCGTCCGCGTAGTCCGTCGAGGACGTCATGTAGACCGTCAGGGCGCGGTACCAGATCTTGCCCAGGGCGGCCCGGCCGACGCCGTTCACCGTGGAGCCGTCGCAGGTCGGGGAGTTGTAGGCGACACCGCCCAGGGTCTTGGCGCCGCTGCCCTCCGCGAGCAGGTAGGCGAAGTGGTTGCCGACGCCCGAGGAGTAGTGCACGTCGAGGTCACCGAGCTTCGCGTTCCAGCAGTCCGCCGACTTGCCGTCCTTGGACGGCTTGTCCATGTAGCGCAGGGCCTCGCGGCCGAGGCCGGAGCGCACGACCTTCTCCCCGATGAGCCAGTCGCCCCGGTCCTCGGCGTTCTCCGCGTGGAACTCCACCAGCGTGCCGAAGATGTCCGACGTGGCCTCGTTCAGGCCGCCGGACTCGCCCGAGTACGTCAGCGCCGCCGTCTTCGACGTCACGCCGTGCGACATCTCGTGCCCGGCGACGTCCAGCGACACCAGCGGGCCCATCAGCTTGCCGTCGCCGTCGCCGTAGGTCATGCAGAAGCAGTTGTCGTCCCAGAAGGCGTTGTTGTAGTCCTTGCCGTAGTGGACACGGTTGAAGGAGCCCTTGCCGTCTCCGGCGATGCCGTCGCGGCCGTGGACCTTCTTGTAGTAGTCCCAGGTGACGTCGGTGCCGTACTGGGCGTCCACCGCGACCGTGGACCGGTCGGCGGTCGCGCCCGTCCCCCACTGGTTGTCGGCGTCCGTGAAGAGCGTGGCGGGGGCGCGGGTCAGGCAGACGGTCAGTAGGCACTTGTCCGTCTTGTTCTCGGCGTCGCCGGTGTAGGTTCCGCCCCGCGTGGCGTCCTTCAGCTGGTACGACGAGCCGGACGCGGTCGTCTCCAGCGGGACCGTGCCGCCGTAGAGGGACTTGCCGTCGCCCGACGCCGACTCCATGGAGTCCCAGGCGTCGATCCGGTCGCCGGTCGTCGCGTCGGTCAGCACCGTGCGCCCGACCGGGTTGCCGAGTTCGTCGTGCGCCACCGCGTCGGTCTGCCAGGCCAGCTTCGGAGCGCCGTGCAGGGCGTCGACGACCAGCCGGGGCTTGGCGGTGAGCTTCTTCAGGGTCTCGCCGAGGTGCGCGGCGCGCAGCAGGTTCGCCGCGAGGTCGGCGGCCTTGGGGGCACTCACCTTCGGGGTGACGCTCGCCAGGGAGAGCGCGGACTTCGTCGCGCGGCTCGTGCCGTGGTAGCTGCCGTCCGGGTTCAGGTGGAGCACGAAGTCGCCGCCGAGCACCGGGAGCCGGTGGTAGGTGCGGTCGTAGCGCACGTGCCGGGTGCCGTCCGTGTCGACGACGACGTCCCGGACCTTCGTCTCCTGGGCCGGGGTGAGGCCCAGGGCTCCGGCCCGGTCCGCGAGCACCGCCTCCGCGTCCTCGATGGCGCCCGACCTGGTCGGCTGGTCGGCCGCGCCGGCGACCGGGGAGAGAACGGCGGCCAGCAGGGCGGTGCTGCCGGTGACGGCCACACCGGCGAGGGTGAGACGGGAACCGCGGACATGACGTATCCGACTCATCGGTCTCCTCATACGGGCGCACCCGGTCGCGTGGGGTCGACCGGGGGCGGCGTTGATGTTGACCGCGAGTTAAGGCGTCACGGACCTGGCATGTCCATAGCCCCGCTGTGGAGGTGTGTGAGGGTGCAGAATCGTTCCTGTGACCCTGCCTTTCTTCGTCTACGGCACCCTCCGTCCGGGGGAGGTCAACCACGGCCTCTTCCTGCGCGGCCGCACCCGCTCCGAGGAGCCGGGCAGGCTCGCGGACGCGGTGCTCTACGAGGGGCCGGGCTATCCGTACGCGGTCGAGGAGCCGGGGGGCGGCACGGTGAGCGGCGAGCTGGTCACCGCGCTGCCCGAGGCGTACGCGGGCCTGCTCGCGGAGCTGGACCGGCTGGAGGAGTACATGCCGGGGGATCCGCGCAGTCTGTACGAGCGCGTCGAGCGGAAGGTCGCGCGGGAGGCCGACGGGGCAGCCGTCAGGGCCTGGGTGTACGTGGCCGCGCCCGCCGTCGCCGCGCGGCTGCGCACCCGGGGGCGGGCGATCGCGGGCGGGAACTGGCGGGCGCGGGTGTGAGAGGTGAGGTGAGAGGAGTCCTGCGCCGGGCTCAGCTCCCGTACGGCCACCTCCTCCGGGCCTCCCGCAACGCACGCCCCCACCAGACCAGTTGATCCAGCATGGTCTTCGCCGCCGCGTCCGGGCCGGACGGGTCGCGCAGGGTACCCCGGTCGTCGAAGGCGGCGCCGGCGTTGTGGAAGGAGACGGTGTCGCGGACCGTCACGGCGTGCAGCTCCGCGAAGACCTGACGGAGGTGCTCCGCGGCACGCAGACCGCCGGACAGGCCACCGTAGGAGACGAGACCGACGGGCTTGGCCTGCCATTCCGTGAAGTGCCAGTCGACGAGGTTCTTCAGACCCGCCGGGAAGGAGTGGTTGTACTCGGGGGTGAGGACCACGAAGGCGTCCGCGCGGGCCAGCTTCGGGGTGACGCCGGACAGCGCGGCGGTCGCCTCGGGGGTCGGTTCGAGGGACATGGGCAACGCGGCCTCGGCGACGTCCACGACCTCGGCGACCAGGTCGTCCCGGTCCCGGATGCGGGCGAGGAGCCAGTCGGCGACGACGGGGCCGAAGCGGCCGTGGCGGTTGCTGCCCACGACCAGGGTCAGGCGGAGCGGGTCGGTCGTGGCAGCGGCTGGGTCGGTGGCGGTTGGATTCATGCGCCCCAGCCTCGTACCTCAACCATTCTTGAGGTCAAGCGCCGACGCGTACATCCGGGTCACCCGTTCACACGCGCACCCCGGGCATTTCCGCGCCCCGCCCGCCGAACGCCCGTGACCTGCCGAAACGGCCGTGACAAGCAGCCGGTTCACCGGCCCCTGACACCCATTCACCCCAATTCTGACGCTCCCTCAGCAAGCGCGGTCGTCCCGCTGCCCGTTACCTCGAAGGGCAGGCGCACGACCGAACCGCTCGAGGGAGCACCGATGCGACGTACCGCCCGGCCGC
This sequence comes from Streptomyces sp. NPDC126510, assembly GCF_040302345.1. Classification (NCBI taxonomy): domain Bacteria; kingdom Bacillati; phylum Actinomycetota; class Actinomycetes; order Kitasatosporales; family Streptomycetaceae; genus Streptomyces; species Streptomyces sp. NPDC126510. The sequence goes on along the minus strand of NZ_JBEORR010000004.1, from coordinate 181,056 downwards.
TGACCGCCACCGCGTTCGCCCTCGCCGCCGCGGCCCTCGCCTCCGCCCCCGCCCACGGCGCGTCCACCGGCGACCTGGAGGTGTCCCCGGCGTCGGTCGTGCCCGGGGGGCAGGTCACGGTGCGCACGGCGGCCTGCGGCGACGGCGGCTCCGCGACGGGTGACGCCAGCGCGGTCGGGGCGGGTCCCCTCAGCCTGGCACCGGACGCGCACGGGCAGGACGTGACCGGGCGGTTCGGGGTGCCGTCCGGTGCGCAGCCGGGTACGTACGAGATCACCGCGACCTGCGGCGGCAGCGGCCGGCGGGTCACCGGGGACGTGGTGGTCACGCTGACGTCGGTGCGCGGGCAGGTGCATCCCCGGGGGAGTGTCAAGACGGGGGTCGGCGGCGCTCTTGGCCCCGATCCCGTGCAGACCGCGGCCGGTGTGGCGGCTCTCGCCGTCGCCGCCGCGGGCGGTACCTGGCTCCTGCATCGCCGGGCGAGAGGCGACGGGATCTGACGGACACCCTCCGCTGTCCGTCGCCGGTACCGCATGTCCCCTCCCCCTCCGGGTCCGACGCCCCTCGCGGCCCGGAGGGGGGTACGGGGCCGGAGCTCAGAAAGGGGCGGGTATGCGCAGGGTCTCCGGGTTCGGCGGCGGCGTCCGCAATCCCGCGAACGCGGCCATGGCGGCCGTCACGGTGTTCGCCCTGTGCTCAGGGGTGTGGCTGCTGCGCAACGGCGCCGAGACGCACGCCCCGCCGCAGCCGTCCGCCGCGCAGGGCCGGGCCGGGCTGGGCGGCAGGGCCGGTGAACGGCCGGCCGTGCCCGCGCTGCCGCCCTCTCCACCCGACCGGATCCGCATCCCCGCGATCCGGGTCGACGCGCCGCTGACCGGGCTGGGCCTGACGGAGACCGGGAGCCTCGACGTGCCGCCCGCCGCGGACGAGAACCTCGCCGGGTGGTACGAGGCCGGCGCCACCCCCGGCGAGCGGGGCACCGCGATCGTCGCCGGACACGTGGACAACGCCGACGGCCCCGCCGTCTTCTACGACCTCGGCGCCCTGGCCGGGGGCAGCACGATCGAGGTGGACCGGCGGGACGGCGGCGTCGCGGTGTTCACCGTGGACGCCGTGGAGGTGTACGCCGCGAAGGACTTCCCCGACGAGAAGGTCTACGGCGCGGCCCGCCGTCCCGAACTGCGGGTCATCACCTGCGGCGGTGGGTACTCACGCGGCACCGGGTACCAGGGGAACGTCGTCGTCTTCGCGCACCTGACCGGCAGCCGGTGACGCCCCCAGGACGTTCGCCCTGCCCCAGGCGCCCAGCGGTGCCAGCGCCTCGTTCAAGGAGACGCCCCGGGCCGTCAGCGAGTACTCCACCCGCGGCGGCACCTCGTCGTACGCCTCGCGGTGCACGAGCCCGTCGCTCTCCATCTCCCGCAGGTGCGAGGCGAGCACCTTCTCGGTGACGCCGGGCAGTTCGCGGCGCAGCTCCCCGAAGCGGCACGGCCGCTCGTGCAGCGCCCAGAGGATCAGCACCTTCCACTTGCCACCGATCACGTCCATCGCCGCGTCGATCCCGCACACGTACGCCCCCGGCCGCCGTCCGGTCGTCCCCACGCCCCGCCCCTTCCACTTCGACTGCCTGCACCCTTCCCCCGGGGTAACCACCCACTACGAAGTACGTACTTGAGCGGGCGCCCCCCTGCGACGAGCCTAAACGCCATGACCGACACCGCAGTTGTTCCCCGTACCCCTCTCACTCTTCTCGGCACCGGGGCCATGGGCACCGCCCTCGCCCGGGCCTGGCTGGCCGCCGGGCACGAGGTGACCGTCTGGAACCGCACCCCCGCCCGTGCCGAGCCCCTCGCCGCCGAGGGCGCCACGGTCGCCGTGAGCGCCGCCGAGGCCGTGGCGGCGAACCGCCTGGTGATCGTCTGCCTGCTGGACGACGCCTCCGTGGGCGAGGCCCTCGACCAGACCGACCTCACCGGGCGGGACCTGGTGAACCTGACGACCGGCACCCCGGGAGACGGCCGGACGCGCGCCGCCTGGGCCGAGGCACGCGGCGCCCGGTTCCTGGACGGCGGGATCATGGCCGTACCGCCGATGATCGGGATCGCGGACTCCGGCGGTTACGTCTTCTACAGCGGCTCACCGGAGCTGTTCGAGGAGCACCGCGCCACCCTCTCCGTCCCCGCCGGCACCCGTTACGTCGGGGCCGACCCGGGCTTCGCGGCGCTGCACGACGTGGCGTTGCTGAGCGCGATGAGCGGCATGTTCGCGGGCATCGCCCACGCCTTCGCGCTGATCCGCCCGGAGGACATCGCGCCGAAGGACTTCGCACCGCTGCTCGCGGAGTGGCTGACGGCGATGGCCCCGGCCGTGCACCAGAGTGCCGAGCGGTTGCAGACGGGCGACTACACCAAGGGCGTCGTCTCCAACCTCGCGATGCAGGTGGCGGGCAACGCCACCCTGCTGCGCACGGCCGAGGAACAACGGGTCGGCCCGGAGCTGCTGACGCCGTACATGGAGCTCATGGAGCGCAGGCTCGCGCAGGGGCACGGGGAGGAGGACGGGACAGGGATGATCGAGCTGCTGGACCTGCGAGCGCGCTAGGCGATCCACTGCTCGTACGCCAGGTTCCCCACCAGGGCGAAGACGACCGTCAGCAGCACGACGCGGACGAAGCCGCTGCCCTGCTTCAGGGCGGTGTGGGCGCCGAGGGTGCCGCCCGCCAGGTTGAAGACGGCCATCAGGGCGGCCAGTTGCCACAGCACGGCGCCCTGCCAGGCGAAGGTGGCCAGCGCCCCCGCGTTGGTGCAGCAGTTGACGATCTTCGCGGTGGCGGAGGCCGTGACGAGGTCGAGGTGGAGGATCGCGGTGAGCGCGAGGACCAGGAACGTGCCGGTGCCGGGGCCGATCAGACCGTCGTAGAAGCCGATGCCGAGGCCCGCGAGGCCGATCGCGGCGAGGATGCGGCGGCGGGTGGCCGGGCCGGTCGCGGGGGCCGTGCCGAAGGCGGGCCGCAGGATCACGAAGGCGGCGACCCCGAGCAGCACCACCATGATCACCGGCTTGAGGACGTCGGTGCTCATCCCGGCCGCGAAGAAGGCCCCGGCCGAGGATCCGGCGAGAGCTGCCAGGCCGATGCGGACGGCGGTACGGACGTCCACGGGAGCCTTGCGGGCGTACGTCACGGCCGCGCCCGTGGTGCCGACGATGGCGACGGCCTTGTTCGTGCCCAGCGCGTGCGCGGCGGGGGTGTTCGCGGGCAGTCCGAGCAGCAGCACCGGCAGCAGCAGGAGGCCGCCCCCACCGACCACGGCGTCGATCCACCCGGCGGCGAGGGCCGCGACGCAGAGCAGGACGATCATGGTCAGCGATATGTCGGGCATGATCGCGAGCCTATGCGAGGGTGGTGCGAGACCGGTGCGACGGCCCTCACAGTCGGCCGTCGTCGCAGTTCAGGAACCCTCACACCCGCCGGCGCCGCCCGCTGAGGGCAGCGTTCCCCGCGGGAAACAGAGGTGATGCCACCGGGTAACACCGGCACCGCACGCTCGAGTGCATGACCTCGAATGAGCGTGTGGTGGTGATCGGCACCGGCCTCGCGGGCGTACGGCTCGCCCGGCGGCTCGGTGAGCTCGGCACGCCCGCGCTGCTGATCGGCGAGGAGGAGCACCGGCCCTACAACCGGGTCCTGCTCGCCGAGGTGCTGGCCGGACGCTACAACCCCGAGGTGATCGCCCTGCCGGCGCCGGCCCGGATCGTGCGCGGCCGGGTCGTCGGCGTCGACCGCGCGCAGCGCACCGTCGCCTGCGCGGACGGGACGGTGATCGCATACGACCGGCTCGTTCTCGCGACCGGTTCCAATCCCGTACTGCCGCCGCTGCGGGGGCTGTTCACCGAGAACCACGAACTGCCCGAGGGTGTGCACGCCTTCCGGACCATGGACGACTGCCTGGGGCTGTCGAAGGCGGTCCGGCCGGGCGCGCGGGCCGTCGTCGTCGGCGGCGGTCTCCTCGGCGTGTCGGCGGCCCGGGCCCTCGCCCTGCGCGGCGCCCAGGTCGTACTCGCCCAGCAGTCCGAGCGGCTGATGGAGCGCCAGCTGGACCCGGCCGCCTCGAAGCTCGTCAAGCGGCATCTGACCGACCTGGGCGTCGAGGTGCACACCGAGTGCCGGGTGCGGGACGTGCGCTGCGTCGGCGGCGCGGTCCGCTCGGTGGAGATGGCCGACGGATACGCGCTCGACGCGGACCTGGTGGTCGTCGCCTGCGGTGTCCGCCCCCGGGTCGGTCTCGCGCAGGCCGCCGGACTCGACGTCCGCAAGGGCGTCGTCGTCGACGACGAGCTGCGCACCTCCGACCCTTACATCCACGCCGTCGGCGACTGCGCCCAGCACGCCGACGTGCTCTACGGGCTCGCCACTCCCGCGCTCGAACAGGCAGACGCCCTGGCCGAGTTGCTGGCCGGGGACACGAGCGCCCGGTACACCGGCACGCGCTCGCTGACCCGGCTCACCCTCACGGGGCACGACAGTCCCTTCGACCTCGCCGCGTTCGGCGAGACCGAGGCGCTCCCGGGCGACGACGTCGTCCAGCTCGCCGACGCCACCCGCGGCACCTACCGCAAGGTCGTCGTCCGCGACGACCGCCTGGTCGGCGGGGTCCTCGTCGGCGAACTCGGCACCGTCGGCGCGCTCGCCCGCGCCTGGGAGGGAGCAGAGCCGCTCCCCTCCGACGGCGGCCCCCTGCTCCACCTGCTCACCAACGATGGAGGCTCCTGATGACGGCCACCCAGGGGACGCCCCCCACGATCGTGCTCGTCGGCCACGGCATGGTCGGCCAGCGCTTCCTCGAAGCGCTCGCCGAGCGCGGCCTGACCGCCACGCACCGCGTGGTCGTACTCTGCGAGGAGCCGCGTCCGGCCTACGACCGCGTCGCCCTCACCTCGTACTTCTCGGGGAAGACGCCCGAGGACCTCTCCATGACCGACATGGAGTTCATCGCCACGCACGGCATCGAGCTGTACGTCGGCGACCCGGCCGAGACCGTCGACCGTGAGGCGAAGAGGGTCACGGCCCGCTCGGGCCAGGTCTTCGACTACGACACCCTCGTCCTCGCCACCGGCTCCTTCCCCTTCGTCCCGCCGGTCCCGAACAAGGACGCCGAGGGCTGTTTCGTCTACCGCACGATCGAGGACCTCCTCGCGATCGAGGAGTACGCCAAGTCCAAGGCGACGGTCGGCGCGGTGGTCGGCGGCGGCCTGCTCGGACTGGAAGCGGCCGGCGCGCTGAAGGGCCTCGGACTCACCTCCCACATCGTGGAGTTCGCGCCCCGGCTGATGCCCGTCCAGGTGGACGACGGCGGCGGTGCCGCGCTGCTGCGCACCATCGAGGAGATGGGTCTGAGCGTCCACACGGGCGTCGGCACGCAGGAGATCGTGGTCGGCGAGGACGGCGCCGTCACCGGCATGAAGCTCTCCGACGGCTCCGAACTGGCCACCGACATGGTGGTGTTCTCCGCCGGTGTGCGCCCCCGCGACCAGCTGGCCCGCGACTGCGGACTGACGGTCGGCGAGCGCGGCGGCATCACGGTCGACGAGCAGTGCCGTACGGTCGCCGACCCGCACGTCTTCGCCATCGGCGAGTGCGCGCTGGCCTCCGACGGCCGGGTGTACGGCCTGGTGGCCCCGGGCTACGAGCAGGCCGAGACGGCGGCGGCGACGATCGCCTCGGACGAGGCGTCCTTCACCGGTGCCGACCTCTCCACCAAGCTGAAGCTGCTCGGCGTGGACGTGGCGTCCTTCGGCGACGCGCACGGCACCGCCGAGGACTGCCTGGACGTCGTCTACTCCGACTCCCGCGCCGGCCTGTACAAGAAGCTGGTCATCGGCCGCGACGGCACGCTGCTCGGCGGCATCCTGGTCGGCGACGCGGACGCCTACGGCACGCTGAAGGCCTTCACCGGTTCGGTCCCGCCGGTCTCGCCCGAGTCGCTGGTGCTGCCGGCCGGTGCCGGGGAGTCCGTCCAGCTCGGCCCGTCGGCGCTGCCGGACGACGCGATCGTCTGCTCCTGCCACAACGTCTCCAAGGGCACGATCCGCGGCGCGGTCACCGACCACCAGTGCACGACCGTGCCCGAGGTGAAGAAGTGCACCAAGGCCGGCACCGGCTGCGGCTCCTGCGTGAAGGTCCTCGGCCAGCTCGTCAACGCCGAACTCGAGGCGAACGGCGTCGAGGTCGACAAGGGCCTGTGCGGCTGCTTCGCGCAGACCCGCGAGGAGCTCTACGAGATCGTCCTCGCCCTGCGCATCAACAGCTACCAGGACCTGCTGGACCGCCACGGCCGCGAGGAGGCCCGGGGCGGTGACGGCTGCGAGGTGTGCAAGCCGGCCGTCGGTTCGATCATCGCCTCCCTCGCCCCGACGATCGGCGCGAGCGGCTACGTCCTGGACGGCGAGCAGGCGTCCCTGCAGGACACCAACGACCACTTCCTCGCCAACCTGCAGAAGAACGGCTCCTACTCGGTCGTGCCGCGGATCCCCGGCGGCGAGATCGCCCCGGAGAAGCTGATCGTGATCGGCGAGATCGCCCGCGACTTCGGCCTCTACACGAAGATCACCGGTGGTCAGCGGATCGACATGTTCGGTGCGCGCGTCGAGCAACTGCCCGTCATCTGGGCCCGGCTGGTGGACGCCGGTTTCGAGTCCGGCCACGCCTACGGCAAGTCGCTGCGCACGGTGAAGTCGTGCGTCGGCCAGACCTGGTGCCGCTACGGCGTCCAGGACTCCGTGAAGATGGCGATCGACCTGGAGCTGCGCTACCGGGGGCTCCGGTCGCCGCACAAGCTCAAGTCGGCGGTCTCCGGCTGCCAGCGCGAGTGCGCCGAGGCCCAGTCGAAGGACTTCGGCGTGATCGCCACCGCCAACGGCTGGAACCTGTACGTCGGCGGCAACGGCGGCGCCACGCCCCGCCACGCGGACCTGCTCGCGCAGGACCTGTCGGACGCCGAACTGGTGCGGCTGATCGACCGGTTCCTGATGTTCTACATCCGTACGGCCGACCGTCTGGAGCGCACGTCGACCTGGCTGGAGCGGATCCCGGGCGGCCTCGACCACGTGAAGGACGTCGTCGTCCACGACTCGCTCGGCATCTGCGACGAGCTGGAGCAGCTGATGCGGGCGCATGTCGCGCACTACCGCGACGAGTGGGCCGAGACCATCAACGACCCCGAGAAGCTCGCCCGGTTCGTGTCCTTCGTGAACGCGCCGGACACCCCGGACCCCGTCGTCGCCTTCGTGCCCGAGCGCGACCAGATGAAGCCCGACCTGCCGCTGCTGTCCATCGGCATGCGACCCGCCGCTGACGTACTGGAAGGAAGCGCCCAGCGATGACCCTGGCACTCGAGACCACCGACCTCACGATCGAAATCGCCCTGGACGACGACTGGTTCGCGGTCTGCGACCTGAGCGCGCTGCTCCCGGGCCGCGGGGTTGCCGCACTGCTGCCGGACGGCCGGCAGGCCGCGGTCTTCCGCGACCGCTCCGGTGAGCTGTTCGCCATCGACAACCGTGACCCCTTCACCGGCGCGGCCGTCCTCTCCCGGGGCCTCACCGGTACCCACCAGGGCCGCCCCTTCGTCGCCTCGCCCCTGCTGAAGCAGCGCTTCGACCTGACGTCCGGCCAGTGCCTGGACGACGAGACGGTCCGGGTGACGGCGTACAAGGTGCGGACCTCGTAGAACCTTTCTTGACCGATCATTCTCGATGAACCTAGGCTGCGGTACGTGGCCAGGACCAAGGAGTTCGATCCGGACGCCGCGCTCCAGGCAGCTCTCGAGCTGTTCTGGCGGCGCGGCTACGAGGCGACGTCGATGTCCGACCTCGTCGCGCACCTCGGCGTGGGGCGCGCCAGCATCTACGCGACCTTCGGCAGCAAGCACGAGCTGTACCTGAAGGCACTGGACCGCTATCAGCAGTCCTGCGATCCGCAACTGCTGGGCGAGCTGTCGCTGCCGGGGCCGGCGCTGCCCGCCGTACGGGCGGTGGTGCGCCGCTTCGCCGCCGAGTCCACGGCCGACGACCGTCGGCTGACCGGGTGTTTCGTCGTCAACACGGCCGCCGAACTGGCCCCGCACGACAGCGCCGCGTGCCGCCGCGTGCAGCACAGCTGGGACCAGCTGGAGACCCTGTTGCGGTCGGCCTTGGTTCGCGCGCAGGCCCAGGGCGAACTGGGAGAGGACCGCGACCCGCGCACCCTCGCCCGCATGCTGCTGGTCCTGATGCAGGGACTGCGGGTCGTCGGCAAGGCGTCGGCCGACCCGGGCCGGGTGCGGGACGCCGCGGAGCAGGCCCTGGCCCTGCTCGACTGAGAACGGGCACCCCGAGGGGTGCCTCTTTTCATGCCCGAATACTGAACCGATCAGTCAAGAAACTCGGCAGGAGAGATCATGGGGAACCGTTTCACCGGCAGGACCGCCCTCGTCACCGGCGCGGGCTCCGGCATCGGACGGGCCACCGCCCTCGCGTTCGCGGCGGAGGGCGCGCACGTCGTCGTCGCGGGACGGCGCCGGGAACCGCTGGAGAAGACCGTGACGCTGATCGAGGAGTCGGGCGGCAAGGGTCTGTCCGTCACCGCCGACGTCACCCGGGCCTCCGACCTGCGGGACCTGGTCGACGCCGCCGTGGAGCACTTCGGCTCGCTCGATGTCGCGGTGAACAACGCGGGAGTCCTGGAGGCCGGCGGGCAGCCCGCCGCGGACGTCCCGGAGAACGCCTGGCGGCGGATGCTCGACATCAACGTCACCGGCGTGCTGCTCGCCCTCCAGGCCGAGGTGCGCCAGATGCGCACCCAGCCGGCCGGCGGCGCCATCGTCAACGTCGCCTCCCGCATCGGCGTCCACGGCCGCATCCCGGGTATGACCGCCTACGGCGCCACGAAGGCGGCCGTGTCCGTCCTCACGCGCGGCGCCGCCCTGGACCACATCGCCGAGGGCGTCCGCATCAACGCCGTCTCACCCGGCGCCAGCGCGACCGCCATGTCCTTCAAGCCGGGCGAGACGGAGGCCGACCGCGCGGAGCGCATGCGGACCGCGGTACCGGTCGGCCGTGTCTCGACGGTCGAGGAGATCGCCGCCGCCGTGCTGTACCTGGCCTCGGACGACGCGGCGTCGGTCGTGGGCACCGACCTGGTGGTGGACGGCGGTTCCACGGCCTGAGCCGGTTCAGCGCGGTGGTCGTGCCGTCGTGGACGAATGCCGGGGGGCCGGGGAGCGGGAGGCGCCGGCGGCGCGTTCGCAGTGGGGCCAGTCGCCGAAGTCGTGGTCCCGGCTCCACAGTTTCCGTGCCGCCCGGATGTTCCACTCCGGGTCCAGGGCCTCGCGCGGTGTGCCGCCCAGCTCGCGCAGGCGGGCGTCGGAGATCTGGAACACGCCCCAGTTCCGGGTGCCGTTGGTGTTGGGAAGGATGTGCAGCGGGTCGAGGAAGGACTGGCAGTCGGCGATGGCCACCGCCTTGTCGGGCGACTCGGGGAACACCTCGCGGACCCGCTCGCGCACCTTCTCCGGTGACCACACGCTCATCCGCACGTGAGAGGTGTAGAGCGCCTTCTTGGTGGGGTCCCCGACGACTCCGTTGGGCTGGAGTCCGGCGAGCACCTGGAACGCCGTGACCCGGCGCAGGGTCTGCGGCCCGAAGTCCCCGTCCACGCCGATGTCCGCGCCCTTGGCGTGCAGCAGACGCTGCACCTCCCGCACGCACTCGTCGTGCTCGCCCATCGCGATCACCGGCGGGCAGCCGGCCGAGAACAACGGCCGGTCCTCGCCGGTGCCGCGTCCGCCGCCGGAGGAGGAGCGGCCGTTCGTCAGGACCCAGGCGGAGACGCTGAGGGCGGCGACGATCACGGCGGTAACGACGGAGGTGCGCAGCCGGTGCCGGCGTGACCGTCCGGCGGGCCCCCGGCTCGGCTCGGTGCCCGGCTGACCGGTCCGGCCGGGGGCCGGGGGCGGGTCGTCGGCCCGGTCGGGAGCCGAGGACGGAGCGTCGGCCCGGTCGGGAGCCAAGGGCGGAGCGTCGGCCCGGTGGAGAGCGGGGTTCGAGGCGTCGGGTTGGTCCGGGTTCGAGGCGTCGAGTTGGTCGGGGGCCGAGCCTTCGGGTTGGTCGGGGGCCGAGGCCGGGGTGTCCGCGGTGGCCCGCGCCGCGTCCGCCAGGGCCCACAGGCGGTGCAGGGTGCGCAGTTCGTCCGGGGTCGCGCCGCACACCGTGGCCAGCCGGTGGACGCTTCCGTAGTCCTGCGGCACCGAAGTGCCCCGGCAGTACCGGTGCAACGACGAACCGGACAGTCCGGACTTCCTGGCGAGGGCCTCGTAACTCAGCCCGGACCGGCTCTTGAGCGAACGCAACAGCGCGGCGAACCGCTCCGTTTCAGGGCATGCGGACAACGCCTCTCCCCCCTCGGAATCCCCAACGGACGCTGGTCGGGCGTCTCGTGCCGACACTGTGCCACCAAAGACGTCCCATGGCCGTCCCAACGGTTCCGGAACGCGCCAGGCAGGCGGTGGGACGCCGTCCCGGCATCCCAACCCGCCCCGCCGTCCTTGCCCGGCCCGGTCACGCCTTGCCAGCGTCGGGCCGTCCGCAGCACCGTCCCCCGACTCCGAGGAGACCAGGCTCATGCGCCTTTCCGCACTCCGGCACACCCGTAGGAACCCGCTGCTCGCGGTTCTCGCCGTCAGCGCCGCGGCCGTCACCGCCCTGGCCGTGCCGAGCTCCGCGTCGGCGGCCCCGGCCTCGCCCGCCGCGGTGGACTGCGCGTCCGGCCACGTCTGTTTCTGGACCGGCGCCAACTTCACCGGCAGCAAGTGCTCGTGGGACGCGGCCGACCCCGACTGGCAGAGCGGTGCCGTCCGCTGTTCCTGGGCCGCCACGACCAACGTGAAGTCCGTGTGGAACGCCGGCACCAGCAGCTCCAGCGGCGTCGCGTACTACCGGGGCGCCGACTACTCCAACCGCGTCGGCTGCACCCGCCAGCAGCACGGCGGCAACCTGGCCGGTACGTACAAGGTCCGCTCCCACAAGTGGATCTCGGGCAGCTGCGGCTGAACCGGTTCCACGCAGGAACGCGGTGGCGTGCACGCCCGGTCGGGTGTGCACGCCACCGCGGCATGTCCCGCAGCGGCCGGGTCAGCCCACCAGGGGCGAGCGCGACTGCTCCTCCGGCAGGGGCCTGGTGTCGAGGTAGAACCACTCGGCATCGGCGGTCGGCCAGGGCGACGGTTCGGCCGTCTCCTCCTGCCTGGTGGGCCAGAGCGACGGTTCGGCCGTCTCCTCCTGTGTGGTGGGAACCGGGCGCCTGGGCAGCGGCGCCGTCGCCGGAGCCTCGGAGGCGGGCGTCGTGGAACCGGCCGGTTTCGCCTCCCCCGGCATCAGCAGCTCCACCCTCAGCCCCAGCCCCCGCTGCTGGGCGGTGAACTCCTCGACCTGGTTGCGGCAGGCGTGGTCCAGGTGGGTCACACCGGTCAGGTCGAGACGGATCCGCGGCTTCCCGGACGCGGCGGCCGCCTCCAGCGCGTCGATCACCTTCGGCAGCCGCAGGAACGTGGCGTTGCCCGCCATGACGACCTTCGCCGTGTCCTGCTCGACATGCTGGCGGACCACCGTCTGCGACATGCGCAGCGCGGCCAGCACGATCCCCGCGGCGAGACCGAACAGCACGCCCTCCAGCAGGGCCGTCGCCACGATGACCAGCATGGTCAGTGTCATCACCGCGAACTCGCCCCGGTCCTGCCGCCACATCTTCGGGAACTCGGCGGGCCCGAACAGCTTCCAGCCGCTGTGCACGAGGACACCGGCCAGCACGGAGATCGGGATCAGCGCGAGCACCTGCGGCAGCAGCAGCGCGAACGCGAGCAGCCACAGGCCGTGCAGGGTGCGGGAGAGCCGGGTCTTGGCCCCGGCCTGGACGTTGGCCGAGCTGCGCGCCACCACGGCGGTGATGGGGAGCGCGCCGAGGAGGCCCGCGACGGTGTTGCCGGCGCCCTGGGCGATCAGCTCGGTGTTGTAGCGGGTGCGCGGGCCGCTGTGCATGCGGTCCACGGCGGCGGCCGTGAACAGGCTCTCCGCGGACGCGATCACCGTGAAGGTGAGGATGGCGGTGATGATCGTCCCGTCGGCGAGCCCCGCGAACTGCCCGGCACCCGGCACCCGCACCGAGTCGAGCAGGTTGCCCACCTGGAGCGTCTTCACGTCCACGCCGGGCAGGGCGGCGACGACCATGCCGATGCCCACGGCGACCAGGGCGGCGGGGATCTTCCCGGCCGGACCCGGCACCTTCTTCCACACGAAGCTGAGCACGACCGTGGCGACACCGAGCAGTGTCGCGATCATCGCCTGCGGGTCGGTCAGGACACCGGCCAGCAGACCGGGGATCCCGGCCATGTTCTCGATCGGGGTGCCGGGGGCCTTGGCGTCGGCCATCGGGTAGGCCTGGCTGAACATCAGCGGTACGCCGATGCCGGCGAGCATGCCCTGGACCACGGCGACGGAGATCGCCTGGAACATCCGGCCGAGGCGTACCAGCCCCAGGACGATCTGGAGGATGCCGGCGAACAGCACGATCACGCCGAGCATGGCCACGCCGACCTCGGCGACGGTCTCCGCGACCAGAGCGGCGAGCCCCGCGGCCGGGCCGCTGACCTGGAGCGTGCTGCCCTTGACCGCACCAACGACCAGGCCGCCGATCACCCCGGAGATGATCCCGAGTTCGGCGGGCACGCCGGAGGCGACGGCGACACCGATGCACAACGGCAGGGCGACGAGGAAGACGACGAGGGAGGCCGTGATGTCGGTGACGAGGTCCCCCCTCGCTCCCCCCTTGCCGCCACCGCCCTTGGCACCACTCATGAGCCCCCGGATCAGGCCGTCGACCGCACCGACGCCCCCGCGGCCCGGAGCGGAGGCCTCGGTGATGTCCGCTCCGGGCGCGGTCCCCCAGCCATCCGGCTCGCCGGCCCCATCTCCCCCGGGACCTGCCCAGGCCTCACCCGGCGCACCCCCCGGTGTCCCATCCCTGGCCCCACCGACCGTCGACCAGCCCCCTGCGTCCCCCGCCGGGCCCGCGTCCGGCCGGCCCCCGACGTGCCCGGCGAGGCCTCCCCCCGGCCAACCCCCCGTGGCCCCCACGGAACCGGTCCCCCACTCGGCGTCGCCCCCCGGCGGCGGCCCGCCCCCCTGTCGGCCGCCGTCGCCGCCCGACGCCCCGTACCGCCCGCCCCCCGGGCCTCCCCAGGTCCGCCCCCGCGCATGCGCCCCGCTCACGCGGCGTGCACCCGGAAGTCGCCGTCGTCGCCGAGTTCGTACACGAACCCGGTGTCGATCTCGTAGTACCAGCCGTGCAGCCGGAGCCGGCCCGAGTCGAGGCGTTGCCGCACCACGGGGTAACTCCGCAGTGCCGCCAGCTGGTTGACGACGTTGCCCTGGGAGACCTCCGGCAGGGACGGGTCGTCGGGCGCGGACCGCAGTACGGAGGTCAGCTCGGGCCGGGCGATGCGCAGCCAGGCGTCCACGCCGGGCAGTGCCGACAGGTCGTCGCCGGACTTCAGGGCTCCCATCGCACCGCAGTGTGAGTGACCGCACACCACGATGTCCTGAACCCCGAGCACCTCCAGTGCGTACTCGATGGTGGCCGCCTCGCCACAGGCCCCGGGCCGTCCGTAGGGCGGCACGATGTTTCCCGCGTTCCGAAGCTCGAATATCTCCCCGGGCCGTGCGCCCGTGATCAGCGCGGGGATGACCCGCGAGTCCGAGCAGGTAATGAACAACGCCTCCGGATATTGCCCTTCAGCCAGTTTCCGAAATTCACCGCTGTCGAAATCTACACGCGTCCTGAACGCACGGGCACGGTCCAGCAAAGCCTTCAACGCACTCTCCTGAGCTGGGTGTTCATCCGATGCACCCCACCGTAGACCGCCGACCTACAGAGGAAGGTTAAGCAAAGTACAGAGCGCGGCCAGCAATTGAACATTCTTTGCCCTCATTCCCAGATACGGCGTCTTCTTGTAGCGTGTGAACTCCGCGGCAGGGAATGCTAATTGGCGCTGCCCGGATTAATGCCCGTTTCACGGAGAGACAGGACGTATGGGCCTACGAGTGCTGCTCATCGAAGACGACGAGACGATCGCCGAGCCGCTCGCCGAAGGGCTCGGCCACTTCGGGCTGACGGTCGACCACGTCGCCACCGGGACGGACGGCCTGAGAGGCCCGTACAACGACGTCGTCCTGCTCGACCTGGGGCTGCCGGACATGGACGGCATCGACGTCTGCCGCGGCATCCGGCAGGTCTCGGACGTACCCATCGTCATCCTCAGTGCACGCGGCGAGGAGGCCGACCGCGTCCTGGGTCTGGAGCTGGGCGCCGACGACTACCTGGCGAAACCTTTCAGCGTGCGCGAACTGGTCGCCCGGGTCCGTGCCGTGACCCGCCGCACACAACGCACCCACCAGGCGTTCCCCGAGGCCACCGGTCTCACTCCGGGCACGCGGGGCACCCCCGAGCCGCCGCCGTACGAGCCGGCTCCGGCCCCCGCCCACGAACCGGCCCCGGCGCTGTCCTACGAACCCCCCGCGACCACCTCGTACGACCCCGCTCCCGACCCGCCGCACGACCCGGGCCCGCTGGTCGTGGACCGCCGTACCCGCCAGGTCTGGGTCGGTGACGTTCCCGTCCCGCTCACGCCGAAGGAGTTCGATCTGCTGGCGCTGCTCAGCGAGGACCCGGGCGCGGTCTACTCACGGCAGCAGATCCTCGACCGCGTCTGGGACCCGCACTACGACGGCCCGACCAAGACCCTGGACGTCCACGTGGCGGCGCTGCGCCGCAAGTTGGGGCACCCGGCGTGGATCAGGACGCTGCGGGGCGTCGGTTTCCGGCTGTCGGTGCACACGGGGCCGACCGCGCAGGTGGCCTCTCCGTGACCCGCCGGCTGCTGCTCAGCTATCTCAGCCTCGCGGCACTGGTGCTGCTCTGCCTGGAGATCCCGCTGGGCTTCGTCTACTCGCGCGGTGAGCGGGAGCGGGTCGTCAACGCGGCGAAGGACGAGGCCGAGTCGGTCTCCGCGTACGCCGCGCTGTCCCTCGCCGCGGGGCGGGCCGAACGGGACCTGCCCGCACGGGTGGCGCACTGCGCGGAGCGCATCGGCGGGAAGGTGGTGATCGTCGACGCCTCGGGCGTACCGCTCGCCACCTCGCACCCGGTGGACGCCGGGGTCTCCGGCGACCTGGCCGCACGGCCGGGCATCGCGGCCGCGCTGCGGGGCACGTCGACGGTGGACGTCCGGACCTCCACGATCGGCGGGGTCGAGTATCTGTCCGTGGCGGCGCCGGTCGGCCAGGAGGCGCGGCCGGTCGGCGCGGTGTGGCTGACGGTGCCCACCCGGACGGTGCACGAGCGGGTCCACC
Source organism: Streptomyces sp. NPDC126510 (assembly GCF_040302345.1). NCBI lineage: Bacteria > Bacillati > Actinomycetota > Actinomycetes > Kitasatosporales > Streptomycetaceae > Streptomyces > Streptomyces sp. NPDC126510. The sequence continues at coordinate 165,618 of NZ_JBEORR010000004.1, read as the reverse complement.
ATGTGTGGCTGCTGCTGGTGCTGGGTGGGCTGGCCGTGCTGACGGCGGTCGCCGTGGTCGGCTTCGCCTTCGCCCGCTGGGCGGGCCGCCCGATCCGCGAACTGGAGCAGGCCACGCACGACTTGGCCGAGGGCGGCCGCTTCGCACCGGTGACGATCACGAAGGGGCCGCCGGAAGTCCGCTCGCTGGCCGCCGCGTTCAACCACACCGCCGCCCGGTTCGCCCATCTGCTGGCGTCCCAGCGGGCGTTCGCCGGCGAGGCCTCGCACCAGCTGAAGACACCGCTGGCGGCGCTGCGGCTGCGCCTGGAGAACCTGGAGCCGGACATCGCCGCCCGGGGCCGGGGCAGCCTCACCGCCGCCGTCACGGAGACGGACCGGCTGGCCCGGATGGTCGGGCACCTGCTGGCCATGGCCCGGCTTGAGGAGCACGCCGCCATTCCCGCCACCGTCGACCTGGGCACGGTCTGCGCGGAGCGGCACCGGACGTGGCAGCCCCTGTTCGCGCGGGAGGGCGTCTCCCTCGTGCTCTTCGCGGGGAGCGTGGGCCCGGTGCTCGCGGTGCCTGGGGCCGTCGAGCAGATCATGGACAACCTGCTGTCCAACGCCCTGCGGGCGTCCCCGGCGGGCAGCACCGTCACGATCGAGCTGCGGCTGCAGGCTCCGCCGCGGCGGGCGTTGCGCGACAGCAGGCCCCGCTGGGTCGACCTGCACGTCACCGACGAGGGCCCGGGCATGACGGAGGAGCAGCGGACCCGCGCCTTCGACCGTTTCTGGCGCGCCCCGGGCGCCCCCAAGGGCGGTACGGGTCTGGGGCTCGCCCTGGTGCAGCGCCTCACTCATGCCAGCGGCGGCGAGGCGGCCCTGCGCGCGGCGGCGACCGGCGGCCTGGACGTGGTGATCCGGCTGCCGTCCGCACGGCCGACGGGCGAGGCCGGTCCCGGGCCGGGCGGCGACCGCCCGAGGAGGCCGAAAAGGGAGGCGCCGGCCCTGCCTGCGTAAGGCCGGTACCGCGCGGGCACAGGCGGCACACGGCATGCCGCCCTACGGCCACGAGTTGGCCATGCCCCGTCAACCCCGTCCCCTTAACGTCCTTTCCGCCTCCCCCCACGCACGACCCTGCCGTCGACCGGCGGCGGGGCGGTACGGCACCTCTTGGAGTGAGAGTGGAACGTCGTAGCCTCCTGCGTGCGGCCGTCCTCGGCGGTACATCCGCCGCGCTGGGCGGAACCCTGTGGCGCGGCGCCGCGTACGCGGCCCCGGCCCAGCCCGGCACCGGACCCTACGGGTCGCTGGGCTCCCCGGACGCCAACGGCATCCGACTCCCCAGCGGCTTCACGAGCCGCGTGATCGCCCGGTCCGGCCAACGCGTCGGCAGCACCTCCTACACCTGGCACAACGCCCCGGACGGCGGCGCCTGTTACGCCGACGGCACGGGCTGGATCTACGTCTCCAACTCCGAGATCAACCCCTCGGGCGGCGCGAGCGCGGTGAAGTTCTCGTCAACGGGCGCGATCACCGGCGCGTACCGGATCCTCTCGAACACCCGCCAGAACTGCGCGGGCGGCAAGACTCCGTGGAACACCTGGCTGTCCTGCGAGGAGGTGTCCCTCGGCTACGTCTACGAGACCGACCCGTGGGGCACGAACGCGGCGGCGCAGCGCGCGGCGATGGGCCGTTTCAAGCACGAGGCGGCGGCCGCCGACCCGGTGCGCAAGGTGATCTACCTGACCGAGGACGAGACCGACGGCCGGTTCTACCGCTTCGTTCCGACCACGTGGGGCAACCTGTCGTCCGGCAAACTCCAGGTGATGGTCGCGGGCAGCGCCACGAGCGGCTCCTTCACCTGGGCCGACATCCCCGACCCGGACGGCTCCCCCACGGCCACCCGCTCCCAGGTGGCCGGCTCGAAGTCCTTCAACGGCGGCGAGGGCTGCCACTACGCGAACGACACGGTCTGGTTCACCACCAAGGGCGACAACCGCGTCTGGCAGCTCAACCTCCTGACCAGCACGTACGAGCTGGCCTACGACGACTCCCTCGTCAACGGCACGGCCCCGCTCACCGGCGTCGACAACATCACCGGCACCTCCTCCGGCGACCTCTTCGTCGCCGAGGACGGCGGCAACATGGAGATCTGCGTCATCACACCGGACGATGTCGTCGCCTCGTTCCTGCGCGTCGAGGGCCAGTCGAGCTCGGAGATCACGGGCCCGGCCTTCTCCCCCGACGGCACGCGCCTGTACTTCTCCAGCCAGCGCGGCACCAGCGGCAGCTCCTCGGGCGGCATCACATACGAGGTGACGGGCCCGTTCCGCTCGTGACGGGGGCCGCGTGCGACACCTGAACCGGGCCCGCCGGTGACCATCGGCGGGTCCGGCCGTTCCACCGGTTGGGCAGTTCGCAGCGGGCTGTCCAGCCGACGGAAGGAACACCACCGTGGACACGACCGTGCCCGTCCCGAACGCGCCGGGTGTGCTGCCCCGTGCCGAGTGGGTCAAGACACTGCCGCAGACCATCGTCGCGTCCTGCGTCCTGCTGCTCGACGCCGAGGACCGGATCCTGCTGCTGCGCTACGCCGGGGGCCTGCCCGCCGAGGGGCTCTGGGGGCTGCCGGGCGGGATGCTCGACCACGGTGAGGACCCCCTCGGGGCCGCACGCCGGGAGCTGCACGAGGAGACCGGCATCACCCTGGAAGAGGACCCGCGGTTCCTCGGGTACGACCACCGAGCCGATGTGCTGGAGACGGGACCGGTGATCGACTTCTACTTCCACGGTGGCCGGCTCCCGGCCGGGCAGCCCGTCCGGCGCAGCTCGGAGCATGACCACCACGGCTTCTTCGCCCTCGACGAGCTGGAATCCACCCCGCTGGCGACGGGGCTGCCCACCCTCACCGCGCTGCTGGACGCGGCCCGGACCGGCACCGTCGTCTGCCTGCGGGAAGGGCTCCCCGGGTAAGCGGGGACGCCGAAGGGGCGGCACCTCCGCACAGGTGCCGCCCCTTCGTCTCGTGCACCGGAGCCGCCGCGATCGGTGAGGGTCGGGGACCGCCGACGGCTCCGGATTCCTGCGTGGCCCCGCACGGGCCACGGGTCTAGCGGTGGTCGCTGCCCTGGGACTGGACCGCCGCCCGGCCCGCCTCCAGGCGGGCCACCGGGATGCGGAACGGCGAGCAGGAGACGTAGTCGAGTCCGACCTCGTGGAAGAAGTGGACCGACTCCGGGTCGCCGCCGTGCTCGCCGCAGACGCCGAGCTTGAGGTCGGGGCGGGTCTCGCGGCCGGCCTTGGCGGCCAGCTTCACCAGCGAGCCGACACCGTCCTTGTCGATCGTCTCGAACGGCGAGACCCCGAAGATGCCCTTCTCCAGGTACGCCGTGAAGAAGGAAGCCTCCACGTCGTCCCGGCTGAAGCCCCACACCGTCTGGGTCAGGTCGTTCGTGCCGAAGGAGAAGAACTGCGCGGCCTCGGCGATCTGACCGGCGGTCAGCGCGGCGCGCGGCAGCTCGATCATCGTGCCGATGGACAGCTTCAGCTGCGTACCCGAGGCCGCCTCGACCTCGGCGATGACCGCGTCGGCCTCCTCGCGCACGATCTCCAGCTCCTGGACCGTGCCCACGAGCGGGATCATGATCTCGGCGCGCGGGTCGCCCTTGGCGGCCTTGCGCTCGGCCGCGGCCTCGGCGATGGCCCGGACCTGCATGGTGAACAGGCCGGGGATGACCAGGCCGAGACGCACACCGCGCAGACCCAGCATCGGGTTCTGCTCGTGCAGGCGGTGCACGGCCTGGAGCAGGCGCAGTTCGTTCTCGTGCGGCTCCTGGCGGGACTCCGCCAGCGCCACGCGGACCGAGAGTTCCGTGATGTCGGGCAGGAACTCGTGCAGCGGCGGGTCCAGGAGGCGGATGGTGACCGGGAGGCCGTCCATCGACTCGAAGAGCTGGACGAAGTCCTGCTTCTGGAGCGGCAGCAGCTGCTTGAGGGACTCCTCGCGCTCGGTGTCCGTGTCGGCCAGGATCAGCCGCTCCACGAGCTCGCGCCGGTCACCGAGGAACATGTGCTCGGTGCGGCACAGGCCGATGCCCTGGGCGCCGAAGCGGCGGGCGCGCAGCGCGTCCTCGGCGTTGTCGGCGTTGGCGCGCACCCGCAGGCGGCGCTTGCGGTCGGCGAAGGCCATCATGCGGTGGACGGCCTCGACGAGCTCGTCGGCGTCGTCGGCGCCCGGGTGCATACGGCCCTCGAAGTACTCCACGACCGGCGACGGCACGACGGGTACCTCACCGAGGTAGACCTTGCCGGAGGAGCCGTCGATGGAGACGACGTCGCCCTCCTCGACGACGTGGCCGCCCGGTACGGTCATCCGGCGGCGCTTGGTGTCGACCTCCAGCTCCTCGGCGCCGCAGACACAGGTCTTGCCCATGCCGCGCGCGACGACGGCCGCGTGGGAGGTCTTGCCGCCGCGGGAGGTCAGGATGCCCTCGGCGGCGATCATGCCGTCCAGGTCGTCGGGGTTGGTCTCGCGGCGGATCAGGATGACCTTCTCGCCGGAGCGGGACCACTTGACGGCCGTGTAGGAGTCGAAGACGGCCTTGCCGACGGCCGCGCCCGGGGAGGCGGCGATGCCGCGGCCGACCTGCGAGACCTTCGCGTCCTCGTCGAAGCGCGGGAACATCAGCTGCGCGAGCTGGGCGCCGTTGACGCGGGTGAGCGCCTCGGCCTCGTCGATCAGGCCCTGGTCGACCAGCTGGGTCGCGATGCGGAAGGCGGCGCCCGCGGTGCGCTTGCCGACGCGGGTCTGGAGCATCCACAGCACACCGCGCTCGATGGTGAACTCGATGTCGCAGAGATCCTTGTAGTGGTTCTCCAGCGTCTCCATGATCTGCATCAGCTGGTCGTACGACTTCTTGTCGATCTGCTCCAGCTCCGCGAGCGGCACGGTGTTGCGGATGCCCGCGACGACGTCCTCGCCCTGGGCGTTCTGGAGGTAGTCGCCGTAGACGCCCTGGTGGCCGGAGGCGGGGTCGCGGGTGAAGGCGACGCCGGTGCCGGAGTCGGGGCCGAGGTTGCCGAAGACCATGGAACAGACGTTGACCGCGGTGCCGAGGTCGCCGGGGATGCGCTCCTGGCGGCGGTAGAGCTTGGCCCGGTCGGTGTTCCAGGAGTCGAAGACCGCGTGGATGGCGAGGTCCATCTGCTCGCGCGGGTTCTGCGGGAAGTCCCGGCCGGCCTCGGTCTTGACGATCTTCTTGAACTTGGTGACGAGCTTCTTGAGGTCGGCGGCCTCCAGCTCGGTGTCGACCGTGACCTTCTTGGCCGCCTTGGCCGCGTCCAGCGCGTCCTCGAACAGCTCGCCGTCGACGCCCAGGACGGTCTTGCCGAACATCTGGATGAGGCGGCGGTAGGAGTCCCAGGCGAACCGGTCGTCGCCGGCCTGCTTGGCGAGGCCCTGGACCGACTTGTCCGAGAGGCCGATGTTGAGGACGGTGTCCATCATGCCGGGCATGGAGAACTTGGCTCCCGAGCGCACCGACACCAGCAGCGGGTCGTCGGCCTGGCCGAGCTTCTTGCCCATGCGGGCCTCGAGGGCGTCGAGGTGGGCGCTCACCTCGTCACGCAGTGCCGCCGGTTCCTCGCCGCTGTCCAGGTAGACCTTGCAGGCCTCGGTGGTGATGGTGAAGCCGGGCGGGACGGGGAGGCCCAGGTTCGTCATCTCGGCGAGGTTCGCGCCCTTGCCACCGAGGAGGTCCTTGAGGTCCTTGTTGCCCTCGGTGAAGTCGTAGACGAACTTCACGCCCTCAACGCTCGCGGCCTGCTCGGCTACCGGGAGATCTTTGTTTTCCGACACGGGTCTCGACTCCTCGAGGACGCGGTGGCTGCCCTGACGGGCAGGAACATACCCAGATCAAAGGCGTCTGGGTACGTCCACTTGTGCGTCATGCGCCTGTAACCACTCGTCCGCCAGCGGATTGAAAGTCAAGGCTGAGCAAGCGATCGCAGCCGCATGTTTTCACTTCTTGAACGCAAGAGCCTCCCTGAATCCCATTGAGCGCTCATGTGAGCGGAGTTTCCGCACATTTGATTTCGCTCGATGAACGATCAAAGGGTGGCACTCAGTGCCACCCTTTGGAGAAGTGCAGTCGCCCAAGATCCGCTCATCTGAGCGCAACCCTTATCAGGGGTGGCGAGAATCACGCTGCCACAGGCGCCGGGATTTCACCATGCGGACGTCGCCCGGGACCGTAACGCGGCCGTCACACCCCGAGCGCGCGCAGCCGCTCCTCGGCCCGTTCGGGCGCGTAGAGGTGCTCCACCACCATCGCACCGGCTCCCACCAGCGCGGCCCGCTCGCCCAGCCGTGCGGTCACGACCTCCAGGTGTGCGGTGGAGCGGGGCAGCGCCCGCTGGTACAGCAGTTCGCGCACGCCTGTCAGGAAGGCGGTTCCGGCCAGATCCCCGGCGATCATCAGGACACCGGGGTTGAGCAGCGTCACGACGGTCGCGAGAACGTCCCCGACCCGGCGCCCGGCCTCCCGGGCGAGCCCGACCGCCTCCGGATGCCCGGCCGCCAGCAGATCCCGTACGTCCGAGCCGGAGGCCGCCGGCACCCCGGCCTCCGCCAGGCGCCGGGCCACGGCGCCGCCGCTCGCGACGGCGGCCAGGCAGCCGTAGGAACCGCACCGGCACAGCGCCCCGGCGCCCTCCGGCACCCGGATGTGCCCGATGTCGCCGGCGCCGCCGTCGATGCCCCGGAACACCGAGCCGTCCACCACGACCCCCGCGCCGATGCCGGTGGAGACCTTGACCAGCACGAAGGCGGAGCAGCCGGGGTAGGCGGTGCGCTGTTCGCCGTACGCCATGAGGTTGGCGTCGTTGTCCACCAGCACGGGCACTCCGGCGGCGCCCGCGTGCTCGGTGAGCGCCCGGGTCAGGCGGCCCCGTATGTCGTAACCGTCCCAGCCGGGCATGATCGGCGGCTGGACGACGCGGCCGGTCTCGGTGTCGACCGGGCCGGGCACCGCGAGGCCGACCCCGCAGACCGCCTCCACCTCGTGCCCGGTCTTCTCCAGCAGCTCGGCGAACCAGCGGCCGAGTTCGCCGAGCACGGCGTCCGGCCCGTCCTCGACGACCAGGATGCCGGAATGCTCGGCGAGGATCTCGCCGCTCAGCGACAGGACCGCCGCCCGGGCGTGCCGGGTGTCGAGGTCGGCGGCCAGGACCACCGCGTGCTCGTCGTCGAACTCCAGGGTGATGGAGGGCCTCCCGCCGAGCGGTGACTCCACCGGCCCCCCGGCGCCCTCGCGCAGCCAGCCCGCGCGGAAGAGCCGCTCCAGCCGCTGCCCGACGGTGGCCCTGGACAGTCCGGTCGCCTGCTGCAGCGCACCCCGGGTCACGGCGCGGCGACTGCGCACCAGTTCGAGCAGATCGCCGGCGCTCGCCTGGCCCGCGCCTCGTCCGGTTCTCCCGGGCTGTCCGGTCATGTACACCCCCTTGTGTTTCCCAACCCTGCATTACATATTGGGTTTTGCGTGTTAAATAGACGTAACCCTACGGTAGCCCCTGCCGATCCTGGCCAGGAGTACGTCTTTGGGAGAGCCCCGAGTGGACCGCATCGCCCAGCTCACCACGCGTCCCGCGGGGCGCCAGATCGCATACGACCCGGCCGCCGCGCCGCCGTCCCTGCACGTCAGGGCCGCACAGGTGCTGGAGGACAACTGGACGGGCAGGTCCACCGTGCCCTCGCGCGGCCTGTATCCGCACCAGTGGTCGTGGGACTCGGCGTTCATCGCGATCGGCCTCAGGCACCTCTCGCCCTTACGGGCCCAGACGGAACTGGAGACGCTGCTGGCGGCCCAGTGGGCGGACGGGCGCATCCCGCACATCGTCTTCAACCCCTCCGTCCCCCTCGACGCGTACTTCCCGAGCCCCGACTTCTGGCGTTCGTCGACCGCCGGGCGCACCGCCGGCGCCCCGCGCACCGTACAGACCTCCGGGATCGTGCAACCGCCCGTCCACGCCCTGGCCGCGTGGCTGGTGCACCTCGCCGACCCGGGCCTGTCCAGGGCGCGCGGCTTCCTCACCCGGGCGTACCCCCGGCTGGCCGCCTGGCACGACTACCTCCTGCACCGTCGCGACCTCGGCGGGGACGGGCTGGTGTCCGTCGTGCACCCCTGGGAACAGGGTATGGACAACAGCCCCTGCTGGGACCGCCCGTTGTCCCGCGTCACCCCCGCCTCGGCCCGCTCCTTCCGCCGCGCCGACCTCGACCACGGCGCCCCCGAGGACCGGCCGACGGATCTGGACTACGGGCGGTACGTGCGGCTGGCCACCGACTACCGGGACGGCGGATACGCCGACGGAGCCGGTGCCTTCGCCGTCGAGGACCCGGCGTTCAACGCGCTGCTCATCGCCTCCGAGTACGCCTTGGCCCGGATCGCGCGGGAGCTGGGCGCGGCGGAGGCGTCCCGGGCGAGCCGCGCCGAGCGGCTCACCGCCACGCTCGTGGAGCGGCTGTTCGATCCGCCGGCAGGGATGTTCCTGTGCCGGGACGTGCGCGCCGGGGAGCTGATTCCCGAGCGCGGTGTCTCCGGGCTCGTCCCCCTGCTGCTCCCCGCCCTGCCGCGCGACCTCGCGGCCACCCTGGTGCGCACGGCCTGCGGCCCGCACTTCGGCCTCGGCGGCACGACCCGCCTGGTCCCGAGCTACGACCTGCTCGGGACGGCCTTCGACCCGCATCGCTACTGGCGCGGCCCCGCCTGGTTCAACACCAACTGGCTGCTGGAGCGCGGGCTGCGGCTGCACGGCGAGCGCGGCCGGGCCGACGCCCTGCGCAAGGGCATGCTGCACACCGCCGGCGCCTCCGGCTTCGCGGAGTACGTCGACCCGTACACGGCACAGGCCTGCGGCGTCACCGGTTTCGGCTGGACCGCCGCGCTCACGCTCGACCTGCTGCACGACCGGCCCGCACGGGGCGGGAACGGCCTCACGGCGATCAAGGGAGAGGACCGGGCATGACGGACCGGCATCATCTGCTCGTGCACGGCCGGACGTTCGCCGCCGTCGGCGACCGCGGCGACATCAGCGGCTACCGGGGCGGCAGCGCCCCGGACGGCATGTTCGTACGGGACGCCCGGCATCTGAGCCGGTGGCAGCTCACCGTCGACGGGGCGGTGCCCGACACGCTGACCCCGGTGGCCGACGGGGACACCGCGCGCTGTGTGCTCGTCCCGCGCGGCGGCCGGGACGAACCGCCCGCGTACACGCTCTTCCGCGAACAGGCCGTCGGAGACTCCTCGTTCGTGGAGTCGCTGCGCGTCACCAGCAACCGCCCGGTGCCCACGACGGTCCGCCTCGCGGTCACCGCCGACGCCGACTTCACCGACCAGTTCGAGCTGCGCTCCGACCACCGCACCTACACGAAGCCCGGCGCCGTCCGCTCCCGGCACGTGCTCGCACACGGCGTGGAGTTCGTCTACCGGCGCGGCGAATGGCGTTCCGTCACGACCGTGACGGCCGACCCGCGGCCGGACGTCGTGGAGGAGACCGGCACCGGCGCCCGCCGCCTGGCATGGACCCTGGACCTCGAACCGCACGGCACGGCCGAGCTGACCCTGCGGGTCATGGCCCGCCCGCACGGCGACCGGCGCGCCCTGCGCGTCCCCTGCTCCCCCGCCGCCGCCCAGGATCAACTGCGCGCCCGGGAGGACGAGTTCGTCCGGGACGTGGCTTTCCCGGCCGGCTGGCCCGGGCTGGCCGCCGCCTGCACCCGGGGTCTCGCCGACCTCGCGGCCCTCCAGGTCCCGGCCACCGGCCCGGACGGCGAGGACCTGCGCGTCCCGGCCGCCGGCGCCCCCTGGTTCCTGACCCTGCTGGGCCGGGACGCCCTGCTGACCTCGCTGTTCGCCCTGCCCTACCGGCCGGCTCTGGCCGCCGCCACGCTGCCCGCGCTCGCCGCGACCCAGGCCACCGGAACCGGCGCCGACGAGATCGCCCAGCCCGGCAAGATCGTGCACGAGGTGCGGCACGGCGAACTGGCCCACTTCGGCCAGGTCCCCTACGGCCGCTACTACGGCTCGGTCGACGCCACGCCGCTCTTCCTCGTCCTGCTCGGCGCGTACACCGAGCAGACCGGCGACACCGGCCCGGCCCGCCGTCTCGAACCCCACGCCCGGGCCGCGATCACCTGGATGCTCGACCACGGCGGCCTGACCTCGCGCGGCTACCTCGTCTACCGCGCCGACCAGGGCGGCCTCGCCAACCAGAACTGGAAGGACTCCCCCGGCGCCATCTGCTCCGCCGAAGGCACCCGCCCGCACGGGCCGGTGACGGCGGCGGGCGCCCAGGGCTACGCCTACGACGCCCTGCGCCGCACGGCGGGCCTCGCCCGCACGGTGTGGCGGGACGCCACGTACGCGCATCTGCTGGAGCAGGCGGCCGGCGACCTTCGCGACCGTTTCCAGAAGGACTTCTGGATGCCGGAGCACTCCTTCCCGGCCCTCGCGCTCGACGGCCGGGGCGAACAGGTCGACGCGCTGGCCTCCGACGCCGGGCACCTGCTGTGGTCGGGGCTGCTGGACAAGGAGTACGGCGAACTCGTCGGCCGGCGGCTCCTCGAGGCGGACTTCTTCTCCGGCTGGGGCGTGCGCACCCTGGCCGCCGGGCAGCCGGCGTACCACCCGCTCTCCTACCACCGCGGCTCGGTCTGGCCGCACGACAACGCGCTGATCGCCCTGGGGCTGGCCCGCTACGGGCTGCACGACGAGGCCCGCGCGATCGCCCGAGGCCTGGTCGACGCGGCGGGCGCGACCGGCCACCGGCTCCCGGAGGTCCTCGCGGGCTACGGCCGCGACACCCACCCGGAACCGGTGCCGTACCCGCACGCGTGCGTACGTGAATCCCGTTCGGCGTCGGCCCCGTTGGCGCTGCTCACGGCGGTCGGGGTGGTCTAGGGCCTGTCGTTTGGATCAGCCCGCAGACGCGGGGCCTGGCACGCGCATCTGCCGCGTTGTCGTCGGTTGCCGACGCTCCGCGTCGACGCCCTCCTCCGCCTTGCAGCTGCACGCACCAGGCCCCGCTCACCGGCATGGACAAGAACCGCCGATCTCCTGCGACCTGATCCAAACAACAGACCCTGGGGCCCGGTTGGCCCCCCCGTTTGCCGGGTGTTTGCCGAGCGCCGGCCCGGCGGGCTGAACACACCTGGTGGACGCACCGTACGGAACGGTGGCGGACCCGTACCCCCACCCGGGTCCGCCGCCTCACCGGTTCCGTACGGGAAGGACCTCCGGGTGCCTGTCTTCACACGCTTCAGCAAGTCGTCGCAGTCGGGCGACGGCGTACCCGAGGTCGGGACCGGGACGGAGGGCGGGGAACAGGGGGAAGGCGAGAGAGAGGAGAGGGCAGAGGCAGTGGCCGATCCCGCTCCGGCGGCTTCCCGAGCCGGCTTCGGGCACCGGCTGACCGGCCTGCGCACCCGGCTCACCCGGGCCGCCGCTCCCGGACGCCGGCCGGGCCGCATCCGCACCTGGCGCACCCGCCACCACCGGGCCGCCCGCGCCGTCCGCCTGGCCACCACCGTGCTCGCCGCCGTCCTGGTCCTGGGCGCCCTGCTCCTGCCCAACACGCTCCCCGCCCTGAGGGCGGCCGGCTTCGCGCGGATCCCGGCGGAGGCGGTTCTCGGGGCCGTCTTCGTCCTGGCGCTGCCGCGCCGCCCCCGGCTGGTGGCGTCGGTGCTGTACGGGCTCGGCCTCACCGCCCTGACCACGGTGAACCTGCTCGACATGGGGTTCAACGAGTACCTGGGCCGGGGCTTCAACGCGGCGCTCGACTGGGACCTGCTGCCCGACGCGCAGGCGTACGTCGAAGACACGCTGGGCGGGGGCGTCGCGACCGCCGCCGCCCTCGGCGCGGTGGTGCTCGTGCTGCTCGTGGCGGCCGTCATGGTCGCGGCGTCGCTCCGGCTCGCCGACGTGCTGGCACGCCACCGGCTGCGGGCGTCCAAAGGCGCCCTGGTCGCCGGCACCGTCTGGGTCGCCTGCTCCGCCCTGGGCCTGACGCTGTTCGGCGGGCCGATCGCCTCCGAGCGCGGCGCCGGGGCCCTCAAGGTGCACGCACAGCGGACGGTGGAGTCACTGCGGGACGAGGCGGCGTTCGTGCGGCAGTCCAAGGCGGACACCTTCGGCAACACTCCGCCCGGCGAGCTGCTGCCCGATCTGCGCGGCAAGGACGTGATCTTCACGTTCATCGAGAGCTACGGCCGCAGCGCCATCGAGGACCCGATCACGGCCCCCGGCGTCGACCGCACCCTGGACGCCGGCACCGAGGCCCTGAAGAAGGCCGGCTACGACGCCCGCAGCGGCTGGCTGACCTCGGCGACGTACGGCGGCAGCAGCTGGCTCGGCCACTCCACGACCATGTCCGGCCTCTGGATCGACAACCAGCGGCGCTACCGCACGGTCAGCGCAGGCGACCACCTCACCCTCACCAAGGCGTTCCAGAAGACCGGCGCCTGGGACACCGTGGGCGTCATGCCGGGTGTGCAGAAGGGCTGGCCGGAGGAGAAGTGGTACGGCCTCGACAAGCTCTACGACGCCTTCGACCTGGGGTACCGGGGCCCGAAGTTCAGCTGGTCGACGATGCCCGACCAGTACGCGCTGGAGGCGTTCCAGCGGCAGGTGCACGGAAAGAAGCGCGACAAGCCACTGATGTCGTTCGTCATCCTGACCTCCAGCCATCAGCCCTGGGCGCCCCTCCCGAAGACGGTCGGCTGGGACGAACTCGGCGACGGCTCCGTCTTCGACGCGATCCAGAAGGCGGGCAACAAGGCGTCGGACATCATCACCGACACCACCAGGTCCCGACAGGAGTACGGCAAGTCCATCCAGTACTCGGTCACCAGCCTCACCCAGTGGCTTCGGCGCTACGGCACCGACGACACCGTCCTGGTCTTCCTCGGCGACCACCAGCCCATCGCCCGGGTCAGCGGGAACCACGCAAGCCGGGACGTGCCGGTGACGATCGTCGCGAAGGACCCGAAGGTCCTGGACAAGGTCGCCGGCTGGAAATGGACGGACGGCCTCAAGCCGGACCGCGACGCGCCCGTGTGGAAGATGAGCTCCTTCCGCGACCGCTTCCTGAAGGCGTTCGGCTCCACACCGCGCCCCTCCAAGGGTTGATCAGCCGCCCGAGGTGTCGAGCTCGGCGTCCTCGCCGACCCCGGCGCAGTCGTAGGGGTCCTTCAGCCAGCCGTCGGGCAGCACCACCCGATTGTTGCCGGACGTACGGCCCCGGGGCCCGTCGGCACCGGCGGGCCAGGGCTGGTCGAGGTCCAGCTCGTCCAGGCCGGAGCGCAACTCCTCCAGGGACGAGGTGATCGCGAGGCGCTTGCGCATCTCGGAGCCGACCGCGAAGCCCTTGAGGTACCAGGCGACGTGCTTGCGGAAGTCGATCACGCCCCGGGCCTCGTCGCCGATCCACTCGCCGAGCAGGGTGGCGTGCCGGACCATGACGTCGGCGACCTCGCGCAGGGCGGGGCGGGCGATGTCCTCGGTGCGGCCCTCGAAGGCGGCGACCAGGTCCGCGAACAGCCACGGCCGTCCCAGGCAGCCGCGGCCCACGACCACGCCGTCGCAGCCGGTCTCGCGCACCATCCGCAGAGCGTCCTCGGCGGACCAGATGTCGCCGTTGCCGAGCACCGGGATCTCCGGCACGTGCTCCTTCAGCCGGGCGATGGCGTCCCAGTCGGCGGTGCCGCCGTAGTGCTGGGCGGCGGTGCGGCCGTGCAGGGCGATGGCGGTGACGCCCTCCTCCACGGCGATCCGGCCGGCGTCGAGGAAGGTGATGTGGTCGTCGTCGATGCCCTTGCGCATCTTCATCGTCACGGGCAGGTCGCCGGCGCCGCTGACGGCCTCGCGCAGGATGGCGCGCAGCAGGTTCCGCTTGTAGGGCAGCGCGGAGCCGCCGCCCTTGCGGGTGACCTTCGGCACCGGACAGCCGAAGTTCAGGTCGATGTGGTCGGCGAGGCCCTCCTCCGCGATCATGCGGACGGCCTTGCCGACGGTCGCGGGGTCCACCCCGTACAGCTGGATCGAGCGCGGCGTCTCCGTCGCGTCGAAGTGGATCAGCTGCATGGTCTTCTCGTTGCGTTCGACCAGCGCCCGGGTGGTGATCATCTCGCTGACGAACAGGCCCTTGCCGCCGCTGAACTCTCTGCACAGGGTGCGGAAGGGCGCGTTGGTGATCCCGGCCATGGGGGCCAGGACGACAGGGGGCCGGACGGTGTGCGGGCCGATCTGGAGGGGCGTGGACATGCCTCCATTGTGCCGTGCAATGAGCCGGTAAAATTCATTAGTTAGCCACACTATCGAAATCGGCGTACGATGAGCCGCATGCCCGAGCTCAGCCCCCGCCGCCGCATGCTGGTGCTCGCGATCTGCTGCATGAGCCTGCTGATCGTGAGCCTCGACAACACGGTCCTGAACGTGGCCCTGCCCTCCATGCAGCAGGACCTGCACGCCAGTACGTCGGGTCTGCAGTGGACGATCGACGCGTACACGCTGGTCCTCGCCTCGCTGCTGATGCTCGCGGGCTCCACGGCCGACCGGGTCGGCCGCAAGCGGGTCTTCATGGCCGGTCTGGTCGTTTTCACGATCGGCTCCGTGCTGTGTTCGCTCGCGCCGAACCTGGAGGCGCTGGTCGCGTTCCGCATGGTGCAGGCGGTGGGCGGCTCGATGCTGAACCCGGTCGCCATGTCGATCATCACCAACACCTTCACCGAGCCGCGCGAACGGGCCCGGGCGATCGGCGTCTGGGGCGCGGTCGTCGGCATATCGATGGCCGCGGGCCCCCTGGTCGGGGGGCTCCTCGTCGACTCCGTCGGCTGGCGCTCCATCTTCTGGATCAACCTGCCGGTGGGCCTGGCGGCCCTGCTGCTCACCCTGCGCTTCGTGCCCGAGTCCCGCGCCCCTCGCGCCCGCCGCCCCGACCCCGTCGGGCAGGTGCTGGTGATCGCGCTGTTCGGCTCGCTGACGTACGCGATCATCGAGGCGCCGAGCACGCCCTTCCGGTCCCTCGCGCCCCTGGCCGTCGTCGCCCTGGCCGCCCTCGCCGGACTGCTCCTCTACGAGCCGCGCCGCAAGGAACCGCTGATCGACCTGCGCTTCTTCCGCTCGGCGCCGTTCAGCGGGGCGACGGTCATCGCGATCAGCGCGTTCGCCGCGCTCGGCGGCTTCCTGTTCCTGTCGACGCTGTACCTGCAGAACGTGCGGGGGCTGACCGCCCTGGAGGCGGGCCTGTGGATGCTGCCGATGGCCGTCCCGACCTTCCTGTGCGCGCCGCTGTCGGGCCGCCTGGTGGGAACGCGCGGCCCCCGCCTGCCCCTGCTGATCGCGGGCTTCGCGATGACGACGAGCGGTGTCCTGTTCGCCGCGTTCGAGGCGGAGACCTCGAACGTCACGCTCTTCGCCGGCTACGTCCTGTTCGGCGTCGGCTTCGGGTTCGTCAACGCGCCCATCACCAACACGGCGGTCTCCGGCATGCCCCGCGCGCAGGCGGGCGTCGCGGCGGCCGTCGCCTCCACGAGCCGCCAGCTCGGGCAGACGCTGGGGGTGGCCGTGGTGGGCGCGGTGCTCGCCTCGGGCGTCGGCGCGTCCTCGTACCGGGACACGTTCGTGTCCGCGGCGCGGCCCGGGTGGTGGATCCTCGCGGTGTGCGGCTTCGCGGTGCTGGCACTGGGAGCGGTGACGAACGGACGGTGGGCCCGGGGCACGGCCGACCGGGCCGCCGCGAGGCTGGAGTCGGCGGACGTGCGGGACGCGGCCGGGGTCGGTGTATGAGCCGACGCATCTCCCACGGCCGCTCGACGATCCGGTCGTCCGGGCATGAACGCCTTCAAGCAGTCCACAACGTCCGGGCACGGCCGCGTCGTACGGACGACGGCCGGCCGCGGACCAGCGATCACCCGCCGGCGTGAACGGCCTGCCGTGCCACGGCGATCGCCTGCAGCTCCTCCAGCCGCTCGCGTGACTCCGCGTCCGCCGGGACGTAGGTGACGATCCGCGGACCCGCGCCCGGCGTCAGCCACAGGTCCGTGTGGTCGACGGTGATACGGCCGACGTGGCGGTTGCGGAACTCCTTGCGTTTGGTGCGGTGGGCGACCACCTCGTGACGGTCCCAGGCCCTGCGGAACTCGGGGGACTCCGTGTGCAGCCGGTTCAGCAGCGTCTTCCAAGCCGGTTCGGCGAGATGGCCGGCCATCGTCGCGCGGAAGCGGGCCGCCATGAGGCGCTGGGTCTCCTCCAGGTGCACGATCGAGGACTGCCACTCGGGGTGGGTGTAGGAGAGGAGGATGCAGTTGCGGTCCTCGGGCGGGACCGTGTCCAGGTCGCACAGCAGCAGCCCGTACGTGCGGTTGTGGGCGAGGATGTCGCTCACAGCCTGATAAC
The DNA here is from genome assembly GCF_040302345.1 of Streptomyces sp. NPDC126510. Classification (NCBI taxonomy): domain Bacteria; kingdom Bacillati; phylum Actinomycetota; class Actinomycetes; order Kitasatosporales; family Streptomycetaceae; genus Streptomyces; species Streptomyces sp. NPDC126510. The sequence goes on along the minus strand of NZ_JBEORR010000004.1, from coordinate 149,183 downwards.
CGTCTTCCGGGGAAACCCTGTTGATGCCGGTCTTGCTGCACACTCCTTGCTGCGAGCAGTCCGGGACGGCGGATTTCTCGACGCGGGAGGCGACATGACACAGATCGACACGAGCAAGGTCAGCCGGTGGGACCAGCACGGCCGGGAGCACGTGGTGCGGGTGCACCGGACGGGTGTGCAGCGCACGATCAGATGCGACACCTGCGGGTGGCACAGAGGCGCCCAGTTCCTGCCCTGGCTGAAGGCGGAGGAACATCTGCTGGAGGCCCACCAGGCCACCGTGGATCCGACGGCGGCATAGAGGCCGGGGCGGCGGGCCGGCCGGGGCCGCTGACGTGCCGGGAACTACGGCGCTCGCCGCAGCCCCTGCACCAGCAGGTCGACGACCGCCGCGAAGTCGGCCTCGGTGCCCGGCTCCTCCCACTCCCGCGCGTAACAGGGGTCGTGGAAGCGGCCCGTGGCCTGGAAGACCGCGCGGGCGGAGGCCTCCGGGTCGGTGGCGGCGAAATCGCCGGTCTCGACGCCGGCCTGGATGATGCGGGTCAGCTGCGTCTCCAGGTCGGTGATGTGCTCGCCCACCGCCGTGCCGTTCTCATCGGTGAGGACCATGTACGTGGCGAACAGCTCCGGGTCCTCGCCCGCCTTGCGGCGCTTGGCGGCGAACAGCGCGGCGAGCCAGTCCCGCAGCCGGTCCTCCGGAACACGGTCCGCGGCGACGATCCCCGACAGCTGCCCGGAGGTGCGGTCCAGCCAGCGCTTGGTGACCGCCTCGCGCAGGGCCGCCTTCGTCCGGAAGTGGCGGTAGACGCTGCCGTGGCTGACACCGAGCGCGCGCGCCACGTCCACCACGGTGGCCTTGGCCGGGCCGTGACGGCGCAGCACCTCCTCGGTGGCCTCGAGGATGCGCTCGGCGGTCAGAGTCTCGCTGGTCGGTGCCATGCCCTGACCGTACCCGGAGCCCGGTTCAGCCCTCGAGGTGTGCCATCTGGGCCGCCGGGTAGCGGTCGCCCGCGGCTGCACCGGCCGGTACGGCCTCCTCGATCGCGGCCAGGTCGGCCGGCTCCAGCGTCACGTCCAGCGCGCCCAGCGCCTCCGTGAGCCGGTCGCGGCGGCGGGCCCCGACCAGGGGCACGATGTCCTCACCGCGGGAGAGCACCCAGGCGATCGCGATCTGCGCGACGCTGACGCCCTTCTGCTCGGCGATCTTCCGCAGGGCCTCGACGAGGTCCAGGTTGTGCCGGAGGTTGTCGCCCTGGAAGCGCGGCGACATCGCCCGGAAGTCGCCCGCGCCGAGCTGCCGGTCAGCGGTGAAGTGGCCGGAGATCAGGCCGCGGGAGAGCACGCCGTACGCCGTGATGCCGATCCCCAGCTCCCGGACGGTGGGCAGGACCTCGTCCTCGATGCCGCGGGATATGAGGGAGTACTCGATCTGGAGGTCGGACACGGGCGCGGTGGCCGCCGCACGGCGGATCGTCCCGGCGCCGACCTCGCTGAGGCCGATGTGCCGCACATAGCCCTTCTCGACGAGTTCCCCTATCGCGCCCACCGTCTCCTCGATCGGCACGTCCGGGTCGAGGCGGGCGATGCGGTAGACGTCGATGTGGTCGACGCCGAGCCGCTGGAGGGAGTAGGCGGCGAAGCTCTTCACGGCGGAGGGACGGCCGTCGTAGCCGAGCCAGCTGCCGTCCGGGCCGCGCAGCGCGCCGAACTTCACGCTGACCTGGGCCTGTTCGCGCCGGGCCGCGGGGGCGGTGCGCAGGGCCTCGCCGATCAGCATCTCGTTGTGACCCATGGCGTAGAAGTCGCCGGTGTCGAGCAGGGTGACGCCCGCTTCGAGCGCCGCGTGGATCGTCGCGATGGACTCGGTCCGGTCCGCCTCGCCGTACAGGGCGGACATGCCCATGCAGCCGAGGCCGAGGGCGGAGACCTGGGGGCCCGTGGTTCCGAGGGGTCGGTTGCGCATCGTCATGCCCTCCACCATGCCATGACAGCTGACAGATTTCAATATCTGTCAGCTGTCACTTGTCAGCGAGACTGCTGCGTCACCCGAGGGAGCACGCCAGCCGGACCCCTGAAGCCGCCGGAACGCACCGATGCCGGGCCCCTCCGAGGAGGAACCCGGCACCGCGACGCGAGAAAAAAAGCGATCAGCAGCCGATCAGGCGGGCCGCCAGGTAGCCCTCGATCTGGTCGAGGGAGACGCGCTCCTGCTTCATCGAGTCGCGCTCGCGGACGGTGACCGCGTTGTCGTCGAGCGTGTCGAAGTCGACGGTCACGCAGAACGGCGTGCCGATCTCGTCCTGACGGCGGTAGCGGCGGCCGATGGCGCCGGCGTCGTCGAACTCGATGTTCCAGTTCTGCCGGAGCGCCTGGGCGAGACCCTTGGCCTTCGGGGACAGCTCCGGGTTGCGGGACAGCGGCAGCACCGCGACCTTCACCGGGGCGAGGCGCGGGTCGAGGCGCAGCACGGTGCGCTTCTCCATCTTGCCCTTGGCGTTGGGGGCCTCGTCCTCGATGTAGGCGTCCAGGAGGAATGCCAGCATCGCGCGGCCGACACCGGCCGCGGGCTCGATGACGTACGGAGTCCAGCGCTCGCCGGCCTCCTGGTCGAAGTAGGTGAGGTCCTGGCCGGAGGCCTTGGAGTGGGCGCCGAGGTCGTAGTCGGTGCGGTTGGCCACACCCTCGAGCTCGCCCCACTCACTGCCGCCGAAGGAGAACCGGTACTCGATGTCGGCGGTGCGCTTGGAGTAGTGGGAGAGCTTCTCCTTCGGGTGCTCGTACCACCGCATGTTCTCCTCGCGCAGGCCGAGACCGGTGTACCAGTTCCAGCGCTGCTCCATCCAGTACTCCTGCCACTTCTCGTCCTCGCCCGGCTTGACGAAGAACTCCATCTCCATCTGCTCGAACTCGCGGGTGCGGAAGATGAAGTTGCCGGGCGTGATCTCGTTGCGGAAGGACTTGCCCATCTGGGCGATGCCGAACGGCGGCTTGCGGCGCGAGGTGGTCTGCACCTGCGAGAAGTTGGTGAAGATGCCCTGGGCGGTCTCGGGACGCAGGTAGGCGACGGAGCCGGAGTCCTGCGTCGGGCCGAGGTGGGTGGACAGCAGGCCCGAGAACTGCTTGGGCTCGGTGAACTGGCCCTTGTTGCCGCAGTTGGGGCAGTTGAGGTCGGCCAGGCCGTTCTCCGGGGCGCGGCCCTTCTTCTCCTCGTAGGCCTCCTCCAGGTGGTCCGCGCGGAACCGCTTGTGGCAGGAGGTGCATTCGGTCAGCGGGTCCGTGAAGGTGGCGACGTGACCGGAGGCGACCCAGACCTCGGGGGCCAGGATCACGGACGAGTCGATGCCCACGACGTCCTCGCGCGACGTCACCATGTAGCGCCACCACTGGCGCTTGAGGTTCTCCTTGAGCTCGACACCCAGGGGGCCGTAGTCCCAAGCGGCGCGCTGACCGCCGTAGATCTCACTACAGGGGAATACGAAGCCACGGCGCTTGCTCAGGCTGACGATGGTGTCGATCTTGTCGGCGGCCACGGTGCTCTCTTCATTACGACGACGGGCGACGAAGCGAGTTGCTTCCAGCGAATGTCTCAGGTTACCGGCGGGGACGCCCCCTCAATCAAATCGCGCCCCCTGCGGCGGCCTCAAGGCCCTGCTCAGGCGGTTTGTTGACAACGGTTTCCATATTTGTTGAAAATGAGTGTCATGAACGTACGACGACGCCTCATACCCGCCGCCGCGGCCGCCTCTCTCGGCCTCGGCGCCCTGACCGCCTGCTCCAGCGACAGCGCGGCGACGGGGAACACGGACAAGTTCGATGTCGTCGCGTCGTTCTACCCCATGGCGTATCTCGCCCAGCAGATCGGCGGCGACCACGCCAACGTCACCAGTCTGACCGAGCCGGGCCAGGAGCCGCACGACCTGGAGATCAGCACCAAGCAGCGCGCGCAGCTGGAGGAGGCCGACGCGGCGCTCTACCTGAAGGGCCTCCAGCCCGCCGTCGACGAGGCCGTCGGCCAGACCGGCATCAAGACCAAGATCGACGCGGCCACGCTGACCCACCTCGAGGACCACGGCACCGGCGGCCACAGCCACGAGGGCGAGGAAGGACACTCCGAGGAAGGCCACTCCGAGGAGGAGCACGGCCGCGACCCGCACGTCTGGCTCGACCCGGTGAAGTACGCCGAGATCGCCCAGGGCGTCGGCAAGGCCTTCGAGAAGGCCGACCCGGACCACGCGGCCGACTACAAGAAGAACACCGAGGCCCTGGTCACGAAGCTGAACGGGCTCAACAGCGACTTCGAGAACGGCCTGAAGGACACCAAGACCAAGGTCTTCTTCACCAACCACGCCGCCTTCGGCTACCTCGCCGAGCGCTACGGTCTCACCCAGGAGGCCATCTCCGGCATCGACCCCGAGAGCGAGCCCAGCGGCGCCCGGGTCCGGGAGCTCCAGCAGGAGGCGAAGGCCGACGGCGTCACCACCGTCTTCTACGAGACACTGGTCTCCGACAAGACCGCGAAGACCCTCGCCCGCGACGCGAACCTGAAGACCGACGTCCTCGACCCGCTCGAGGGCATCACCGACAAGTCCCGCGGTGACGACTACGTCCAGGTCATGGAATCCAACCTCAAGGCCCTGCAGAAGGCCCTGGGAGCCAAGTGATCGACCCATCGGAGGACGGCATGACCGAGCCCGTCGTATCCCTGCGCGGCGTTCGCGCGGACCTGGGCTCGCGCCCCGTGCTGCGCGGCATCGACCTCACCGTGCACCGCGGCGAGGTCGTCGCGCTGCTCGGCGCGAACGGCTCGGGCAAGTCGACGGCCGTGCGCAGCGTCATCGGCCAGGTGCAGACCGGTGCCGGTGAGATCGAGCTGTTCGGCACGGACCGCAGGCGGTTCCGCGACTGGCACCGCGTGGGCTACGTCCCGCAGCGCACCACGGCCGCCGGCGGCGTGCCCGCCACGGTGACCGAGGTGGTCTCCTCCGGCCGCCTGTCCCGGGCCCGCTTCGGCGTACTGCGCAAGGCCGACCACGCGGCCGTACGAAGCGCCCTGGAGCTCGTCGGCATGGCCGACCGGGCCAAGGACTCGGTCGACGCCCTCTCCGGCGGCCAGCACCAGCGCGTGCTGATCGCCCGCGCGCTCGCCTCCGAACCCGAACTGCTGATCATGGACGAGCCGATGGCCGGTGTCGACCTGGCCAGCCAGGAGGTCCTCGCGCACACGCTCACCGAGCAGGTCTCCCAGGGCGCGACCGTGCTGCTCGTGCTGCACGAACTGGGCCCCCTGGAGCCGCTGATCGACCGGGCGGTCGTGCTGCGCGACGGCTGCGTCGTCCACGACGGGCCGCCCCCGAAGGCCGTCGGCCAGCACGCGCTGCCCGGCCACGACCACGTACACCCGCACGCACCAGCGGGCGCCGAACCGATCCGCACGGGACTGCTGAGCTGATGGACTTCCTCGACTACGCCTTCATGCAGCGAGCCCTGCTCGCCGCCGTCCTGGTCGGCATCACCGCCCCCGCGGTCGGCATCTACCTGGTGCAGCGCCGTCAGGCCCTGATGGGCGACGGCATCGGCCACGTGGCGATGACCGGCGTCGGCCTCGGCTTCCTGCTGACCTGGTCCCCGGTGTGGATGGCGACCCTCGTCTCCGTCCTCGGCGCGGTCCTCATGGAGCTGATCCGCTGGTACGGCAAGACCCGCGGCGACATCGCCCTCGCGATGCTGTTCTACGGCGGCATGGCCGGCGGTGTGATGTTCATCAACCTCGCGCCGACGGGCTCCAACGCCAACCTGACCTCGTACCTGTTCGGCTCCCTGTCGACGGTGTCCCAGTCGGACGTCACGGCGATCTGCGTCCTGGCCGGCTTCGTCGTCCTGGTCACCCTCGGCCTGCGGCGGCAGCTGTTCGCGGTCAGCCAGGACGAGGAGTTCGCCCGGGTGACGGGGCTGCCGGTGCGCGTGCTGAACCTGCTGACGGCGGTCACGGCGGCCGTCACGGTGACGGTGGCGATGCGGGTGGTCGGGCTGCTCCTGGTCAGCGCGCTGATGGTGGTGCCCGTCGCGGCCGCCCAGCAGATCACCCGCAGCTTCGCCGCCACCTTCGTGATCGCCGTGGCCATCGGCGTGAGCGTGACGATCGGCGGCACCGTCACGTCGTACTACCAGGACGTGCCGCCCGGCGCGACGATCGTGCTGCTGACCATCGGCGCGTTCATCGCCCTGACGGCGCTCGCGGCCCCGCTGGCACGCCGCCGCGCCCGCGCCCGGGCGGCCGCGGACGGCGCCACCGACCCCGGGGACTGCACGATCCCGGGCAGCCGCCGGGCGGCCGACGAAGTCGGCGTCTGACCGCCCCCACCCCGGGCTGGCACAATGGCCCGGGCAAGGCAGACGTGAGGAGGCAACGGTGACGACCGCTGGACCGTCCGTGAAGGGCCGCGCCACCAAGCAGCGGGCCGCTGTGTCGGCGGCCCTGCAGGAGGTCGACGAGTTCCGCAGCGCGCAGGAACTGCACGACATGCTCAAGCACAAGGGCGACTCGGTCGGGCTCACCACGGTCTACCGCACCCTGCAGTCCCTCGCGGACGCCGGTGAGGTCGACGTCCTGCGCACGGCCGACGGTGAGTCGGTGTACCGGCGTTGCTCCACCGACGACCATCACCACCACCTCGTGTGCCGCGGTTGCGGCAAGGCCGTGGAGGTGGAGGGGCCGGCGGTTGAGAAGTGGGCCGAGTCCATCGCCGCGGAGCACGGGTATGTGAACGTGGCTCATACGGTGGAGATCTTCGGGACCTGTGCCGACTGTGCGGCTGCCTCCGGCGGTTGAGCCGTCCCCGCCGTTGGGGTGAGTACGCGTTGCGGGGTGCGGGTGCGTGGGGTTGTTCGCGCACTTCCCCGCGCCCCTGAGGTCGGAAGGCTCCTGGCCTGCTACGCGCCACGGGCGCTCAGCCTGCGCCGGACCAGCAGCGACAGGGCGGAGGCGGCCAGGATCACGGCGCCGCCGGCCCGCAGGATGAGGTCGTGGGCGCGTTCCGGGCCGGTCTCGGGGGTGAGCGAGGTGATGGCCGCCGCCACGGCCGCGGGGCCGATGGCGCCGAGCGTGACGAGGGCGGTGAGGACGACGCCCGAGGCCTCTCCGGCGCGGGCGGGCGAGACGACCTGCCGGGTGGCCACACTGGCGAAGGTCCAGCCCAGGCCGAGCCCGAGCGCGCACCAGGTGAAGACGGGCAGGTAGACCCACCAGGACCAGGCCCAGCTCAGTCCGATCATCCCGGTGCCCGCTACGGCCCCGGCCGGCGCCATGACGCTGGTGGCGCGCATCCGGCCGGACAGCCGGGGGTCCGGCGAGGTGCGCCGACGGCGGTGGAACCCATGCCACCAGCACACCGCCGCCACGGTCCGGCGGCCACCGGAAGGGCCGCCGTCCCGTGCTCGCTACGGCTGCTCGCCCTCCATGGCCAGCAGCTCCTCGTTGGGGATCGCCCCGCCGAAGCGGCGGTCCCGCGAGGCGAACTCCAGGCAGGCCCGCCACAGGTCACGCCGGTCGAAGTCCGGCCACAGCACGTCCTGGAAGACCATCTCGGCGTAGGCGCTCTGCCAGATCAGGTAGTTGGAGGTGCGCTGCTCGCCGCTGGGCCGCAGGAACAGGTCCACGTCCGGCATGTCCGGGTAGTACATGTACTTCGCGAAGGTCTTCTCGTTGACCTTCGAGGGATCGAGCCTGCCGGCCTTCACATCCGCCGCCAGCGCCTGCGCCGCGTCGGCGATCTCGGCCCGGCCGCCGTAGTTCATGCAGAAGTACAGCGTGAGCTTGTCGTTGTCCTTGGTCTGCTCCTGGGCGATCTGGAGCTCCTTGGCGACGGACCGCCACAGTTTCGGCATCCGTCCGACCCAGCGCACCCGGATGCCCAGCGCGTCGAGCTGGTCCCGGGTCTTGCGGATGAAGTCCCGGTTGAAGTTCATCAGGAAGCGCACCTCGTCCGGCGAACGCTTCCAGTTCTCGGTGGAGAAGGCGTAGAGGGAGATCGCGCCGACGCCCATCTCGATGGCGCCCTGGAGCACGTCCAGCACGCGCTCGGCGCCGACCTTGTGCCCCTCGGTACGCGGCAGGCCCCGGTCCTTGGCCCAGCGGCCGTTGCCGTCCATGACGATCGCCACATGCTGCGGTACGAACTCCCCGGGGACCTTCGGGGGCCGCGCGCCGGACGGGTGCGGCTCCGGCGTCCTGTACTCCCGGCGCTGGCGCCCCAGGATCCCGCGTACGGCCATGTGTTTCTCGTCTCCTCGTGCTCGCTTGCTTCTGTGCTGCTCTGTTGTGCGCTACTTCTCGACGTAGCGCAGGGAGCGCAGCCCGCGCTCCATGTGCCAGTGCAGATACGCGGACACCAGCCCGCTGCCCTCCCGGACGTAGCGCGCCTCGCACGCGTCCGCGGTCTCCCAGTCTCCCGTCAGCAGGGCACCGAGGAGCTCCAGGGCCTGGGGAGAGGGTACGACGCTGCCGGGGACACGGCAGTCCACGCAGACGGAACCGCCCGAGGCGACCGAGAAGAACCGGTTGGGTCCGGGCATCCCGCACTTCGCGCAGTCGGTGAAGCTCGGGGCGTACCCGTTGACGGCGAGGGAGCGGAGCAGGAAGGCGTCGAGCACGAGATGGGGTGCGTGCTCCCCCCGGGCGAGGGTCCGCAGTCCACCGACCAGCAGCAGGTACTGCTGTACGGCCGGTTCCCCCTCGTGGTCGGTGAACCGCTCGGCGGTCTCCAGCATGACCGTCCCGGCCGTGTACCGGGCGTAGTCGCTGACGATGCCGCCGCCGTACGGCGCGATGGTCTCGCTCTGGGTGCACAGCGGCAGCCCCCGTCCGACCAGCTCGCTCCCCTTGGCGAAGAACTGCACGTCGACGTGGGAGAACGGCTCGAGACGCGCACCGAACTTCGACTTCGTCCGGCGCACGCCCCGGGCCACCGCGCGTACCCGTCCGTGACCGCGTGTGAGCAGCGTGATGATCCGGTCCGCCTCACCCAGCTTCTGGGTGCGCAGCACGATGCCGTCGTCGCGGAACAGACTCATGGAGCCATTCTGGCAGGGCCGTCACGTCAAGGGACCTCGCCCCTGCTGCGGGCGTTGGCGTACGCGGTCGCCGCGCGCAGCCGCTCGGCCGGGGTGGCGTGCCGGACGGCTCCGGGGTCGGCGTCCCACTCCCTGCCGCCCCCGTACGGCCTCAGCTGCACGTAGGGCCCCTCATGCCCCATCACGATGCCGATGCGGCCGCTGCGGGTGTCCACGACATACGCGCCGACGGGAGGCTTCATCGCGGCACCGCCGCGAGCCGCCGGGCGTCGTCCGGGGAAGTCCGGCCCGACACGACGAGCGGGCAGGGCGCTTTCCGCGCGAGACCCACCGGGTCAAGTCCCAGTGAGAGCCGGATAATTCCGGCCTTGGCGAGTTCTGCCCGCAATTCTTTCACCGCGTCCTCCGCTTCTCCGGCGCAGAGCGCCGAGTGTCGTGCCTCCACCGTGCTCCCCTCCCCTGCGGGTTTTCACTCTTCGCGTCTCTCTGGTGACGCTCGGCGACTACACTCCGGAGGGGTCTGTGTTCTACAACTGCCATGCAACGCAGAGGGGTTCGGCACGAGGCGCTGCAAAACGGGGGTCTTTTCGAAAGAATCCAGTCGTGAGAGCGACGGAAAGGCATCCGGAGCCGGAATGGGGCATGCGTCCCGCGCGGCCGGCGGACGTCGAGGCGATAGCGGAACTACGGGCCGTGGTGATGCGCCCGGACCTGGAGCGGCTGGGCCGCTACGACGAACGCCGGGTCAGGCAGCGCCTGCGGGAGGGCTTCTCCCCCCGGCACACGTCGATCATCACGTCGGCGGGCGCTTTCGCGGGCAGCGTCACCCTGCGTCCGTCCGAGAACGGCCACTGGCTGGAGCACTTCTACCTCACCCCGGCCCTCCAGGGCCGCGGCCTGGGCTCGGCGGTCCTGCGCACCCTGCTGACCACCACGGACGCCTCCGGCGACCTCGTCCGCCTGAACGTCCTCCAGGGCAGCCCGGCCCGCCACCTCTACGAACGCCACGGCTTCGCGGTGGAGACACAGGACCCGATCGACGTCTTCATGCTGCGCCGCCCCCCGACTCACCTCGCAGACCCGGGTTCGGCGCAGGCCGCGGCGATGACCGAGGAGTCCCGGTAGAACGGGCGGACCTCGGTGATCCGCCCGTCCTTGACCGTGATCGTCTGCAGGACAGGGAAGCGGAGCTCACGACCGGTCGCACGAGCCCGGGCGCGAACCCGGGTGAGCACGACAGCGGTCTCGCCGGTAGCGAGGAACTCCTGCTCCACCATGTCGAAGGCCGGCAGTGTCCGCGGCTCGCCCTAGGTCCAACGTCCCGATGTCCTGCGCTCCGAGTCCGATGCCCGGCGGGCCCCCGGCGTGGAAGAGTCCCCGGCACCACCTCGCGAAGGGACTCCCATGTCGTACCCGGAACCCCGTTATCTCGGTGAGAACGGGGAGATCAACGCCGTCTTCAGGTCCACCGGCACCCCGCCCGACATCGTCTCCCCGGGCGGCACCCGCACCCACTACCTCGCCGGCCATGCCTCGACGGGGGGCGAATTCGGGCTGTACAAGGTGGACATGGGGCCGAAGGCGCCGGGGGCGAAGACGCACTTCCATCGCTCCATCTCCGAGTCCTTCTATGTGTTGTCCGGCGAGATCCGGCTCTTCGACGGCGAACGCTGGATGACCGGGCGGCAGGGGGACTTCCTGTACGTGCCCGTCGGCGGGCTGCACGCGTTCCGGAACGACAGCGACGACCCCGTGTCGATGCTGATGCTGTTCTCCCCGGGCGCTCCTCGCGAGGAGTATTTCGAGCGGGTCGCGGAGTTCGCGCAGCGCGGCGGCGAGGAACTGCGTGAGTTCCAGGTGCGGCACGACAGCTACTTCGTCCACGGACCGGGGACAGACGGAATCCGCGAGACGTGACCTGGGGTAATCCCCCGTGCACATCGGGCAGTTACCCGGATGTGACCTTCTGTGCGAGTCGGCCAGGCTGCTGAGCATGAAGCGGATCACGAAATACGCGGCACTGGTTGCCGCCGCCGGTGCGGTGCTGGGGCTTGCCGGGCCTGGTGGGGCGTCCCCCGCCACACCCGGCCCGCTCAAGTGGACCAAGTGCGCCGCCCCCGGTCTCGACCCCAGACAGCAGTGCGCCACGCTCGCCGTCCCCATGGACTACTCCGACCCGGGCAGTCCGAAGATCCGGATCGCCGTCTCCAGGATCCCCAGTGAGAAGCCGTCAGCGCGGCGGGGCGCGCTGCTGCTCATCCCGGGCGGCCCCGGCGGCGACAGTCTCGCCGCCCCTTCCGGCAAGGGGCAGAAGCTGCCGCAAAGGGTGCGCGACGCCTACGATCTCGTCGGGTTCGCGCCACGCGGCATGGCTCCCTCGACCGCCGTGGACTGCGCCATCGACCCCGCGGACCTCGGCATGACCAAGCGTCTGCCCTGGCCCGCCCCGGACGGCTCCGTCGGCGAGAACATGGCCACCGCCCGGCGTACGGCGAAGGCGTGTGTCCGCAACGGCGGTGACCTGATCCGGCACATCAGCACCGCCAACGAGGCCCGCGACCTGGATCGTCTCCGGGCCGCTCTCGGCGAGGAGAAGATCTCCGCGTGGGGTGTGTCGTACGGCACCTACGTCGGCGCCGTCTACGGCCAGCTGTTCCCGCACCGCACCGACCGCATCGTGCTGGACAGCAACGACGACCCCGACCCCACCCGGGTGACCCGCAACTGGCTCGCCGCCTACGAGGTCGGGGTCGAGGACAACTTCCCCGAGTTCGCCAAGTGGGCGTCCCGGCCCGGCAATCCGTACCGGATCGCCCGTACGCCCGCCGAGGTACGGTCCGGCTTCCTGCGGCTCGCCGCCCGGCTGGACCGCGACCCCCTGCCCTGGCCCGGCGCCAACCCCCCGCGGCTGGACGGCAACGCGCTCCGTCAGACCATGCTGTCCAGCCTCTACGACCCCGACGACTACCCGGTCCTGGCCAAGGCCGTCCGGGCCGCCCGCGAGGGCACCGTGCCGCCCGTGCCCGAGGCCCCGCCCGAGTCGGTCCTGCAGAACGTCACCGCGGTCGGCGTCGGCACCATCTGCAACGACGTCGACTGGCCCGGCTCGGCCGCCGCGTACCAGAAGGACGTCGACAGGAGCCGGGCCGCGTACCCGCTGACCGCGGGCATGCCGCGCGGGCCGATGGTGTGCGCCGCCTGGCCGTACGCGCCGAAGGAGCCGGCCGTGCGGGTCACCGGCCGCGGCCCCTCCAACATCCTCCTCGTGCAGAACGAGCGGGACGTCGCCACCCCGCTCGCGGGGGCCCGGAAGCTGCGCCGTGCCCTCGGCGAGCGGGCCGTCATGGTCACCGTGAACTCCACGGGCCATGACGCCTATCTGGCCAACGGCAACGCCTGCGGCGACCGGACCGTCTCCCGTTTCCTGGCCACCGGCGCACGGCCCGCCTCCGACCTCTACTGCGAGTGACGGGTGCGGTGGCCCGCCGCCCCGTACCGGCGGGCCACCGCAAACTCGAAGGTCATCGCCGCGTACAGGCCCATCGACTCGAAGACGTCCAGCAACCCGCCCACGCAGCCGGCCTGGACGCGCTCGCTGCGGACCGGGTCACCCTTGATCTCTCCGGGGGTTCCTTGTCGTGGTCGACGATGTCCCAGCCCATGCCGCCGGTCTCGGGCGCGCCGGCGTAGGCGCACGTGCCGAACTCGGTGATGGCCAGCGGCTTGCCCCAGCGCAGGTACCGCTTCAGCTCCCGGACGTGGTCGGACTGCTTCTCGAAGTACGAGTAGTAGTCGATGCCGACGAACCGGCCGGTCTCGGCGAGGTGCTCCAGGATGTCCCGCTGCGGGGCGTCCTCCAGGGTCGGTTGCGTGCAGTCCGCGTCGTCCCGGACGACCCGGATGTCGTGGCGCATCCGCCGGGCGCTCCACGCGGTCCCGGGGGTCTCCCCCGCCCCGACCGTGTAGACGACGCCCCGCCGCCGCAGTCCCCGGTCGCGCGAGGCGTCCGCGGCCCGGGCCTGTCCCGCCGTCCCGGCGATCCCCACGGCCGCCGCTCCGGCCAGGAACCGCGCCCGGTTGATCCCCTTCGCCTTCTTGTTCCCCTTGGTCTCGTCCATGCCGCTCACTGTGCCGAAGGGGCACCGGGGTCCGCTGTCCGCCGCCGGTCCACGGCAGCGCGACCAAGGTGTGAGGTGCCGTGCCGAAGGAGGGGTTCACCCTCGTCGCACCCGCGCACGAGCCGCCGCGCAGAGGTTCACCCCTCGCCGAACCCGCGCACGTACCGCCGCTGCCAAGGCGTCTCCACGGCATGCCGGTCGTAGTGCCGCCGGACGTACCCCACCGCCTCCGCCCCCGGCACCCCGTCCAGCACCGCCAGGCAGGCCAGGGCCGTGCCGGTGCGGCCGCGGCCGCCTCCGCAGGCGAGCTCCACCCGCTCCCCGGCGGCCCGTTCCCACACATCGGCCAGCACCGCTCGGGCGGCCGCCCGGTCCTTGGGGAGACGGAAGTCGGGCCAGCGGATCCAGCCCGACTCCCAGGGGACCTCGGGCGGGCGCCGGCCGAGCAGGTAGACGCCGTAGGAGGGGAGGGGCGCGCCGCCGTCCAGGGGGTGGCGCAGGCCTCGGCCCCGTACCAGCCGGCCGGACGGCAGCCTGAGGACGCCGGCGTCACTCTCGCTCCACAGCTCGGTCATGCCCCTCATCATGGTCCGCTCCCACCCGCCAGGGGGCGGATTCGTGGACTGGAGACGGACGGTATGACGTCCCGCCTCCGGCCACTTACCCGGTGATGGAGCAGGTTTGATGCCCCGTCGGCTAGGCCGGTCCGGCGGTGCGCCATTCGTGTGCGAGCCCTTGACCACCCCCACGCCCCCTCCTATGGTCGCGCTGACCGCAGGACGTAGGACGTCGTATCTCCACTGCCAGTCCCCTCCCCCCAGACCTCGCTGGAGGACCCGTGCGCGACGTGACCCCCGACGTGCCGGCGCCGCACCGCCGGACGTTCTTGAAGTACACGGGCGCGCTGGGCGCGGCCGCCGCCGTCTCCGCGTCGCTGTCGGCCTGCTCGTCGGGTCCGGAGTCCACCAATGACACCGGCAGCGGAGGCGGCCGGGACCGGACGCTCACCGCGGTGATCGGCTACGGCAACGACGGCAGCTGGGATCCCACCCAGACGGCGTCCGCGTTCTGCATGGCCGCCAACCACCACATCTACGAGGGGCTGCTGGACACGGACCCGATCTCCCGCGAGCCGTACGCCGCGCTGGCGACCGAGGTGCCGAAGGACCCGGACGGCACGTCGTGGAGGTTCACGCTGCGGGCGGGGGCGACGTTCCACGACGGCAAGCCCGTCACCGCCGACGATGTCGTCTTCGTCTTCGAGCGGATCCTCGACCCGGACACCCAGACCCTCGCCAAGGGCTTCTTCGCGAGCTGGCTGAGGGAGGTCCGGAAGATCGACGCGCGGAACGTGGAGCTCGTGCTGAAGTTCCCGTTCCCCGAAGGGCTTTCGCGGCTGACCCTCGCCAAGATCATGCCCAGGCACGTGTTCTCCCGGCCCGGGGCCTGGGAGGACGCCATCAAGGGCAAGGCCGTCGGCTCGGGGCCGTACCGGCAGACCGCGCACCATCCGAAGTCGAACACGACCTTCGAGGCGTTCGACGGCTACAACGGCCCCCGCAAGCCCGCCTTCCGGAAGATGAACTGGCTGACGATCGTGGACGCGGCTCCCCGCGTCGCGAAGATCTCGGGGTCGAGCGCCGGCGCGCAGATCGCGGACAACATCCCGTACGCCGACATCGGGCAGTTGGAGAGCGGCGGGATGACGGTCGCCGGCGGGGCCGGGATGAACAACCTGTTCCTGATGTTCAACACCCGGCACAAGCCGTTCGACGACGTGCGGGTGCGCCAGGCCCTGCACTACGCCATCGACACCGAGAAGATGGTGGAGGTCGCGCTCAAGGGCCACGGCAAGCCCTCCAGTTCCTTCCTCGACGAGTCCAACCCGTCCTACCGCCGGGCGAAGACCGTCTACGACCACGACCCCGACAAGGCGAAGGCTCTCCTGAAGGAGGCCGGGGTCAAGAGGCTGAGCATCGAGATCCTGGCGGTGAACGTCAGCTGGATCGTCGACTGCCTGCCGACGATCAAGTCGTCCTGGGACGCGATCGGCGTGAAGACGGCCCTGTCCCCGCAGGAGACCACCGCCGTGTTCACGAAGCTGGACCAGAAGCGGGACTACCAGGTCGTGGCCGCCGCCTCGAACCCCAACCAGTTCGGCCTCGACGCCGACCTGATCATGCACTACAACTACGGCCCCGAGAACCTCTGGATGCAGTACACCCGCTGGGCCACCGACCCTGTCGCCAGGCAGCTCTTCAAGGACATGGACCGGGCCACCCGGGAGCCCGACCCGGCGAAGAAGAAGTCGATCGTCCAGGACTACATCGACGTCGTCGCCGAGCAGGCCGTGCTCTACCCGGTGGTCCACAACGAGCTGATGACGGCCTGGAACCCGGCGCGGCTCAGCGGGATAAGGGCCCAGCCCTACCCGGGCATCAACCTCCTCCGGGCCAGGTGGGCCTAGCGCCATGACGGCCGTCCTGCGGATCCTGCTGCGCCGTCTCGCCCTTCTCGTGCCACTGATGCTCGGCATCGTGCTGTTCGTGTTCCTGGTGATGCGGTTCTCGGACGTCGACCCGGCCTCCGCGTTCTTCCAGGGCGCCAACCCGACACCGGCGCAACTGCACGACTTCCGTGCGGAACACGGCCTGCTCGACCCGCTGCCGGTGCGCTACGCCGATTTCGTCGCCGACCTGCTGCACGGCGACCTGGGCACCAGCGCGCTGACCCGGGCGCCGGTGATCGACCAGGTGACGACCGCGCTGCCGCTCACCCTGCAACTGACCTTCCTGGGGCTGGGCATCGCGGTCGTGGTGGCCCTGCTCGGCGGTGTGACAGCGGCGATCCACCGGGACCGGCTGCCCGACCAGCTGATCCGGGTCGTGTCGCTGACCGGCGTCGCCGCCCCCGGCTTCTGGCTGGCGCTGCTGATGATCCAGTATCTGGCGGTCGACCTCGGCTGGTTCCCGACCGGCGGTTACATCAACCCGGCCGACTCCTTCACCGGCTGGCTGAGGACGATGACACTCCCCGCGCTCGCCCTCTCCCTCCCGGTGGCGGCGCAGCTGACCCGGATCGTGCGGACGGCCGTCGTGGAGGAGCTCGACAAGGACTACGTGCGGACGGCGATCGGGAGCGGTCTGCCGCCTCGGGTGGTGGTGGGGCGGAACGTCCTCAGAAACGCCCTGATCAATCCCCTCACCGTGCTCGGCCTGCGCGTCGGCTACCTCCTCGGCGGCGCGGTCGTCATCGAGACGATCTTCTCGCTGCCGGGCATGGGCAAGCTGATGATCGACGCCGTGAGGAACGGCGATCCGGCCGTCGTCCAGGGCGTCGTCCTGACCACCGCGGCCGGGTTCGTCGTCGTGAACCTCGTCATCGACGTCCTCTACCTGCTGGTCAACCCGCGACTGAGGGACGCCACCCCATGATGACCCGCACGAGTCTCACCGCGGCGCTGTCCCGGCCGGGCGTCCGACTGCGCGGCCTGCGCCGGCTGCCGTTGCTGTCGAAGGCCGCCGTCTGCTTCCTGACGGTCGTCGTCCTGCTGGCGTTGCTCGCGCCGCTCCTCGCCCCGCACGACCCGCTCGACCAGCAGCCACCGGCCGACGGCACCGGGCACCCCTCCGCCGGGCACTGGATGGGCCAGGACCACCTCGGCCGGGACATCCTCAGCCGGCTGATGTACGGGGCGCGCTGGTCGCTCGCGATCGGGCTCGGCGCGACCGGGCTCGCCCTGGTGGCCGGTGCGCTGCTCGGGGCGGTCGCGGCGACCTCGCGCAAGGCGGTCGACGAGACGCTGATGCGCTGCCTGGACGTCGTGATGGCGTTTCCGGGCATCGCGCTGGCCGCCGTGCTGGTGACGGTGTTCGGCGGTGGCATCACGGTGCTGATCTGCGCGATCGCGTTCCTGTTCACACCGCCGGTGGCGCGGGTGGTGCGGGCGAACGTCCTCGACCAGTACGGCGAGGACTATGTGACGGCGGAGCGGGTGATCGGCGCGCGGACGCCGTACATCGTGCTGCGGCACGTGGCGGTCAACTGTGCCGCGCCGGTCCTGGTGTTCTGCACGGTCCAGGTGGCCGAGGCGATCGTGTTCGAGGCGTCGCTGTCGTTCATCGGGGCGGGCGTACGGCCGCCGGACCCCTCCTGGGGCAGTGTCATCGCGGACGGCAAGAACATGGTGCTGACCGGCGGCTGGTGGGCGACGGTGTTCCCCGGGCTGCTGATGCTGGTCACGGTGCTGTCGCTGAACATCCTGTCCGAAGGGGTGTCGGACGCCTGGGCGGCCCCGTCGGCACGGGAGGTGGACGTACCGGACGACGACCGGCTTGAGGAGCCGGAGCCCGGCGGCGGGGAGGTCGTGCCGCTGCCCGGTCTGCCGGAGGCC
The DNA here is from genome assembly GCF_040302345.1 of Streptomyces sp. NPDC126510. Lineage (NCBI taxonomy): Bacteria > Bacillati > Actinomycetota > Actinomycetes > Kitasatosporales > Streptomycetaceae > Streptomyces > Streptomyces sp. NPDC126510. The sequence goes on along the minus strand of NZ_JBEORR010000004.1, from coordinate 131,603 downwards.
GCGCGCCGGTTGCGGGCCCGGGCGCGCCGAGTACCCCGGGACGGGCAGCCGGTGCTCGCGGTGGAGAACCTCGTCATCGGCTTCGACCGACGGCACGGCGGCGTCGACATCGTCGACGGCATCAGCTTCGAGGTGCATCCCGGGGAGGTGCTCGGGCTGGTCGGCGAGTCGGGCTGCGGCAAGTCGCTCACCGCCCTGGCGATCATGGGCCTGGAGCCGAAGGGGGCCCGGGTCGGCGGCCGGGTCCGTTTCCGGCAGCGGGACCTGCTCACCGAGCCGATGCGCGTCCGCCGCAGGCTCCTCGGCCACGAGATGGCGATGATCTACCAGGACGCGCTGTCGTCGCTGAACCCGGCGATGACGATCCGCGCGCAGCTGGGGCAGGTCGTGCGGCGCGGCGGGCACCGCGGTCCCGCCGAGCTGCTGACGATGGTCGGCCTCGACCCCGGGCGGACCCTGCGCAGCTACCCGCACGAGCTGTCCGGCGGGCAGCGCCAGCGCGTCCTGATCGCCATGGCCCTGTCCCGCGACCCGCAGCTGATCGTCGCCGACGAGCCGACGACCGCCCTGGACGTGACCGTGCAGGCGCAGGTCGTGGAGCTGCTGCTGCGGCTGCGCGAGGAGCTCGGCTTCGCGCTGATCCTCGTCTCGCACGACCTGGCGCTGGTCGCGGACGTCACAGACCGGGTGGTGGTGATGTACGGCGGGCAGATCGTGGAGACGGGCGTGACCGCCGACCTGGTGGAGGCACCGGCGCACCACTACACGCGCGGCCTGCTCGGCAGTGTGCTGTCGCTGGAGTCGGCGCGGGAGCGGATGACGCAGATCAGGGGCGTCGTGCCGTCCCCGGCGGACTTCCCCGCGGGGTGCCGCTTCGCCGACCGGTGCCCGCGCGCGAGCGAGGTCTGCCGTACGACGGCTCCGGTCCTGGCCGGTCCTCCCGAGCACACGGCGGCCTGTCATCACCCGGCCATAGCGCTTTCGGCCACCGAGAGCGAGGCGGTGTCATGAGCGCCCTGGTGGAGCTGGCCGACACGCACGTCGTCCACAGGGCCCGCAGCGGTGGCCTGTTCACCCGGGACCGGGTGTACGCGCTGACCGGCGTCGATCTGGCCGTCGCGCCCGGCGAGACCGTCGGTGTGGTCGGCGAGTCCGGCTGCGGGAAGTCGACGCTGGCGAAGGTGCTGGTCGGGGTGCAGCCGCCGACCCGGGGCACGGTGTCGTTCCGGGGTCGGGACCTGTGGGCGATGCCGGCCGCCGAGCGCCGTCGGGCCGTCGGCCGCAGCACCGGCATGATCTTCCAGGATCCGTCGACGGCCCTGAACCGCCGCCTGACCGTCCGGCAGATCCTGCGGGACCCGCTCGACGTGCACGAGCGGGGCACGAGAAGCCAACGTGACGATCGGGTCCGCGAGTTGATGTCCCTCGTGGGTCTTCCCCCGGCCCTCGCCGCCGCCGTGCCGGCCCAGCTGTCGGGCGGGCAGCGCCAGCGCGTGGCGATCGCCCGGGCGCTCGCCCTGGACCCGGACCTGGTCGTGGCCGACGAGCCGACGAGCGCCCTGGACGTGTCGGTCCGGGCCCAGATCCTCAATCTCCTGCTCGACCTGAAGGAACGCCTGGGCCTGGCCCTGGTGTTCGTCTCCCACGACATCCAGACGGTACGGCGGATGAGCGACCGTGTGATCACCATGTACCTGGGCCGGATCGTGGAGGAGTCCCCGGCCGCCCTGGTCACCGACCGGGCCCGGCATCCGTACACCCGCGCCCTGTTCTCCGCCACGCCCGGCCTGCTCCACCCGATCGACCCGATCCCGCTGGCCGGTCCGGTGCCGTCGGCGACCCGCCCGCCGAGCGGCTGCCCCTTCCGCACGCGCTGCTGGAAGGCGGACGGGGCCTGTGCGGAGCAGATGCCGGGCTTCTCGGCCGCGTCGGCGCCCGCGCACCGCTACCGCTGCCACCATCCTGTCCGGGAGGACGAGTCGACCCGCGACCTCGTCCACCGGCGTGCCCCGATGGAGGCTCCATGACTCTCGCCCCGCTGACCGGTGTCATCCCGCCCGTCTGCACGCCGCTGACACCGGACGGCGAGGTGGACGTCCCCTCGCTGCTCTCGCTCGTCGACCATCTGGTGGCCGGCGGGGTGCACGGACTGTTCGTGCTCGGCTCGACCTCGGAGGCGGCGTTCCTGCCGGACCGGCAGCGCAGGCTGGTCGTAGAGTCGGTCGCCGGTCATGTGGGCGGCCGGCTCCCGGTGCTCGCCGGGGCGATCGACATGACGACACCCCGGGTCCTGGACCACGTCGCGTCGGTGACGGCGGCGGGCGCCGACGCGGTCGTCGTCACGGCCCCCTTCTACACCCGCACCCATCCCGCGGAGATCGCCCGCCACTTCCGCGCGGTCGCCGCCGCGAGCCCGGTCCCGGTCATCGCCTACGACCTTCCCGTCGCCGTCCACACGAAGCTGCCGGCCGACGTGGTGCTGGAACTCGCCGCCGACGGGGTCGTGGCCGGGCTGAAGGACTCCAGCGGTGACCTGGCCGCCTTCCGCCAGGTGGTGACCGGCGCCCGGGAACGCGGGGGCGTCACCGGCTTCAGCGTGCTGACCGGGTCCGAGCTGATCGTCGACGCGGCCCTCGCGATCGGGGCGGACGGCACGGTGCCGGGCCTCGGCAACGTCGACCCGCACGGCTATGTCCGCCTGGAGAGGCTGTGCCGCGCCGGGGACTGGGACGGGGCCCGTGCCGAACAGGAGCGCCTGTGCGCCCTGTTCGGCATGGTGACCGTCGGAGATCCGGCCCGTATGGGTCCGAACTCCTCGGCGATCGGGGCCTTCAAGGCGGCGCTGCACCTGCGCGGCGTCATCGCCTGCCCGGCGACGGCACAGCCGCAGATCCCGCTGTCCCCGGACGAGGTGGCGCAGGTCGGGAAGTACCTGGCGGCGGCCGGACTGCTCTAGAAGAGGACCGGTCCGTCAGACGCCGCCCGGCGTCACCATCCCCGACTCGTACGCGACGATGACCAGCTGGGCCCTGTCCCGTGCCGCCAGCTTGCCCATGATGCGGCTGACATGCGTCTTCGCGGTGAGCGGGCTCAGGCCCAGCGCGTCGCCGATCTCCGTGTTGGTGAGCCCGCGCGCGACCAGCGCGAGCACCTCCCGCTCCCGCCCGGACAGGCACTCGGGCCCGCCCGTCTCCGGTGCGCAGGGGCTGCGCAGGAACCGCTCGATCAGCCGTGCCGTGGGGCCGGGCGACAGCAGGGCCTCGCCGGCCGCGACCGTGCGGACGGCGTCGAGGAGTTCGGCCGGCCTGGTGTCCTTCACCAGGAACCCCGAGGCGCCGGCCCGCAGCGCCTCGACGATGTTCTCGTCGGTGTCGTAGGTGGTGAGTACGAGCACCCGTACGTCCGCGAGGTCCTCGTCGGCCGCGATGAGCCGGGTCGCCTCGATGCCGTCCAGGTCGGGCATGCGGATGTCCATCACCACGAGGTCGGGGCGTGCGCCGCGGGCCAGCTCGACGGCCTGCCGGCCGGTGGCGGCCTGGCCGACGACCTCCATGTCCCCGGCCGACTCCACGAGCATCGCGAACGCCTCACGCACCAGGGTCTGGTCGTCCGCGAGCAGCACCCGTATCGTCATCCGGCTCTCTCCCCCGTCGTGGTCAGCGGCAGGACCGCCCGCACCTCGAATCCGCCCCCGGTGCCCGGTCCGGCGTCGAGTGTGCCACCGACGCTGCGGGCCCGCTCCCGCATCCCGACGAGCCCGAAGCCAGGGGTGCCGCCCGGGGCCGGTCCGGTGCCGTCGTCGCGGACCGAAAGGTGCAGGGCGCCCTGCCGTTCGTCCAGTTCGACGTGGACGGCCGGTTCGGGCCCCGCGTGCCGTACGGCGTTCGTGAGTGCCTCCTGCACGATGCGGTAAGCGGCGGCGCCCACGGCGGGCGGTGCCTGCCGTACGCGTACGGTCTGCTCGACGCGGGCTCCGGCCAGCCGCGCCGCCTCCGCCAGATCGGGCAGCCCGTCGAGGCCGGGCAGCGGGCCGCGCGTGTCCGGGGGGCCGTGCTCGCGCAGCACCTCCAGGGTCGTACGGAGTTCGCCGCGAGCGCTGCGGCAGGTCTCGGCGATGTCGTCGAGGGCCTTGGCCACCGTCTCCCGGTCGAGTCGCTCCGGGTCGGCGGACAGCACATGGGCGGCGACGGAGGTCTGCACGCCGATCAGGGTGATGCTGTGGGCGAGCAGGTCGTGCAGGTCCCGTGCGATCCGCAGCCGCTCCTCGGCGACCCGCCGCCGGGCCTCCTCCTCCCGGGTCCGTTCGGCCCGTTCGGCCCGGTCCACGATCGAGGCGACGTACTGGCGGTAGAACCGCACGTCGACGCCGCAGAACAGCACGGCGACGACCCAGCCGGACGCCTTCAGCAGTCCCAGCGCCTCCTGCGCGCTGATGGTGAGCAGCACGCCCACCGCCATGGTGATGACGCCGATGCCGACCAGGACGGTGCGCAGCGGCCGGCCGGTGACGGCGACGGTGTACAGGGCGACGTAGGCGGCCTGGGTGGCCGCGGTGTGCGGGTAGTCGAGGAAGTGGTAGGGGAACACGCAGGTGATCACGGCGACCAGGACGAGCACCGGACGGCGGCGGCGCCACACCAGTGGCACGTGGGAGACGAGCAGCAGGGCCCAGCCGAGCGCGTCGGGCCTGCGGCCGTCGTCGACGAACAGCGCGAACGCTGCGGCGACAACGGCCACCGAGACGGCGAGCAGCGCGTCGTTGCGCAGTGCGTGCGGGGCGGTCAGGGGGTCGCGGTTGATCGCGGCCATGATCCGCTCGGCGGACCGCGACCAGGTCGCCTGCGGAGTGGTGGGTGCCTGCACGGGCATCATCCTCGGCCAGGAAGGCGCCCCTCCGGGAGGGAGGGGCGCCGTAGGTCAGCGGACGTCGGCCGCCACGGCCTCGCGCTCCTTAGGCGGAACGGTCCGCTCCGGCACACGCGAGAGCCTCCCCGGCCACCACACCCACCGCCCCAGCAGCACACTCACCGTGGTCACCAGGTACGTCCGCACCAGGAACGTATCCAGCAACACCCCCACAGCGATGACGAACCCGAGCTCCACCAGCCCGACCATCGGCAGCGTCGTCAGCACCGCGAACGTCGCCGCCAGCACCACCCCCGCCGAGGCGATGACCCCACCGGTCGTCCGCAGCGCGGTGAGCGCCGCCGCCTCCGGCTCCGCCCCGCGCACGGACTCCTCCCGCATGCGGTGCATCAGGAAGATGCCGTAGTCGACACCGAGGGCGACCAGGAACACGAAGGACAGCAGCCCGAGCCCCGGATCGGTTCCGGCGAACCCGAACACCGGCTCGAACATCAGCCCGCCGATGCCGAGCGCGGCGCCCCAGACCGCGACCACCGCCGCCAGCAGCAACAGCGGCGCGACGAGGCTGCGCAACAACCCGAACAGGATGACGAACACGGCGGCCAGCACCAGCGGCACGATCACCTTCCGGTCCCGCGACTCGCTGTCGGCCAGGTCGATCTGCTGGGCACTGGGCCCGCCGACATAGGCACCCATGGGGTCGAGTCCGGCCCGCAGCGCCTCGATGGTCCGGGTCTCGGCCGGGGTCTCGGGGGCGGCGGCGGTGAAGACGGCGATCTCGGTCCAGCCCGAGCCGCTGCGCCCCGGCGCCACCTCGGCGACGCCCTCGGTCGCACGGGCCCGGTCGGCGGCCGCCCCGGCCCGCTTCTCGGGCGCGATGACCGTCACGGGCCGGCTGCTGCGCTCGGGATACTCCTGGGCGAGGGTCCGCATCGCCGTGATGGACTCGGGCCGTTCGGTGAAGGAGTCCTCCTGCTTCAGGCTGCCGGACAGGTTGAGCGTGCCGAGCGCCAGCGCGCCGAGCAGCGCGGCCCCGCCGACGAGCACGGTGGCGGGGCGCCGCGTCGCCGAGGTGCCCATCGCGGCGAACAGCGAGCGCCGGGCCTTCGGCTCGCTGCCGAACGCGGGGACCAGCGGCCAGAAGACCCGCCGTCCGAGCAGCACCAGAACCGCCGGCAGCAGGGTCGTCATGGCGACCAGCGCGGCGAGCACCCCGACCATGCCGACCGGTCCCATGCCGCGGCTGCTGTTGAGGTCCGCGGCGAGCAGGCACAGCAGCCCGGCCGCGACGGTCCCCGAGGAGGCCAGCACGGCCGGTCCGCAGCCGCGCAGGGCGGTGCGCATGGCGTCGTAGGGCCGCTCGTGGCGCCGCAGTTCCTCGCGGTAGCGGGAGACGATCAGCAGCGCGTAGTCGGTGCCGGCGCCGAGGACCAGTACGGTCATCACACCGCCGCTCTGTCCGGTGACGGTGACGTCGAACAGTTCGTGCAGCCCGTACCCGGCGGCCATCGCCACGGCGGCGGCGACGCCCGCCACGGCGAGCGGCACCAGCCACAGGAACGGGCTGCGGTAGATGAGGACGAGCAGCACGGTGACGACGCCGAGCGTGGCGAGCAGCAGCGTGGCGTCGAGCGTGCCGAACACCTTGTTCATGTCGGTGTTCAGCGCGCCGGGTCCGCCGACCTCGACGCTCAGTCCGCCGCCGCCCTCGGCGATGTCCCGCACCCCGTCGACGAAGGCGTCCCGGGCCTCCTCGTCGTGGCCGGGCTGTGTGCTGGAGACCGGGTACATCAGGGTGGAGCCGTCCTTCGACGGGACGCCCCGGGGCTCCCCCGCCAGGTCGTAGGCACCGCTCACCTCGGTGATCTGCTCGTCGGCGGTGCGCCGGTCGGCGTCGGTCAGCCCGCCGCCGCGATGGTAGACGAGCACCAGGTCGGTCGACTCACCGCCCGGCAGCTCGTCCTGGATCCTCGCCACCTGGGTCGAGTCGGCGCTGTCGGGCAGGTAGTCGACCGCGCGGTTCTGCTGGATGTCGGCGAACTCGCCCGCGAGCGGCCCGACCAGCACGAGCGCGGCGAGCCACAGCCCCACCACCGCCCACGGCACGGCCCGTTTCCGCCCGCTGCGCGTCCTTACGGCCCCCATGGGTCCGGCTCCCTCCGGTCGGGTGTCTGGATCGGTCTCCAGACTCCCGCCGGGCGGGGGCCGGTTCGTCGGGCGTGGGGGCGAGTTGGGGGCTACTGCCGGGGGCGGTCCCGGCCCGGCGTTACTCCCCGGGGAGTAACGGGAGGTGTGCCCTGGTGCCGCGGCACTAGGAAGGCGTGCGCGCCGCCGCGAGGAGGCGGGTCACGTCGTCGGAGCAGATGGTGAGCGCCGCTCCGACCGTCGCCAGCACGTCCCGCTCGGCCGTGGTGTACGGGCCGTCCGCCAGGGCGATGCGGGCGCCCTGCAGCAGGATCGATTCGCGGCCGACCGCGGCGAGGTGCGGGGTGAGCGGGTCCAGCGCCTCATGGAGCTCTATGGCCAGCCCGGCGCCGCAGGGTTCGCCGGCGATCCGGCCGGTGTCGGCCTCCAGCGCCTCGACGAGGGCGGCCAGCTGCTCCTCCGTGCAGTCGTCGAAACCGGCGGCACGGACGGCGAGGACGGCGGCCTCCAGTGCCGTACGGGACCCGGCGCCGCCCGCGGCCAGCACCGCGAGGGCGACGGTGTGCACGGCGTCGCGGAGCATCGCGGAGAAGCGCGTGGTGGTCGGATGGTCGAGGATGTCGGTACCGAAGTGACGGCGGCAGGCCGCGCACTCCACGACCGGGCCGGTCTCGCCGCGTGGCAGCACGGGCACGCCGAGCAGGGTGAAACGACGTTGCCCGGTCAGCCGCTGGTAGTTGCGGTCGCCACCGCATCCGGGGCAGAAGAACTCCCCGTCACCGGCGGCCGTCCACGCGGTTCGGGTGCCCAGGATGCGCGAAAGCCTTGCGGCATGGCCGTTTCGTCCCCGTCCTGGCAGCACGTCGCACCTCCGTCACGCCGCACGGCAACGTCGCCGCGCTTGCGTGATGTTAGCCACATGAGAGACGAGGAGTCAGCACCCCGGAGGAGACCTTTCCGTGACCTCCACAGCAAATGGCCGGTATGCGACGGGGCTCCGCCCGCCGGACATCGGCGGACGGAGCCCCTGCGGCGTCCATGAGCGGCCTGGTGCCGCGGACCCGTACGGCCGATCAGCGAGCCGCGCGGTTGACGGCCGAGACGACGGCCTTCAGCGAGGCCCGCGTCGTGTTGGCGTCGATTCCGATGCCCCACAGGACCTTGCCGTCGATCGCGCACTCGATGTAGGAGGCGGCCTGCGCGGAAGCACCCTCGCTCATCGTGTGCTCCTGGTAGTCCAGCAGGCGTACGTCGATGCCGACGGACTGCAGGGCGTCGAAGAAGGCCGAGATCGGACCGTTGCCCGTACCGGTCAGGACGGTGTCCTCGCCGTCGACGGTGGCCTCCACCTTCAGCGTGTCCACACCGTCGGTGTCGGTCGTCGACTGGCCGTTGCGCACCTGGATCCGGCCCCAGGGGTTCTCGGGGTTCGGCAGGTACTCGTCCTGGAAGACCGCCCAGATGTCCTTCGGCGTGACCTCGCCGCCCTCGGCGTCCGTCTTGGCCTGGATGACCTTGGAGAACTCGACCTGCATACGGCGCGGCAGGTCCAGGCTGTGGTCGTTCTTCAGGACGTAGGCGATACCGCCCTTGCCGGACTGCGAGTTGACGCGGATGACCGCCTCGTAGGAGCGGCCGACGTCCTTGGGGTCGATCGGCAGGTAGGGAACGGCCCACTCGATGTCGTCGACGGTGACGCCCTTGGCGGCCGCGTCGGCCTCCATCGCGTCGAAGCCCTTCTTGATGGCGTCCTGGTGGGAGCCGGAGAAGGACGTGTAGACCAGGTCGCCCACGTACGGGTGGCGCGGGTGGACCTCCATCTGGTTGCAGTACTCCCACGTGCGACGGATCTCGTCGATGTCGGAGAAGTCGATCTGCGGGTCGACGCCCTGCGAGAACAGGTTCATGCCGAGGGTGACCAGGTCGACGTTGCCGGTGCGCTCACCCTGGCCGAACAGACAGCCCTCGACGCGGTCGGCGCCGGCCATCAGCGCCAGCTCGGCGGCGGCGACGGCGGTGCCGCGGTCGTTGTGGGGGTGGATCGACAGGCAGACGTGCTCGCGGCGGGACAGGTTGCGGCCCATCCACTCGAAGCGGTCGGCGTGCGTGGAAGGCGTGGAGCGCTCCACGGTGGCCGGCAGGTTCAGGATGATCTCGCGGCCCGGGCCGGGCTGCCAGACGTCCATGACCGCCTCGCAGACATCCAGCGCGAAGTCCAGCTCGGTGTCGGTGAAGATCTCGGGGCTGTACTGGTAGCCGAACTCGGTCTCCGGGTCCAGCAGCTTCTCCGCGTACTCCATGACCAGGCGGGTGCCGTCGACGGCGATCTGCTTGATGTCGTCCTTGGAGCCGCGGAAGACGACCCGGCGGAAGACGGGGGCCGTGGCGTTGTACAGGTGGACGGTGGCCCGCTTGGCACCCTTCAGGGATTCCACCGTGCGCTCGATCAGGTCCTCGCGGGCCTGGGTCAGTACGGAGATGGTGACGTCGTCGGGGATGGCCCCGGGCTCCTCGATGATGGAGCGCACGAAGTCGAAGTCGGTCTGGCCGGAGGCCGGGAAGCCGACCTCGATCTCCTTGTAGCCCATCGTGACCAGCAGGTCGAACATGGCGCGCTTGCGGGCGGGCGACATGGGGTCGATCAGGGCCTGGTTGCCGTCGCGCAGGTCGGTGGAGAGCCAGCGGGGGGCGGTGGTGATGCGCTGCTCCGGCCAGGTGCGGTCCGGGATGTCGACCTGCTCGTAGCGGCCGTACTTGTGGATCGGCATGGAACTGGGCTGCTGGCGGTTCGCCATGATGCGGGGGCTCCTCAGAGGGTGTCCGGAAGGACGGCCGACGACGCAGCACCAAGCTCCGCGGGGAGGGAGTCGGCCTCGACTACAGGCCCTCGCCGCGGCAGCTAAGGAGAAGCAGCCCGAAACGCATGATGCGCAGCATGCTAGCCGAGCCACTCCCCGGCGCGTGGGGTCGTATCAGTATGCGGGACCGGACGCCCAAACGGGACAAAAAGTGCGCTATGCCACTTCGCCATAGCACTCACCACGGAGCGTGAGGGTCGTTGTCCCGGTATTTCACCAATCATGGTGGCGACTAGTGACAGTCTCGTCACTCAGTGCAAGGGTGCCGGGCATGACGACTCACGGGGGCTTCGAGCCCGTCTTCTGCACCATCGTTCCGCCCCACGTCCTCGACCGGCTCGCCCAGGCCGAGGACCCCGCGCTCGCCGGGCCCGCCCGCCGCACCCTGCAGCGCGACGCCTTCGAGCGCACCCAGCGCCGCCTCACCACGGTCATCGGCGCGAGCGCCGTCGCCGCGGTCGCCGACGGCCAACCGCAGCGCACGATCCACGACGCCCGGCACGGCACCGACCTGCCCGGCCACAAGGTCCGCGGCGAGGGCGACAAGCCCGGCAAGGACGCCACCGTCAACCGCGCCTACGCGGGTCTGGGCGCCACCTTCGAGCTGTTCCTCCAGGCGTACCGGCGCGATTCGATCGACGGGAACGGCCTCCCGCTGAACGCGACGGTGCACTACGACCGCGACTACAACAACGCGTTCTGGAACGGCGAGCAGATGGTCTTCGGCGACGGGGACGGCGAGATCTTCCTCGACTTCACCATCCCGATCGACGTCATCGGCCACGAACTCGCGCACGGCGTCACGCAGTACACGGCCAACCTCACCTACTTCGGCCAGCCCGGCGCGCTCAACGAGTCCCTCTCGGACGTCTTCGGCGCCCTGATCAAGCAGTACACGCTCGGCCAGACCGCCGCCGAGGCCGACTGGCTGATCGGCGCGGGCCTGCTCGCCCCGCGGGTGACGGGCACGGCGCTGCGCTCCATGAAGGCGCCGGGAACGGCGTACGACGACGACGTCCTCGGCAAGGACCCGCAGCCGGCGACGATGGACGACTTCGTGCGCACCGGCCGCGACAACGGTGGTGTCCACATCAACTCCGGCATTCCGAACCACGCCTTCTACCTCGCGGCCACGGCCCTCGGCGGGCACGCCTGGGAGCGGGCCGGGCAGGTCTGGTACGACGTGCTGACCGGCGGCGAACTGCGGCAGGACGCGATGTTCGTCGACTTCGCGACGCTCACCGTCAAGGCCGCCCGGGAGCGCTTCGGCGACGGGGAGGAGCTGGACGCCGTCTCGAAGGGCTGGGAGCAGGTCGGGGTGCGGACCCTGTAGTTCCGTACTAGACAGGTCCCATGCGGATTCAGGTGAGGCGCACGGGCGGGTTCGCCGGCATCGAGCGGTACGCCGAGGTGGACACCTCGGACCGGCCCGATGCCCCGGACTGGCACGCCCTGGCCGATCAGGCCCTGGCCGCCGGCCGGAGCACACCGCCGGTCGGGGTCCCGGACGGGTTCGTCTACCAGCTCACGGTGGACGGGAAGACCGTGTACTGCGCGGACCCCCGGCTGACGGACGAGCAGCGCAGGCTGATCTCGCGGGTGCTGAAGGAGGGGGCGTGACCAGGAGCCTGACAGCGGGGGCGTAACGGCTCCTTTCCGCGCGGGCGTTGACTTCCGTTACCGCCGGTACGGATGATCCAGCGCATGGCGACTGACGCAGGCAACCCGATCCCCCGCTTCCCGGCCGGCTTCCTCTGGGGCGTGTCCACCTCCGCGCACCAGATCGAGGGCGGTGTGACCGAGCGTGAGCCGTCCGTGTGGGACGTGTTCACGGCCGAGCCGGGACGGGTGAAGGACAGCTCGACGGCGGCGGTGGCCTGTGACCACGTCCACCGGCACCCCGAGGACGTGACACTCCTGGCCGGCCTGGGCGTCAACGCCTACCGCTTCTCGATCTCGTGGCCGCGCGTGCGCTCCGGGAAGGGCCTGGACTTCTACGACCGGCTGGTCGACGACCTGTGCGCGGCGGGCGTGCGCCCGGTGCCGACACTGTTCCACTGGGATCTGCCGGCGGACCTGGACTGGCTGGAGCGGGACACGGCCGAGCGCTTCGCCGAGTACGTGGCCCAGGTCGCGGGCCGTCTCGGCGACCGCGTGACGAAGTGGATCACCCTGAACGAGCCCGCCGAGCACACCCTGCTGGGCCACGCCCTGGGCGTGCACGCGCCGGGGAAGCGACTGCTGTTCGACGCGCTGCCGGCCGCCCACCACCAGCTGCTCGGCCACGGCCTGGCCGTCCGGGCCCTGCGTGCCTCGGGCGCCACCGACATCGGCGTCGCCAACTCGCACGGCCCGACCTGGGCGGCGTCGACCGAGGCGCCGGACGTGGAGGCCGCCGACTTCTACGACCTGCTGCTGAACCGCCTGTTCGCGGACCCGCTGCTGCTGGGCCGCTACCCGGACGGCATCGGCGAACTGATGCCGGGCGACGTCGAGGCGGACCTGAAGGTGATCGCCGAGCCGCTCGACTGGTACGGGATCAACTACTACGCCCCCACCCGGGTCGGTGCCCCGCAGGGCGCGGAGATCGAGTTCGGCGGCATCACCATGCCCGCCGAACTGCCCTTCTCCGTCCGGGAGATCGAGGGGTACCCGGTCACCGACTTCGGCTGGCCGGTCGCCCCCGAGGGACTCACCGAAGTCCTCACCAGCTTCCGCGACCGCTACGGCGACCGGCTCCCGCCCGTCGTCATCACCGAGAACGGCTGCGCGTACCCGGGCGTCGACGACCAGGACCGCATCGCCTACCTGGACGGCCACGTCCGGGCCCTGCACCGGGCGGTGGAGGCGGGCGTCGACGTGTGCGGCTACTTCGTGTGGTCCCTGCTCGACAACTTCGAGTGGGCGGAGGGCTACGCACGCCGCTTCGGCCTGGTCCACGTCGACTTCGACACCCTGGAGCGGACCCCGAAGGCCTCGTACGACTGGTACCGGGAGCTGCTGCGGTCGCAGCGGCCTACGGCTTGATGCCCACCCCGGTCCACAGGCTGACCTCGGCGTCCGTCGGGGCGTCACCGCCGGTGGCGTCGGGCCGCCAGCGGTGGCCCACGCTGACACCCGGCTCCAGCAGGTCCAGACCCTCGAAGAAACGGGCGACCTCCGCCTGCGAGCGGAACTGCACCGGGGTACCGGCGGAGGTGTAGATGTCGGTGACCTTCTGCCAGGTCGCCGGGTCGAAGTCGGGCGTGCAGTGGCTCAGCGCCAGGGCGCTGCCCGACGGCAGCACGTCCAGCAGGCGGCGCACGATGCCGTAGGGGTCCTGGGCGTCGGTCACGAAGTGCATCAGGGCGTTGAGGGACAGCGCGACCGGGCGGTCCAGGTCCAGGATCTCGGCCAGCTCGGGCGCGTTCAGCAGGGACTGCGGGTCGTTGACGTCCGCCTCTATGTAAGTGGTGCGGCCCTCGGAGGTGCTGCGCATCAGACGCTCGGCGTACTTGAGGACGAGCGGGTCGTTGTCGGCGTAGACCACCCGGGCGTCGGGCACCACGGACTGGGCGACCTGGTGCAGGTTGGGCTCGGTGGGGATGCCGGTGCCGATGTCCAGCCACTGGCGGATGCCGTGCTCACGGGCGAGGACGCGGGTGGCGCGGTGCATGAAGGCCCGGTTCTCGCGGGCGCACACGAAGATGGCGGGGTAGGCCTCGGCGACCCGCTCCGCCGCCAGCTTGTCGACCTCGAAGTGGTCCTTGCCGCCCAGGTAGTAGTCGTACATGCGGGCGGAGTGCGGCCTGCTGGTGTCGATGTCCCGCGCGGTGTGCGAGGTGCTCATGCGGTGCCTCTCAGTGGGGGGTGGTGGTGCGAGCCCGGCTCGGTGGGGTTTCAGCGGGCCGTGAGATGGTCGGCGAGGCCCTGCTTGACCCCCGCGACGAACGCGGTGATCTCCTCGGGCGTGCAGATCAGCGCGGGACCGGCGGGATCAGCCGACTGGCGCACCGCCACGCGGCCGTCGGCGAGCTGCTTCGTCTCCACGCACTGGCCCCCGTTGGGCCCGCTCCACGGACGTTCCCAGCCCTGCTCGCCGAGGTCCGAGGCGGGCATGCCGTTGTAGACGGCGCCCTCGGTGACGGTCATGAGTACTCCTTCCGCATGCGGTTCAGCAACGCCTTGCTCTCCGCCGACGAGGTCTTCAGCGACAGCCGGTTGTGCGCCTCCAAGTGGGCTACCACATCCGTGCGCTGGTCGAGATAGACGGAGGCGGAGAGGATCTCGCTGTAGACGATGTCGGGCAGCTCCCGCTCCTCGAACCGGAAATAGGTGAAGGGCGCGCACGCCCCGACGTGGGCGCCCGCGTCGAACGGCACGATGTCGACGCTGAGGTGCTCCAGCTCGGACGCCTCCAGGAGCCGGTCGATCTGCTCCCGCATCACCTCGGGGCCTCCCACCACCCGGTGCAGCACGGCCTCCTCCATCACCACCCACAGCGTGGGCGCGTCCTGCCTGGTGAGCAGGCTCTGGCGGCGCAGCCGCAGCTCCACACGCCGGTCGAGGCCGTCCTCGCCGTCGTTGGGGAAGCCGCCGCGCAGCACGGCACGCGCGTACCCGGGCGTCTGGAGCAGGCCGGTGACGTACTGCGGCTCATAGGTGCGCAGCGTTCTGGCGCCCGTCTCCAGGCTCACGTAGGCCGTGAACCAGGACGGCATCACATCGCGGTAGGGGTGCCACCAGCCGGGCTCGTTGGCCCGCTCGGCCAGGCCGGTGAACTCCTCGATCTCCTGGCCGCCGGCTCCGTAGGTCTCCAGGAGCTTCTCGACGTAGAGGATCTTCAGGCCGACCTCGGCCTTCTCCAGACGGCGGATGGTCAGCGGCGGTTCACGCCGTGCCTCCTGAGGGATCATCACGGCTGCCGACTCCGTGAGGACTTGAACGTCCCACCGGACCGTTCCGCCCGGGCGATACCGTCGTTCTGAAATTATCAGGCAGATGGTTGCAGTGTGAACTGCTTCACGAGCATAGTTACTTGTGTGACCAGGGTTCCGGAAGCAGCAACTCCCCCCACCGGGCCGTCCGTTGTCCGCTCGCCCCTTCCTTGACTGCGCCCACCCCCCACGGAAGGCGATCGCCGTGTCCCCCCACACGACATCCACTCCCCGATTCCTGGACGCGGTGCGCCCGGACCGCACCGACTGGCTGGAGCTGCCCCCACAGCGGACCAGCGTCAGAGCCGCCCGCGACGCCATGCGCGCCCGGCTGGCCGCGTGGCAGGTGCCCGACGAGGCGTGCGCGAACGCCGTGCTGCTCGTGTCCGAGCTGGTGACCAATGCCGTGCTGCACACGCTCAGCGAGCGGATCCTGTGCGGCGTCCAGCTGATGACGCACGCGCGCTTCCGGCTGGAGGTCCACGACGGCGACCTCACGGGCCGCGGCATCCCCGACCGCTGCCCGGGCCCCGACGACGAGGGCGGCCGCGGCCTGCTGCTCGTACGCGAGATAGCCGACAGCTGGGGCATCGCCCGCTCGACCCTCACCGGCGGCAACGCGGTGTGGGCGAGCCTGGGGACGGCTTCGTAACGCGGTGCGGGGACGTCACGGGGCCAAGGCTCGCGCAATGGCCTCGCGGGACGTCAGAACCCCAGCTTCCGCAACTGCCGGGGATCCCGCTGCCAGTCCTTCGCGACCTTCACGTGCAGGTCCAGGAAGACCGGTGTGCCGAGCAGCGCCTCGATCTGCTTGCGGGACTTGATGCCGACCTCCTTCAGGCGCTTGCCCTTGGGGCCGATGACGATGCCCTTCTGGCTGGGGCGCTCGATGTAGACGAAGGCGTGGATGTCGAGGAGGGGCTTGTCGGCGGGGCGGTCTTCCCGGGGGAGCATCTCCTCGACGACGACGGCGATGGAATGCGGCAGCTCGTCGCGGACGCCCTCCAGCGCGGCCTCGCGGATCAGCTCCGCGATCATGACCTGCTCGGGCTCGTCGGTGAGCTCCCCGTCGGGGTAGAGCGCCGGGCCCTCCGGCAGGAGCGGGACGATCAGGTCGGCCAGCAGGCCCACCTGCTGGTCGCCGACCGCCGACACGGGCACGATCTCCGCCCACTCGAAGCCCAGCTCCTTGCCGA
Source organism: Streptomyces sp. NPDC126510 (assembly GCF_040302345.1). Classification (NCBI taxonomy): domain Bacteria; kingdom Bacillati; phylum Actinomycetota; class Actinomycetes; order Kitasatosporales; family Streptomycetaceae; genus Streptomyces; species Streptomyces sp. NPDC126510. The sequence continues at coordinate 115,622 of NZ_JBEORR010000004.1, read as the reverse complement.
GCTGGTCGATCGCGATGAGCTGCTCGGCGAGCGTCTTGCCGTCCACCAGGTCGGTCTTCGTGACGATCGCGATCTTCGGCGTCTTCTTGATGGACGCCAGTTCCTTCGCGATGAAACGGTCACCCGGACCGAGCTTCTCGTTCGCGGGCAGACAGAAGCCGATCACGTCGACCTCGGCCCACGTCGTGCGCACCACGTCGTTGAGCCGCTCCCCCAGCAGCGTGCGCGGCTTGTGCAGCCCCGGGGTGTCGACCAGGATCAGCTGGGCGTCGGGACGGTGCACGATGCCCCGCACGGTGTGCCGGGTCGTCTGCGGCTGGTCCGCCGTGATCGCCACCTTCTGGCCGACCAGAGCGTTCGTGAGGGTGGACTTGCCCGCGTTGGGGCGGCCCACGAAGCAGGCGAAGCCGGCGCGGTGGACGGTCTCGCCCGACTCTTCGGATGACTGCATGCGAACGCTCATGCCGCCCATTCTCCCTGATCCACGAAGCCCCTTCGCACAGCGGTCCGCGCGCCCCCGGCGCGGTGAGCTTCTCGAAACCCTCACGCAACGAAACACCGTGGAAACACACCCGTGCACAGCCCGAAACGCACGACGTCGACTCTCTGACGAGCCCCCGGAGCCCCCACCCCGTTGGAGACACCGTGCCTCTGGCCGCCGCAAGCGCCGACACCGGCGACACCGCCTGGCTGCTCGCCGCCACCGCCCTCGTCCTGCTGATGACCCCGGGCCTGGCCCTCTTCTACGGCGGCATGGTCCGCACGAAGAGCGTGCTCAACATGCTGATGATGAGCTTCGTGTCGATCGCCCTGGTGACGGTGGTGTGGCTGGCGGCCGGCTACTCCCTCACCTTCGGCGAGGACGCCGCCGGCGGCCTCATCGGCGGGCTGGAGCACGCAGGGATGAGCGGCCTGGGCCCGGACAGCGTCCAGGGCACGGTCCCCACCCTGCTTTTCGCCACCTTCCAGCTCACCTTCGCGATCATCACGGCCGCGCTGGTCAGCGGCGCCGTGGCCGACCGCGCCAAGTTCGGCGCGTGGCTGGTCTTCGTGCCGGTGTGGGCGCTGCTCGTATACGTTCCGGTCGCGCACTGGGTGTGGGGCCCGGGCGGCTGGATCCTGGAGAAGCTGGGCGCCCTGGACTTCGCCGGCGGGCTGCCCGTGGAGATCGTCTCCGGCGCCTCGGGGCTGGCGCTGTGCCTGGTCCTGGGCCCGCGCATGGGCTTCAAGAAGGAGGCCATGCGCCCGCACAACCTGCCCATGGTGGTGCTGGGTGCCGGTCTGCTGTGGTTCGGCTGGTTCGGCTTCAACGCCGGCTCCGCGCTCGGTGCCAACGGGCTCGCGGCCGCCGTGTTCCTCAACACCCTCGCCGCGGGCTGCACCGGCCTGCTCGGCTGGCTCTTCGTGGAGCAGAAGCGCGACGGCCACCCCACGACCCTGGGCGCCGCGTCCGGCGCGGTCGCGGGCCTGGTCGCCATCACCCCGTCCTGCGGGTCCGTCTCGCTGCTCGGCGCGCTGGTCGTGGGCCTCGCGGCCGGTGTCGTCTGCTCGTACGCCGTGAGCTGGAAGTTCAAGCTGAGCTACGACGACTCCCTGGACGTCGTCGGCGTCCACCTGGTCGGCGGTGTCATCGGCACGCTCCTCATCGGCGTCTTCGCCGAGGAGTCGATGACCGGCGGCGCCGAGGGCCTGCTCTACGGCGGCGGCCTCGGCCAGCTCGGCAAGCAGCTGGTGGCCGTGGTCGTGGTGGCGCTTTACGCGTTCGGCGTGACGTACGGGATCGGGCGGCTGATCGACGTCACGATGGGCTTCCGCGCGAGCGAGGAGCAGGAGCAGACCGGTCTGGACCTTACGGTGCACGCCGAGACGGCCTACGATCACGGGGTCCTGGGCCACGGCGCCCCGGTCTCCTCCTCCGTCGTCTCCCCCGCCCAGAAGGTCACCCCCCAGGCATGAAGCTCATCACCGCGATCGTCAAGCCGTACCGTCTCGACGAGGTCAAGAACGCCCTGCAGGAACTCGGCGTGCACGGGCTGACCGTGAGCGAGGCCAGTGGCTACGGCCGGCAGCGCGGCCACACCGAGGTGTACCGCGGTGCCGAGTACCAGGTCGACCTCGTGCCCAAGGTCCGGATCGAGGTCGTCGTCGAGGACGCGGACGCGGAGGCGGTCATCGACGCGGTCGTGAAGGCCGCGCACACCGGCAAGATCGGCGACGGCAAGGTGTGGGCGCTGCCCGTCGACACCGTCGTGCGGGTGCGGACGGGCGAGCGCGGCCCCGACGCGCTCTGACGCCGGGGCCGCACCGCCTTCGTTCTCAGTCGAACACGAACGGGCCCGGCGACTGCGGCCCGGCCGCCGTGCAGGTGATGGTGATGCCGAAGACGGTCATCTTCAGCGAGCCGCCGAAGGCCTCCAGGCTGTCGCCGGAGGCCACGGTGCCGGTGAGGGGACCGACTTCGACCGGGGCCCCGGCGGCTATCGCCGGGTTCTCCGTGCCGGTGAAGTCGACGGTGCCGCCGCCGCTCTTCACCAGGGTGAGGGTGGACGAGATCGAGTCCTCTCCCAGCGCGATGGGCGCCGTGATCGCGGAGGACTTGACCGTGAGGGTGGCGGCGGTGCCGTCCTGCGTGGCCGTGAGGGTGGCCTCGCCACTGCCGAAGGCGCCGCAGTCCGCGCTGATCGTCGCCGTCTGGGGGGTGACGGCGAGGGCCGCGGGGGCGAAGGCGAGTCCGGTGACCGCGAGGGCCCCGGCCGCCAGTGCCGCACCTGCTCCGATTCGCTTGCATCTCATGGGATTCCGGCTCCCTTTCCATGTGGGGGGACCGCTCGGCAGGTGAGTGCGGGCACGCTGCGCGAGAGCCGAACCTGACGGTCCGTCGGAACTTACGGTTCCATTGATGCGCGTGGGGCAGGGGGCGGCAAGGTTGAAAACTGGCCTAATTACCGGTGGTTACAGCGAAGTTCGGCCAACACATCAGCCAGCGGTCACGGTGGCCCTGACCGTCCCGTCGGGCCCGGCCACCAACACCGGCGTCTGCGCACTGCCGAGATCCCGCACCGCCGCCCGGTCCTGTTCGGACGCGGTCTCCGCCTCGGTCACGACCGCCGCCGCCTCCAGGGACGTCGCGCCCGAGGCCACCGCCATCGCCACCGCAGTCTGCAGGGCACTGAGCTTCAGGGAGTCGAGGGCCACGGTGCCCGCGACATAGGTACGTCCGGTCTCGTCCCGTACGGCCGCCCCCTCGGGCACGCCGTTGCGGGCCCGCGCGGAACGGGCCAGGGTGACGATCTTGCGGTCCTCGGGGTCGAGCGCGCTGCTGTCGGTCATGATCCGAGCATACGGAAGCCTCAGGAGCGGTCGAGGCGCAGGCGATCCGCTCGGGGCAGACCCGCGACGACCAGGTCGTACGAGTCCTCGATGAGCTCCCTGACGAGCTGGTCCGGGAGCCCCCCGTCCACCGTCACCGTGTTCCAGTGGCGTTTGTTCATGTGCCAGCCGGGGACGATCAGCCCCTCGTACTCGCCGCGGAGGCGGACCGCCTCGTCCGGGTCGCACTTGAGATTGGCCTTCAGGGGCCGCGCGTCGAGGTACGACAGCGCGAAGAGCTTCCCCCGCACCTTGAAGACCGAGATCTCCGGGCTGAACGGAAAGTCCTCCACCGCCGCGTTGAAGGACAGGCAGAACGCGCGCAGCTCCTGCGGGGTCATTCCGGCTTCTCCTCCCGTGAGGGCGGCTCCGCCGGGCCCAGCGGCTCCGCCAGCACCGTCACGATCTTGTTCCGGCGGCCGGCCGCGGCCTCCGCGGTCAGGCGCAGCTCCCGGCCGTCGGGCAGGTCGACGACGGACGAGGCACCGGCGATGGGCACCCGGCCCAGCGCCTTGGCCAGCAGCCCGCCGACTGTCTCGACGTCCTCGTCGTCGAACTCCTCCAGGCCGTACAGCTCGCCCAGATCGCCGATGTCGAGGCGGGCCGTGACGCGGAAGCGGTCGTCGCCGAGCTCCTCGACGGGCGGCAGTTCACGGTCGTACTCGTCGGTGATCTCGCCGACGATCTCCTCGAGGATGTCCTCGATGGTGACGATGCCGGCCGTGCCGCCGTACTCGTCGATGACGACCGCGACGTGGTTGCGTTCCTTCTGCATCTCGCGCAGCAGGTCGCCGGCGTTCTTGGTGTCGGGCACGAAGAACGCCGGGCGCATCGCCGTGGACACCTGCTCGGACTCGGCGTCGCGGCTGATGTGCGTCTTGCGGACCAGGTCCTTGAGATACACGATGCCGACGATGTCGTCCTCGCTCTCCCCGGTGACCGGGATGCGCGAGAAGCCGGAGCGCAGGGCGAGGGTGAGGGCCTGGCGGATGGTCTTGAAGCGCTCGATCACCACCAGGTCCGTCCGCGGGACCATGACCTCGCGGACGAGGGTGTCGCCCAGCTCGAAGACGGAGTGCACCATGCGGCGCTCCTCGTCCTCGATGAGGGACTCCTTCTCGGCGAGGTCGACCAGGGCACGCAGCTCCGCCTCGGAGGCGAAGGGGCCGCGGCGGAAGCCCTTGCCGGGGGTGAGCGCGTTGCCGATGAGGATCAGCAGCGACGGGATCGGGCCCATGATCCGGGCCAGGGGCACCAGGACGTACGCCGAGACCGTCGCGGTGTTCAGCGGGTGCTGGCGGCCGATGGTGCGCGGGGACACGCCGACGGCGACGTACGACACGAGCACCATGACCGCGATGGCGACCAGCAGTGCCTCGGTCGTGCCGTCGAACTCCTTCAGGCAGCCGTAGGTGATCAGCGCGGCGGCGGCCATCTCGCAGGCGACGCGGACCAGCAGCGCCACGTTGAGGTAGCGGGTCGGGTCGGCGGCGACCTGGGACAGCTTGGCGCTGCCGCGGCGGCCGGAGCGCACGGCCTCCTCGGCGCGGAAGCTGGAGACGCGTGCGAGGCCCGCCTCCGCACAGGCGGCGAGCCAGGCCACGACGACCAGGGCGATGGCGCCCAGGGCGAGTTGAGGACTCATCGGCGAGCGCTACGAGACCGTCGGCGCCGGGGACGGGCCGGTCAGGCCCCGCTCCGCGCGCCAGCCGTCCACGATGGCCGCCTGGAGGCCGAACATCTCGGCCTTCTCGTCCGGCTCCTCGTGGTCGTAGCCCAGCAGGTGCAGCACGCCGTGCACGGTGAGCAGTTGGAGCTCCTCGTCCATGGAGTGCTGCGTCTCCGCTTCCTTGCCCTGCCTCAGCGCGACCTCGGGACACAGCACGATGTCGCCGAGGAGTCCCTGCGGCGGCTCGTCGTCGTCCTTGGAGGGCGGGCGCAGCTCGTCCATGGGAAAGGACATGACATCCGTCGGACCGGGGAGGTCCATCCACTGGATGTGGAGCTGCTCCATGGCGTCGGCGTCCACGACGATCACCGAGAGCTCGGAGAGCGGGTGGATGCGCATCCGAGCGAGCGCGTAGCGGGCGATGTCGAGGATCGCCTGCTCGTCGACCTCGGTGCCGGACTCGTTGTTGACGTCGATCGACATGGTGCTGTGTGTGTCTACTTCCCCTTGTGCCCGGACTTGCCCCGGCTCTTGTGCGTGCCGTTCTGGGTGCCGTGCGTGGTGTCGTACTTCTCGTACGCGTCGACGATACGGCCCACCAGCTTGTGCCGGACCACGTCCTGCGACGACAGCCGGGAGAAGTGGACGTCGTCCACGCCGTCCAGGATGTCCTGCACCTGCCGCAGACCGCTCTTCGTCCCGTCCGGCAGGTCGACCTGCGTCACGTCACCCGTGATCACGATCTTCGACTCGAAGCCGAGGCGGGTGAGGAACATCTTCATCTGTTCGGGGCTGGTGTTCTGGGCCTCGTCCAGGATGATGAAGGCGTCGTTGAGCGTGCGGCCGCGCATGTAGGCGAGCGGCGCGACCTCGATGGTGCCCGCGGCCATCAGGCGCGGGATCGAGTCCGGGTCGAGCATGTCGTGCAGCGCGTCGTAGAGCGGGCGCAGGTACGGGTCGATCTTCTCGTAGAGCGTGCCCGGGAGGAAACCGAGCCGCTCGCCGGCCTCGACCGCCGGGCGGGTCAGGATGATGCGGTTGACCTGCTTGGACTGCAGGGCCTGTACGGCCTTGGCCATGGCCAGGTACGTCTTGCCGGTGCCCGCGGGGCCGATGCCGAAGACGATGGTGTGCTTGTCGATGGCGTCGACGTAGCGCTTCTGGTTGAGCGTCTTGGGACGGATCGTGCGGCCGCGGGAGGACAGGATGTTCTGCGTGAGCACCTCGGCGGGGGTCTCCTGGCCGTCGCTCTCGCCGTTGTCGCTCGCCTTCAGCATGGCGATCGAGCGTTCCACTGCGTCCTCCGTCATCGGCTGCCCGGTGCGGAGCACCAGCATCATCTCGTCGAACACGCGCGAAATGAGGGCGACGTCCTTCTGGTCGCCTACCGCGCTGATCTCGTTGCCCCGGACGTGGATGTCGGCCGCCGGGAAGGCCTTCTCGATCACGCGCAGGAGGGAGTCGCCGGACCCCAGAACGGTCACCATGGGGTGCTGGGCGGGGACGGTGAGCCGTGCTCTCGCCTGGTCCTGCGCGGGGGTGTGAGCTGTCGGTGATTGAGTCATGGGCCGGCGCTGAAGGCCTGCGGTTCCTCCTCGTCACGGCCGCACAGCTGAGGGCGGCCTCGCGATTCCCAGGGTACGACGGGGGAGTGACAACGCCGTAGGGGTTTTGGGGGCGGGGCCGGAAAGACGAGGCGACGGCGGCTCTCGACCGAGCGCTTCGGAGGCGAGGGCACTTCCTGGCCGACAGGTACGGGCGGCGGGTGGCCGGGGGTCCAGGGGGCGGAGCCCCCTGGCGGGCCATGAGGGTCACGCCGAGCGCCGGAAGCCGATCGTGGGGACGGCACGCCGCAACGGCCAGGGCCTGACCAGTTCCTCCGACACCAGCCCCGCCAGGAACCCGTACCTCTCCAGCGCCACCGGCGACTGCCCCTCGACCGACTGCACCTTCCGCCACCACGCCGCGATCTCCGACCACCCCGGCGCCGACAGCGACCCCCCGAACTCCTGCACCGACAGTGCCGCCGTCAACCCGGCGAAGGCCAGCCGGTCGGCGAGCGGCCAGTCCGCCAGCGTGCCGGCCACGAACCCGGCGACGAACACGTCTCCGGCACCGGTCGGATCGAGCGCCTCGACGGCGATGGCCGGCACCTCCGCCGTCTCCCCCGTGCGCCGGTCCACCGCGTACGCCCCGTCGGCGCCGAGGGTCACCACGGCGACCGGCACGTGCTCGGTCAGGGCATGGGCGGCGTCCCGGGGGCAGTCCGCGCCCGTGTACCGCATGGCCTCCTGCGCGTTCGGCAGGAACGCCTCGCAGTGCCGCAGGTCGGGCAGGCCCGCCAGGTCCCACGCCCCGGTGTCGTCCCAGCCGACGTCACCGAACACGCGGGTGCCGTTGCTCGCGGCCTGGGCGATCCAGGGCGCGCTCACGCCGGGCGCGAGGGAGGCGACGGCGGCACGCGCGCGGGGCGGGCACGCGGGGGCGGGCTCCTCGGGGGGTGGTTCGTGACCATGGGAGACCATCGTGCGCTCGCCCTCGTAGGCCATGGAGACGGTCACCGGGGAGTGCCAGCCGGGCACCCTGCGCGACGGGGAGAGGTCGATGCCCTCGCCGTGTTCCAGGGCGTCCCAGCAGTAGTCGCCGTAGTGGTCGTCGCCGAAGGCCGCCGCGAGGGACGTACGCAGGCCGAGGCGGGCCAGGGCGGTCGCCATGTTGGCGACGCCGCCGGGGCTCGATCCCATCCCGCGCGCCCAGGACTCCGTCCCGCGCACGGGGGCGGAGTCGAGGCCGGTGAAGATGATGTCCAGGAAGACGGTGCCGGTGAGGTAGACGTCCCAGGGCGGGTCGTCCGGTGTGCGCAGGGGGGCGAGGGGGTCGACCTGGCTTGGGCGGTGCGATGCCTTTCCGGCCGGGCCTTTTCCGGCCGGGGCGGTGGACGCGGTCACGATGCGCTCCCTGACGTGGTGCGGATCAGGCCAGTCTGCACCACATCGCCGACGACGTGACGCCGATCACCCCGGGCCCACCCGTCCCCGGGGCTCGCGCAGGGCCTCCCGTCCCCCCGCCGCGGCGCCGACAGGCCCTACCAGCGGGGCATCACGGGGGTCACCCAGTCCGGGTCGGTGATCCGCATCGCCGCCGCGTCGTCGCGATCCCGCAGGGCACCGTCGTCGTCCAGCCACCGCCGGTGCAGCGCGGCGAGCCGCTCGTGGTCGAGCTCCACGCCGAGGCCGGGCGCGTCGGACACGGCGACCCTGCCGCCCTCGAAGGCGAGCCGCTCGGTGAGGACGTCCTCGGACTGCCAGGGGTAGTGGGAGTCGCAGGCGTGGTGGAGGTTCGGGACGGTGGCCGCCACGTGGGTCATCGCGGCGAGCGAGATGCCGAGGTGGGTGTTGGAGTGCATCGACACTCCGACCCCGAAGGTGCGGCAGACGGCGGCGAGCTGCTGGGTGTTGCGCAGTCCGCCCCAGTAGTGGTGGTCGGAGAGGACCACCTGGACGGCGCCCCGGGTGAAGGCCTCCTTGATCTCGGCGAACGTCGTCACGCACATGTTGGTGGCGAGCGGCACTCCGGTGCGCTCGGCGACCTCGGCCATGGCGGGTGTGCCGAGCGCCGGGTCCTCCAGGTACTCGAGGACGTCCCCGAGCTCCCGGGCCACCGTCACGGACGTCTCCACGGACCAGGCGCCGTTCGGGTCGAGCCGCAGCGGGTGCCCGGGAAAGGCCTCGGCGAGGGCCTTGATCGCCGCGATCTCCTCGCCGGGCGGGAAGACGCCGCCCTTGAGCTTGAAGGAGGTGAAGCCGTAGCGCTCCGTGAAGCGGCGGGCCTGCTCCACCACGCCCGCCGGGTCGAGGGCGGCGCCCCAGTCGTCCTTCTCGGCCGCCACACCCTCCGGGTGGCCGGCCCACTTGTAGAACAGGTAGGCGCTGTACTCGACGGCGTCGCGCACCTTGCCGCCGAGCAGCGCGTGCAGGGGCAGCCCGAGCGCCTTGCCGAGGGCGTCCAGGCAGGCGACCTCGAAGCCGGAGACGACGGACAGCCGCAGCTTGTCGGCGGTCTGGACGCCGCGCAGCCCGCCGACGTCGACGGCGTTCTCGACGCGGGAGTCGTCCACCGCGACTTGGTCCGCGACCGTGAACAGGCCGTTCAGGTCGCTGACCTGGCGTCCCTTCAGCCGCTCGGCGAACGGCCGGGCCAGTTCCAGGTACTTGGCGTCGCCATAGGTCTCCCCCACGCCGGTGATCCCGTCGGCGGTGACGACCTCGACGATCAGCCGGGGAGTGTACGGCTGGTGCACGCCCTGGGTGTTCAGCAGCGGCGGGTCGGCGACCAGGATCGGCGTGAGCCGTACGTCGGTGATGGTGAGGTCCACGGAGCCGTCTCCTCATGTAGATGTGATCCACGTATGAGAATGCGGGTCGCATAGGGGAACGTCAACCGTCCGGGCGGCCCGATTACCATCGGCGCATGTCAGAGACAGGGGGCGTCCGCGAGGTGAAGTCCGCGGCGCGCACGGTCGAGCTGCTGGAACTCCTCGCCGCGCGCGGCGACCGTCCGGCCCGGCTCCAGGAGCTGGCCGGCGAACTCGGCGTGCCGCGCAGCTCGATGTACGCGCTGCTGCAGACCCTGATCTCGCGCGGCTGGGTCCGCACCGACATCACCGGCTCCCTGTACGGCATCGGCATCCACGCCCTGCTCACCGGCACGAGCTACCTGGACTCCGACCCCCGGGTCCGGGCCGTACGGCCGTACCTCGACGAGGCGTCCGAGGCGCTCGGCGAGACCATCCACATGGGCCGGCTGGACGGCCGGGACGTGGCGTACCTGGCGACGCGGGAGTCGCACGAGTACCTGCGCACGATCAGCCGGGTGGGACGGCGCCTGCCCGCGCACGCCGGAGCCCTCGGCAAGGCGCTGCTGGCGGAACGCCCGGACGGGGAGCTGCCCGAGGGCCCGTACGAGGCGCTCACCCCGAACTCGCACACAAGCAGGGGATCCCTGGCGGCCGACCTCGCGCGGATCCGGTCACGCGGCTGGTCCGTGGACCGTGAGGAGGGCGTGCCCGGCATCGTCGGCTTCGGATTCGCCCTGCGCTACGACACCCCGGCACAGGACGCGATCAGCTGCTCGGTGCCGGTCGCCCGGCTCACACCCGAGCACGAGGAGCGGATCGTCGCCGTGATGCGGGAGGTCCGGGCGAAGGCCGAGGTGGCCGTTCCGGCGGGACCCGGAGCGGTGCACTGGCGTTAGCCGGAGCGCCCACGAGCGTCGGCGAAAGCACGCTCGACGCCCGGCAAAAGCCACGCGTCTACCCGGGCTTCACCACCCCAAACGCAACGTGCTCCAGATCACACCCCCCGGGCTCCCGTGGGTGACTACGTGCTTGATACAAATTGCTCGCGCGTTCCTGTCCGTCGACGGTCGTCGCCCAATCCCCCCTTTTCCCCGCTCCTTTCGCATGCCCTGGGAACGCCCGTGTTCGCCCCCCGCACCACTCCCTGGCCCCTCGTCGCCCTTTTCACGGCCGGGTACCTCGCTCCGTACTTGCTGCCCACCACCGTCGGCAGACTCGATTCGGACCTTCCGCTCTCCGCCACCCAGGCCGGTGCCGTCGGCAGCGCCCTGCTCCTGAGTTCGGCCGCCGCCGGATTCGCCCTGGCCTCCCGGGTCGAGCGGGTCGGAGCCCGCACCCTCGCCCGGCTCGGCCTCGCCCTGGCCCTGCTCGGCTACGGCGCCGCCGCCCTGACCACCGCGATTCCCGCCGTCGTCGCCGGCGCGATCGTCGGCGGGTTCGGCTCCGGCACGGCCACCACCGTCGCCGCGACCCTCATCGCCGGTCAGCGGGATCCGCACCGGGCCTCCACGGCCGGGCTGCTCAGCGTCTCCGCGCTCGCGGGCGCCGTCTATCTGACGGTGCCGCACCTCGGCCCCGGCCACGGTCTGCCGCTGGCCGCGATCGCCCTGACGGCCCTGGCGGTCTGGCCGCTCACCGGCCGGCTGCCCGTCGGCACGCCCGTCGCGCCCGCCACCCGGCACGACAACGCCCGGCTGCCACACGCCCGTTCGGGGCTGCTCCTGGCGGGTGCGATGGTGTGCTGGTCGCTCGCCCAGAACTCCCTGTGGGGCGTCAGCGGCCGGATCGGCCTCGAACAGGTGCACCTCGGCGAGGCGACCGTCGGCGTGGTCTTCGCCCTCGGGCTGGGCGCGGGCCTGGCCGGAGTCCTCGCGGCGGGCGCCCTCGGGGCCCGCCTCGGACGCGCGATACCCATCGGCGGCGGCACCGTCCTCATCGCCGCCTGCATCACGCTCAGCGCCTCCGCGACCGACCTGGGGAGCTTCGCGGCCGGCGAGATCGCCTGGAACACGCTCTACCCGGTGGTGCTGTCGTACCTCATCGGCCTCGCCGCCTCGCTCGACCCGCGCGGCCGCTGGGCTGTGCTGGTCGGCTCGGCGTCCTCACTGGGCACCGCCGCGGGGCCGCTGACCGGCAGTGTGCTGTCGGCGCAGGCCGGATTCCCGGTCATGGGCGCGGTCCTCGGCGCGGGACTGCTGGTGATCGCCCTGCCGATGACCGCCGTCGCCCTGCACACCGGCGGACGTCCGATGCTGCCCGGCACGATCCGCCGCCGCGGCGGGCATCCTGCCGCCCTGGTAGCCGCCGCCCCGGGTGCCCACACCGGCGCTGTTCCCGAGATCGGTGCCCCGGAACAGCCGGTGATCGAGATCGAGGTGGAGACCCCGGCCGTCCCCGCCCAGCGTGCCTACGACAAGGCGGGGTCGGAGCTCTTCTGACCTGCTCGGACTATCCGAAGGTGTAGGACTCCACCTCGGCGAGATACCGCGCCCGCAGCTCCTCGTCGTCCTCCAGGAAGGAGGCGAGGAAGGAGTTGCGGGCGAGCTCGCGCAGCCGCTCCTCGGTGAGCCCGAGGGTGGCGCGCACTGCGTCGAAGTTGTCGCCGGCGTAGCCGCCGAAGTAGGCCGGGTCGTCGGAGTTGACCGTGCACATGAGGCCCGCGTCGAGCATGGCGGGCAGCGGGTGGTCGGCGAGGGTGTCGACCGTGCGCAGCCGGACGTTGGACAGCGGGCACAGTGTCAGCGGCACCCGGTCGCGCACCAGCCGCTCCACCAGCGCCGGGTCCTCCACGCAGCGCAGCCCGTGGTCGACGCGCTCCACGCCGAGGATGTCCAGCGCCTCGGTGATGTACTCCGGCGGGCCCTCCTCGCCGGCGTGGGCGACGCGCCGCAGACCGAGCGCGGCGGCGGCCTCGTAGACCTCGCGGAACTTCACCGGAGGGTGTCCGACCTCGGCGGAGTCCAGGCCGACGCCGGTGATCCGGTCCAGGTACGGCTTCGCCGCGTCCAGCGTGGCCAGGGCCGATTCGGCGGACTCGTCGCGCAGGAAGCACAGGATCAGGCGGGTCGAGACACCGTGATTGGCCTCGCTGTTCCCGAGCGCCCGCCACAGCCCCTCGACGACCGTGCCGATCTCCAGGCCGCGGCTGGTGTGGGCCTGCGGGTCGAAGAAGATCTCCGCGTGCCGCACGCCCTGCGCGGCGGCCCGGGCGAGATAGGCGTTCGCCAGGTCCTCGAAGTCCCGCTCGGTGCGCAGGACGGCCATGAGCTCGTAGTACAGGTTCAGGAAGGACTGCAGGTCCTCGAACCGGTAGGCCTCGCGCAGCTCGTCCGTGTCGGCGTAGGGCAGCGTGACGCCGTTGCGCGCGGCGAGCTCGAAGGCGAGCTCCGGTTCCAGGGTGCCTTCGATGTGAAGGTGCAGTTCGGCTTTGGGGAGGGACATCAACTCATCGTACGGCCGTTTCACCGACGCTTCGGAACCGGCACCCTGAGTAGATCGTGGGCCACGGTCAGCTCACCGTCGTACCCGGCGGCCCGGGCCTGCCGCTCGAACTCTCCCCCACTCTCGGCTTCGCTCGAGCGGGAGGGGCCCCCACGATCCGTATAGCGCTGGCTGAAGTGGGTCAGCACGAGGTGCCGCACCCCGCCGTCCCGGGCCACCCGCGCCGCCTGACCTGCCGTCAGGTGCCCGTGTTCCACGGCGAGTTCCTCGTCCTCGTCGAGGAACGTCGACTCGATGACGAGCATGTCGCAGCCCTCGGCGAGCGCGTGCACGCCGTCGCAGAGCCGGGTGTCCATGACGAACGCGAACCGCTGCCCGCGCCGCACCTCGCTCACGTCCTCCAGTGAGACCCCGCCGAGCGCGCCTTCGCGCTGGAGCCGGCCCACGTCCGGCCCCTTGATGCCGTGCGCGGCGAGCCGCTCGGGCAGCATGCGGCGGCCGTCGGGCTCGACGATCCGGTAGCCGTACGACTCCACGGGGTGGGACAGCTTCCGGGCCTGGAGCGTGTAGCCGTCCGTACGGGCGAGGGGCCCGTCCGCGGCGACCGGGGCCTCGGTGATGCCGACGGTCTCGCGGTAGGCGGTGGCGTACCGGAGCCGGTCGAAGAAGCGCTGCCCGGAGCGGGGGTAGTGGGCGGTGATCTCGTGCGGGACCTTGTCGAGGTTGATCCGCTGGATCACCCCGGCGAGGCCGAGGGAGTGGTCGCCGTGGAAGTGCGTGACGCAGATCCGGTTCAGGTCGTGCGCGGCGACCCCGGCGCGCAGCATCTGGCGCTGCGTGCCCTCGCCGGGGTCGAACAGGATGCCCTCGCCGTCCCAGCGCAGCAGGTAGCCGTTGTGGTTGCGGTGCCGGGTCGGGACCTGGCTGGCGGTGCCGAGGACCACGAGTTCACGTACGGACAAGGCGGACTACCCGGGGGGCCATTCGAGGCCGCGGCCGCCGAGCACGTGGCCGTGCACGTGCCAGACCGTCTGGCCGGCGCCGCTGCCCGTGTTGAAGACGAGGCGGTAGCTGTCGAGCTTCTCCTCGTCGGCGACGGCCTGGGCCTCGCGGAGCACGTCCGCGGTGAGGGCCGGGTCGGCGGCGGCGAGGGCGGCGGCGTTCTCGTGGTGCGCCTTGGGGATGATCAGGACGTGGGTGGGGGCCTGGGGGTTGATGTCGCGGAACGCGATGGTCGTCTCCGTCTGGCGGACGATCGTCGCCGGGATGGTGCCTGCGACGATCTTGCAGAACAGGCAGTCTTCCTGGGGTTCCCCTGCCATTTTCCCTCCGGGGGTTGGCCGAATGTAGGTCCGACTCGGGCATCGTATCGTCGTCTTGCGCAGGTGCGTTGTGGCTGGTCGCGCAGTCCCCCGCGCCCCTTAGGCGGGCAGGCCTGGAGGCATTTTGGCGGGTGCCGTCTCCAGGCTCTCCAGTGCCAGTCGGATGGCCTCGTCCAGTTGGGTGTCCCGGCCCGCCGCGTAGTCCTGGGGGCGCTGCACGACCTCCACATCCGGGTCGACGCCGTGGTTCTCCACTCCCCACTCGTAGCCCTCCAGCCAGAACGCGTACTTGGGCTGGGTGACCAGAGTGCCGTCGACCAGGCGGTAGCGGCTGTCGATGCCGATGACGCCGCCCCAGGTGCGGGTGCCGACGACCGGGCCGAGGCCCAGGGCCTTGATGGCCGCGTTGACGATGTCGCCGTCGGAGCCGGAGAACTCGTTGGCGACGGCCACGACGGGGCCGCGCGGGGCGTCCTCCGGGTAGCTGTAGGGGCGCATGCCGCGCGGGACGGCCCAGCCGACGATGCGGCGGGCCAGCTTCTCGACGACCAGTTGGGAGGTGTGGCCGCCCCGGTTCTCGCGGACGTCGACGACCAGGCCCTCGCGGGCGACCTCGACGCGCAGGTCGCGGTGGATCTGGGCCCAGCCGGGGGCCTGCATGTCGGGAACGTGGAGGTAGCCGAGGCGGCCGCCGGACTTCTCGTGGACGTAGGCGCGGCGGTCGGCGACCCAGGCGTGGTAGCGCAGGGGTTCTTCGTCGGCGACCGGGACGACGACGGCGTGCCGGGGGTCGCCGCCGCCCGACGGGGAGATGGTCAGCTCCACCGGCTTGTTCGCCGTGCCGATCAGCAGCGGGCCGGGGCCGAGAACGGGGTCGACCGGTTGTCCCGCGACCGCGACTATGGCGTCCCCGGGCCGTACCGCGACGCCCGGTGCGGCCAGCGGGCTGCGGGCGTCCGGGTCGGAGGTCTCGGAGGGCAGGATGCGGTCGACCCGCCAACTGCCGTCCTCGTGGCGGGAGATGTCCGCCCCGAGCAGGCCTTGGCGGGGGCCGCCGCCATGTCCGCCGCGCGGGATGACGTAGGCGTGCGAGGTGCCGAGCTCGCCCTGGACCTCCCACAGCAGATCGACCAGGTCGTCGTGGGTGGCGAGCCGCTCCACGACCGGGCGGTAGCGGTCGAGGACGCCGTCCCAGTCGACGCCGCTCATGTCCGGCCGCCAGAAGTGGTCCCGCATGATGCGGCCGTTCTCGTCGAACATCTGGCGCCACTCGGCCGCCGGGTCGACGATCTGGCGCACGCGGCCCAGGTCGATGGTGATGTTGGAGTCGCTGTCGTCGTCGCCGGAGGCGCGCCGGTCGCTGGGGACGACCTTCAGCCGCCCGTCCGTCCACAGCAGCACCCGCTTGCCGTCACCGCTGACCGCGAAGTGGTCGGCGTCCACGGCGAGATGTTCCAGGCGCTGCTGGGCGAGGTCGTAGCGCTCCAGCTCGGACTTGGGATCGGGGTCGTCCGGAGTGGCCCGGGAAGCGCCGAGCACCCCGGCGACCGGATGGCGCAGCCACAGGACGCCGTCCTTGGCGGCGCGCAGGTCGGTGTAGCGGGCGGCCTCGACCGGGAAGGGCACGATGCGGTCGGCGAGACCTTCGAGGTCGATGCGGGTGGTGGGGGTGCCCTCGCTGTCGGGGGTCTCCTCCCGGTCGGGCGTCTCGAAGGACCGGCCGTGCCGCTGCGGCCCGAACGGGGAGGGCGTGGTGGCCGCGAGGGTGATCAGATGCGGCCGGGCGCCCACCACGAAGGACAGGTCGAAGACGTGCTCGTCGTAGACCGGGTCGAAGGAGCGGGTCGACAGGAACGCGAGGTGCTTGCCGTCCAGGGTGAACGCGGGCGCGTAGTCCTGGAACCGCAGTGGGGTGGCCTCGGTGACCGACAGGTCGGTGGTGTTGGCGAGTTTCAGCTGGCACAGCGGCCGGGGGCCGGGGTGGGACCAGGCCAGCCAGGACGAGTCGGGCGAGAACACCAGGCCCGACACGTCGCCGTCCTCGCTGCGGTCGATCTCCCGCACCTCGCCCGTCTCCCGCTCCACCAGCAGCAGGCGCCCGTCGTGGCAGGACACGGCGGCACGGCTGCCGTCGGGCGCCATGGCGAGGTCCAGCACCCGGCCGAGCTGCCCGGCGGCGATCCGGCGGGGGGTCGCCCCGGGGGCGAGTCCGGTGGCCGGCGCGAACTCCAGGGCGTCGTCGCCCTCGGCGTCCGTCACCCACACCACCCACTGCTCGCCGTCCGCGCGGAACGTCCGGGGCAGCCGGGCCCGTACGCCCGGTGTCGCGGCCAGCGCGCGGGCCGGGCCGGAGCGGTGGGTGACCCAGTGCACGGAGCCGCGTACGGCGACGGCGCTGCCGCGTGCGGTGTGGTCCGGGGACGCCGAGCCGAACCACCGGGAGGCGTTCACCGGGAACGGCTGGAGATCGGTGCGCTGTCCGCCCAGCCGCACCTCCAGCCGCCGGGGCTCGGCGCCCTCCAGGTCGTCCAGCACCCACAGTTCACCGGCGCAGGAGTAGACGACCCGGGTTCCGTCGCTCGCGGCGTGCCGGGCGTAGAAGCCGTCGAGAGGGGTGTGCCGGCGCAGGTCGGAGCCGTCGGCGAGGGAGGAGTAGAGCGCTCCGGTGCCCTCGTGGTCGGAGAGGAAACCGATCCGGTCCCCGACCCACAGCGGGTACTCGATGTTGCCGTCGATGTCCTCGTGCAGCCGCACGAACTCCCCGCTGTCCTCGGGGTCGATCCACAGCTTGCCCGCCGTGCCGCCGCGGTACCGCTTCCACCAGGCCGCCTCACGGCCCATGGGGGCGGACAGCAGCACCGTGTGCGGGCCGTGCGCGACGTCGCCGACGGGGCCGTACGGCAGGGTGGTGGCCGGGCCGCCGTCGAGCGGGACGGCGCGCGCCCAGGTGCGGCGCAGGCTCGCCTGGCCCTGGGTGCTGATCGCCAGGACCTCGCCGTCCGAGGTCCAGCCCCGCACCTGTGTCTTGAGACTCCCCCAGTACGTCAGCCGCCTGGCCGGACCGCCGTCGACCGCGGCGATGAACACCTCGGGGGCGCCGTCACGGGTGGAGGTCCAGGCGACGGTGGTGCCGTCGGGCGAGATGCGGGGCTGGGTCACCGGCATGTTGTCGGCGCTGACCCGCCAGGCCCGGCCGCCGTCGAGTGGAGCGAGCCACACGTCGTCCTCGGCGGTGAAGGCGACCAGGTCGCCGCGCACATGGGGGAACCGGAGGTAAGCAGGCGATGTCACCCGATCACCCTATGCAGGGACGACGCCGCGCGGACAGGGTTCCGATCACTTGCCCTCGACAGGGCGGCAGTCCGGATACCGCTCGCACCAGATGGTCTGGGTGACGGTCACGGTGACCGTCGGCCCGGGCTGCCCGTTCGGGGGGCCGCCGACGGGCGGCGGGCTGGTGGAGTCGCAGTCGCCGAGGCCGTCGACCTCGAACCACACCTTGCCGTCCACCTTGGCGGTGATGTTCCCGCGTACGCAGGCGCCGTTCACCGCGTGGGTGACCTTGCCGTCGACGGTGATGTCCTTGCCGTCGTCGGTCTCGCCCTCGCAGTCGACGGTCGCGACGGTCCGCTCACGCGCCGAGGGTGACGACTTCCCGCCGTTCTCCCCGTAGGAGGCGGTGCACGTGAGCCACCGTACGTCCGCCTTCTGCCGGTTGAGCTCTTTGGTCACGGTCTGGTCGGTGGTGTACGCGACGGACGCGGCGCTGACACTGCCGGGCTCGCAGGCGACGGCGCCGCCCACGGCCACGACGGCGAACGTCGCCGCGACCGCAACCCGCCGGCCGCGCGGCCCCGGCCGTTTCCTTCTCGAAGCCCCCATGGAAGGGAGCCTGCCACTGCCGGAGGCCGCGCGGTAGGGCGCAAAGGCGTCAGCCGCGCAGCAGCAGCCACTCCTGAAGCTCCACCAAGTTGCCCTCGGGGTCCTTGAGATGGGCCACCCGCATGCGGTCCGTCATGGGCGCCGGGCCGCGCAGCACCGTGGCGCCGCGCATCGTGATCTCCTCGCAGTACGCGTCCAGCCCGTCCACCCGCAGCACGACCAGGGAGCGGTGGCCGGCCGCCGTGTCACCCAGTTCGCCGAGCACCTCGGCCATCATCGACCGGTCCTGGAGGGCGATTCCCGCGGAACCGACCGCGGGGCTGAACTTCTCGTACGGCCCGTCCGCAGCCCCCGACTGCGGCTTGAGGCCGAGGACTTCGCCGTAGAAGCGGTAACAGGCGGAGAAATCGGTCACGAGCAGACGGACCTGTGCGAGTTCCACGGTGCCTCCAGAGGTCAGGACCAGCGTCCGGTGCGTGCCAGGAGCACGGCCGCGGCGGCCGTCCCGGCAGTCGATGTGCGCAGCACACTGCGCCCGAGGCGGTACGCCTGCGCCCCCGCCTCCTCGAACTGCGCCAGCTCCTCCGGCGCCACGCCCCCCTCGGGCCCCACGACCAGCACGATCTCGCCGGTGGCCGGCAGTTCGGCCGTGGCCAGGGGCGTGTCCCCGCTCTCGTGCAGCACGGCGGCGAAGTCCGCTCCGGCCAGCAGGGAGCCGACCTGCTTGGTCGTGGCAGCCTCCGCGACCTCCGGGAAGCGCACCCGGCGGGACTGTTTGCCGGCCTCCCGGGCCGTGGCCCGCCATTTGCCCAGGGCCTTCGCTCCGCGGTCGCCCTTCCACTGCGTGATGCAGCGCGCCGCCGCCCACGGCACGATCGCGTCGACGCCGACCTCGGTCATCGTCTCGACGGCGAGTTCCCCCCGGTCGCCCTTGGGCAGCGCCTGGACGACGGTGACCCGGGGCTCCTCGGCGGGCTCCTCGTGCACCGAGTCCAGCTGGAGGATCAGCCGGTCCTTGCCCTCGGTGTCGAGCACGACGCAGTCCGCCCAGCGGCCGGACCCGTCCGTGAGGACGACGTCCTCACCGGCGCGCAGCCGCTTCACGGAGACGGCGTGCCGTCCTTCCGGCCCGTCGAGGACGTACCGGCCGCCACCGCCCGCGTCGAAGTGCTCGACCACGAACACCGGCGCGGTCACAGCACGCCCCCACCGGTCAACGAGGCACGGGCGCCGGCCAGTTCACCGGCCAGCACCTCCACCAGCCGCCCGGCGGGCAGCTCCCGCGCCATCCGGTGCCCCTGCCCGGCCCACAGCGCCATGCCCTGCGCGTCCCCGGCCTTGGCGGCGGCCTTGCGCAGCGGCGAGGTGAGGTGGTGGATCTCGGGGTAGGCGGCGGGCGCGTACGGGCCGTGCTCGCGCAGGAACCGGTTGACGAGCCCGCGTGCCGGGCGGCCGGAGAAGGCCCGGGTCAACTCCGTGCGCACGAAGAGGGGGTTGGTCAGCGCCTGCTTGTGCAGGGCGTTCGCCCCCGACTCGTGCGTGGCGAGGAAGGCGGTGCCCAGCTGGGCCGCGCTCGCGCCCGCGGCGAGGACACCGGCGATCTGGCTGCCGCGCATGATGCCGCCGGCGGCGATGATCGGGATGCTCACGGCCTCACGGACCTGCGCGATCAGCGACAGCAGGCCGATGCCGGAACGGTCGGTCTCGGGGATGTCCCGGTGGGTGCCCTGGTGGCCGCCGGCCTCGACGCCCTGGGCGATGACCCCGTCCGCACCCGCCCGTTCGACGGCCCGGGCCTCGTCGGGGGTGGTCGCGGCGGCCAGGACGAAGGTGCCGACGCGGTGCAGGGCGTCGACGACCTCGCGGCTCGGGACGCCGAAGTGGAAGGACACCACCGGCACGGGGTTGTCGCGCAGCACCACGAGCTTGGCCTCGAAGCCGTCATCGCGTCCGCTGTCCGGGTCGCCGAGCTCGGCCTCGTACCAGGTGGCCTCGCCGGCGAGCTGGTGGGCGTAGACGTCGACGGCGGCGGGGTCGGCGTACTCCGGCTGCGGCATGAAGACGTTGACGCCGAAGGGCCTGCTCGTGAGGCTCCGGAGCTGCTTGATCTCCTGGTACATCCCGTCGGGGGTCTTGTACCCGGCGGCGAGGAACCCGAGCCCGCCCGCCTCGCACACGGCGGCGGCGAGCTGCGGCACGGAGACGCCACCCGCCATGGGGGCCTGCACGATCGGGTGGGGGAAGAGATCGGTCAGTGCGGAGGACATGACCGCATGTTGTCACGTCCTCCGCACCACTCCGAAACCGGCCTGCCCACTGGCATAGACCAGAGGAACAGGCACCTCCCATGGCCGGAGGCTCCCCCGGTCAGCGCCCGTTGAACGCGTCCTTCAACCGCGAGAACAACCCCTGCTGGCCCGGCTGACTGTGCCTGCCCGGGGGACGACCCCCGGACCCCCGGCAGGCAGCCGGACCAGCCGTGTCAGCGCCCGTTGAAGGCATCCTTCAGCCGCGAGAACAACCCCTGCTGCCCCGGCTGGAACTGCCCCGTGGGGCGTTCCTCGCCGCGGAGTTTGGAGAGCTCGCGCAGCAGGCGCTCCTGCTCGGGGTCGAGCTTGGTCGGGGTCTGGACCTCGACGTGGACGATGAGGTCGCCGCGACCGCCGCCGCGCAGGTGCGTGACGCCCCGGCCGTGCAGCGGGATCGACTGGCCGGACTGGGTGCCCGGGCGGATGTCGACCTCCTCCATGCCGTCGAGCGTCTCCAGCGGCACCTTCGTGCCGAGGGACGCCGCCGTCATGGGGATCGTCACCGTGCAGTGCAGGTCGTCGCCGCGCCGCTGGAACGTGCTGTGCGGCAGCTCGTGGATCTCGACGTAGAGGTCACCGGCCGGGCCGCCGCCGGGACCGACCTCGCCCTCGCCGGCGAGCTGGATCCGCGTGCCGTTGTCCACACCGGCCGGGATCTTGACCGTGAGCGTCCGGCGGGACCGGACGCGGCCGTCGCCGGCGCACTCCGGGCACGGCGTCGGGACGACCGTGCCGAAGCCCTGGCACTGCGGGCACGGGCGGGACGTCATGACCTGGCCCAGGAAGGACCGGGTCACCTGCGAGACCTCACCGCGGCCGCGGCACATGTCACACGTCTGGGCGGAGGTGCCCGGGGCCGCGCCCTCACCACTGCAGGTGTTGCAGACGACGGCCGTGTCGACCTGGATGTCCTTGGTCGTGCCGAAGGCCGCCTCGTCGAGCTCGACCTCGATACGGATCATCGCGTCCTGGCCGCGGCGGGTGCGCGAGCGCGGTCCGCGCTGCGACGCCGTGCCGAAGAACGCGTCCATGATGTCCGAGAAGTTGCCGAAGCCACCGGCTCCGAAGCCGCCCGCACCGCCGCCTCCGGCCTGCGAGAGCGGGTCGCCGCCGAGGTCGTAGACCTGCTTCTTCTGCGGGTCCGACAGCACCTCGTAAGCGGCGTTGATCTCCTTGAACCGCTCCTGGGTCTTCGGATCGGGGTTGACGTCCGGGTGCAGCTCGCGCGCGAGCCGCCGGAAGGCCTTCTTGATCTCTTCCTGCGACGCGTCGCGGCGCACGCCGAGTACGGCGTAGTAGTCCGTGGCCACTACGACTCCGCCAGGATCTGTCCGACGTACCGTGCCACTGCGCGTACCGCTCCCATCGTTCCCGGGTAGTCCATGCGGGTCGGTCCGACCACGCCGAGCTTGGCGACTGCCTCGCCGCCCGAACCGTAGCCGACCGACACGACGGACGTGGAGTTGAGTCCTTCGTGGGCGTTCTCGTGACCGATCCGTACGGTCACGCCCGGATCCTTGGCCTCGCCGAGCAGCTTGAGGAGCACGACCTGCTCCTCAAGCGCCTCCAGCACCGGCCGGATCGTGAGAGGGAAGTCATGCCCGAAGCGGGTCAGATTGGCGGTGCCGCCGATCATCAGCCGCTCCTCGTTCTCCTCGACGAGCGTCTCCAGAAGTGTGGAGAGCACCGTAGAGACCGTACCCCGGTCCTCGTGCTCGAACGCCTCCGGGAGATCCTCCACCAGACTCGGCACATCCGCGAAACGCCGGTTCGCCACGCGGCTGTTGAGCCGCGCGCGCAGATCCGCGAGTGAGGCGTCGCCGAAGGGCGCCGGGCAGTCGACCACCCGCTGCTCGACCCGCCCGGTGTCCGTGATCAGCACGAGCATCACGCGCGCGGGCGCCAGGGAGAGCAACTCCACGTGCCGCACGGTCGAGCGGGTCAGCGACGGGTACTGCACGACGGCGACCTGACGCGTGAGCTGCGCGAGCAGCCGCACCGTGCGCGCCACGACGTCGTCGAGGTCGACGGCACCCTCGAGGAAGTTCTGGATCGCGCGCCGCTCGGGCGCGGTCATCGGCTTGACGCCGGCGAGCTTGTCGACGAACAGTCGGTAGCCCTTGTCGGTGGGGATGCGCCCGGCGCTGGTGTGCGGCTGGGCGATGTACCCCTCGTCCTCGAGGGCCGCCATGTCGTTGCGGACGGTGGCCGGGGAGACGCCGAGGCTGTGCCGCTCGGTGAGGGCCTTGGAGCCCACCGGCTCCTCGGTGCCGACGTAGTCCTGGACGATGGCGCGCAGCACCTGCAGCCTGCGTTCACTGAGCATCGCGCACACCTCCAGAAGTCTCCGCCTGCTTGCCCTGCCGGTCCGGCCTGGCACTCTGCGCGTGCGAGTGCCAGCATCCCCGGCCCAGTGTACGGCGGTGGGGTACACCCCCGGCAAGGCTGGTCGTGCGACGCCGTGCCCCGAGCGGGGCGCACCGCTAGCGTCGCCGTATGACGGTGACTTGGGAAGACCTCGGATGGGAGCGCGTGGCCGCCGGTGTGGGGCGGTGCCGGCTGCCGGTGTGGGACTGCACGACGGGGCTGGTCGCCGGCGAGGGGGCGGTCCTCATGATCGACGCGGGGTCGAGCCTCGCCGAGGGCGCGAAACTGGCCGCGCAGGCGCGGGCGCTCACAGGCCACCGTGTGACACATATCGCGCTGACCCACCCGCACTTCGACCATGTCTTCGGCGCAGCGGCACTCCCGGACGCCGAGGTGTTCGGCGCGGTGGGCGTGGACGCGGTGCTGTCACGGGTGCGGGACCGCGAGGAGCTGCGGGAGGACGCGGTGCGCCAGGGCCTGGCGGCGCCCACGGCCGAGGAGGCGGCGGAGCGGCTGGTCCCGCCCGGCCACCTGGTCTCCGGTGAGTGGACGCTCGACCTGGGCGGCGGCCGGCAGGTGCTGCTGGCGAACGTCGGGCCGGGGCACACCGCGCACGACCTGGCGGTGCTGGTGCCCGGTGATCCGGAGGTGGTGTTCTGCGGCGACCTGGTCGAGGAGTCGGGCGAGCCGCAGGCGGGCCCCGACGCGGTGCCCTCGCACTGGCCTGCCGCCCTGGACCGGCTGCTCGACCTGGGCGGCGAGGACGCGGTGTACGTGCCCGGTCACGGAGCGGTGGTGGACGCGGCGTTCGTGCGGGCGCAACGGGACGCGCTGGCGGCGCGTTTCGGCGTGTCGCGGTGATCGCCGTCCGCCTTCTCCTATCGTCATCCGAATGCGCCAGTACTCCGCCGACCTGACCCCGCCGTGGAAGAAGCCGAAGCCGGTGCCCGAGGTGGCGGCGGAGCCGGGCCTGGTGGTGGAGGAGCCGGGGACCGGTTTCTGCGGCGCGGTGATCGGCTGCGAGGCGGGCACGGTCACGCTGGAGGACCGCTTCGGCAAGCACCGGGTGTTCCCGATGGAGCCGCGCGGCTTCCTGCTGGAGGGCAGGGTGGTGACCCTCGTCCGGCCCGCGCCCGGCGGCCCGGCGCGTCCCACCCGCACGGCCTCGGGGTCGGTCGCCGTCCCCGGCGCACGCGCCCGTGTGGCCCGGGCCGGCCGCATCTACGTCGAGGGCCGCCACGACGCCGAGCTGGTCGAGAAGGTGTGGGGCGACGACCTGCGCATCGAGGGCGTGGTCGTGGAGTACCTGGAGGGCGTCGACGACCTGCCGTCGATCGTCTCCGAGTTCGCCCCCGGGCCGGACGCGCGCCTGGGCGTCCTGGTGGACCACCTCGTACCGGGCTCGAAGGAGTGGCGCATCGCACAGTCGGTGACGAGCGAGCACGCCCTGGTCGTGGGCCACCCCTACATCGACATCTGGGAGGCGGTGAAGCCGCAGTCGCTGGGCATCGCCGCCTGGCCCCGGGTCCCGCGCGGTCAGGACTGGAAGACGGGCGTGTGCCGGGCCCTGGGCTGGCCGGAGAACACAGGCGCCGCATGGCAGCGGATCCTGTCGGGCGTCCACTCGTACAAGGACCTGGAGCCGGAGCTGCTGGGCCGGGTGGAGGAACTGATCGACTTCGTGACGGCGCCGTAGCCGGTCTCAGCTGCTCTTAGCTACGGGCAATCGTGCCGCTGGGGCGGCACGGGTGGGCGCAGCCGCACCCCGCTACGCCGGGCTGCGGAACCCCCCGCGCCCGGCACCGACGCCGAGCACCTCAGTCCACGAGATCGCGCACAACCCCGTCCGCCAGCAACCGCCCGCGCAAGGTCAGCACAGCCCGCCCCTCCGCATACGGCTCTTTCTGAAGCAACCCTTCGGACAAGGCCCGCCGAGACGCCGCAAGCCCCTCCTCCCGCAGCAGCGACAACGGCACACCCTCCTTGAGCCGCAGCTCCAGCAGAATCCGCTCGACCCGCCGGTCCTCCTCCGAGAGCACCTCACGCCCGGCCCCCGGCGACCGCCCCGCCGCCAGCGCGGCCGCGTACGCCCCCGGATGCTTCACGTTCCACCACCGCACCCCGCCCACATGGCTGTGCGCACCGGGCCCGGCCCCCCACCAGTCGGCCCCCCGCCAGTACAGCTCGTTGTGCAGGCACCGCCCGGCCTGAGAGGTCGCCCAGTTCGACACCTCGTACCACTCGAAGCCCGCGCCGGAGAGCACCTCGTCCGCGATCAGGTACCGGTCGGCGTGGACGTCGTCGTCGGTCATCGGCACCTCGCCCCGGCGGATACGACGGGCCAGCTGCGTGCCCTCCTCGACGATCAGGGCGTACGCGCTGACATGGTCCGGCCCGGCGCCCAGCACCGCGTCCAGCGAGGCCCGCCAGTCGTCGTCGGACTCCCCGGGAGTGCCGTAGATCAGGTCGAGGTTGACGTGCTCGAACCCGGCCGCCCGGGCCTCCGCCACACAGGCCTCGGGCCGCCCCGGCGTGTGCGTACGGTCCAGCACCTTCAGCACGTGCTGCCGCGCGCTCTGCATCCCGAAGGAGATCCGGTTGAAGCCCCCTTCGCGCAGGGCGGCCAGGTACGCGGGGTCGACCGACTCCGGGTTCGCCTCGGTCGTGACCTCGGCGTCCTCCGCCAGCCCGAACTCGTCCCGCACGGCCTTCAGCATCCGTACGAGATCACCGGCGTCCAGCAACGTGGGCGTGCCGCCGCCCACGAACACCGTCCGCACCGGCCGCGGATCGTCCCCCAGCACCTTGCGCGCCAGCCGGATCTCGTCGGCCAGCGTCTCGGCATAGTTGTCGCGGGACGCCAGCACGCCGCCGCTGCCGCGCAGCTCGGTCGCGGTGTACGTGTTGAAGTCGCAGTAGCCGCAGCGGGTGGCGCAGTACGGGACGTGCAGGTAGAACCCGAGCGGACGGTCGGCGGCCCCGGCGAGGGCGGACGCGGGCAGCGCGCCGTCGTCGGGGACGGGCTCGCCGTCGGGAAGTGCGGAAGGCATGCCCTCCATTGTCCAGCACCCGGGCGGTCAGTCCGCCTGGAGCACCAGCAGCGCCAGATCGTCCGCCGGGGGCCGGGCCCCGAATTCGTGCACGAGCCGTCTGATCCGCTCGGCTATGAGCTCCGCGTCCAGGCCGGCGCACCCGGCCAGCGCCGCCGCGAGTCCGTCCCCGTCGTCGAACTGGCGGGAGCCCGAGCGGCGCTCGGTCACTCCGTCGGTGACGCAGAGCAGGGTGTCGCCGGACCGCAGCTCGAAGGTGTCGCTGGTGTAGGTGGCGTCCTCGACGACGCCGAGGAGGGTCTGGGGCTGCGCGGTCGTGTGCACCTCGCCGCCCGCCCCCAGCAGCAGGGGCAGCGGGTGCCCGGCGGAGGCCACGGTGCAGCGGACACCACCGTCGAAGGGGACGAGCTCGCCGTAGAGCAGCGACAGGAAGCGGGTCTGGGGACCGTCGCCGGGCTGGGTCGGTCGCGCGCCCGCGGCGACCAGCGCCCGGGCGGCCGCGTCGGCGGCCTCCGTGGCGTCGTCCAGCAGGAGCTGGTTGAGGCGGTCGAGGACGTCGGCGACCCGGTAGCCCTCGCGGGCCAGCAGCCGCAGCCAGGGCCGGGCCAGCCCGATCACGACGGCCGCCTCGGGGCCCTTGCCCTGGACGTCGCCGACGGCGAAGCACCAGCGGCCGT
Source organism: Streptomyces sp. NPDC126510 (assembly GCF_040302345.1). NCBI lineage: Bacteria > Bacillati > Actinomycetota > Actinomycetes > Kitasatosporales > Streptomycetaceae > Streptomyces > Streptomyces sp. NPDC126510. The sequence goes on along the minus strand of NZ_JBEORR010000004.1, from coordinate 89,179 downwards.
CGCCGGCCGGGAACAGGTCGTAGAAGTCACCGCTGGGGCCGCCCTTGTCGCACGGCTCGTAGACGAGGGCGCTGCGCACGCCGGGGATCTCGGCCACGGCGCCGGGCAGCAGCCCGCGCTGGAGCACGGCGCTGATGGTGGCCTGCCGGGCGTACTGGCGGGCGGCGCCGATGGCGAGGGCCACCCGGCGGCTGAGGTCCTCGACGAGGCCGGTGATCTCGTCGGGGAAGCCGGCCGGTCCGGACCGCCCGATGACGAGGGTGCCCAGCGGGCGTCCCCCTGCGACCAGCCGGTACGCGAGGGCCGAGCCGGGCTCGCCGTCCCCGAGCGCCTCGCCGGGCCAGGGACAGTCGACGGGCCCGGACCCGCCCTGGTCCCGGCCGCGCTCGAACGGGGACGCGCCCAACGGGTCGAACGGCTGCGGCGGGTCTTTCTCCAGGGCGCGGCGCAGCTCCTCGATGCGGTTCTCGCTGCCGTGCCAGACCCGGGCGAGGCGTGGTCCGCCCAGGCCGGCTCCACCGCTCCAGCCGCCGGCGGTGGCCTCGTCCTCCAGCCATACCGCGCACCAGTCGGCCAGCCGGGGCACGATCAGCTGTCCGGCGAGGGCCGCGACGAGGTCCTCGTCGAGCTGTCCGGCGAGCAGGTCGGAGGCCTCGGCGAGGAAGGACAGGGCGCCGCGGCCGAGCCAGGCGCCGTCGGGCCCGTTCAGTCCGTCGCGGTTCTCGTGCCGGTCCCGCCAGTCCCGGAGGTCGTTCCAGTCACGCAGGTCACGGGACTCCCGTGAGCCGGGCCGGGGCTGGGCCTCCCCGTCGTGGCCCGGGTGCTCCCGGTCCTGGCGCGAGTTCCCCGTCTCTTGTCCGTCTCGTGGGCCCCACAGTGCTCCGCCGTCCCGCGCATCCCATGGCTCTCCGCCGCCTTTTGTGCCCCACGGCTCGCCAACGCCCCGTGAATCCCACGGCTCTCGGTACGCACGCATGTCCCACCCGTCTCCGCCGCCCCTGGACCACGGGGCCTCCTCCACCTCCTCACCCGGGCGTGGTTCGGGTGCCGGGATCTCCGCCATCCGCAGGCCGCGCGCCGGCGCGTGCTCCCCGGCGTACGCCTCGATCTGCGTGCCCGCCGCGCAGCCGCCGACGGGCAGCCGGGCCCACACGGTCTTGCGGCCCGTGCGGTACGTGACGCCCCACGCCTCGCAGAGCGCGCCGACGAGCCGCAGTCCGCGCCCGTACTCGGGGATGTCGTGCGGGGTCTCCGGCTCGCCGCCGCGCGGGGCACGGGAGGGGTGGTGGTCGGAGACCTCGACGACGACCGCGGCCGTGTCCGGGGTGCCGCCCTCGACGCCTTCCAGCCGGAACTCCGTCTCGACGTCGGTGCCGGCGTGCACGACGGCGTTGGTGACGAGTTCGCTGACGACGAGCGTGGCGTCGTCGGCGAGGCGCTCGGTGAGGTGCTCGGCGCCGGGCAGTCCGAGCCCGGTCCACTCGGCGAGAGCCTCGCGCACCAGGGCGCGGGCGGCGCCCGGGGCGAGAGAGGTGCCGGACAGGGTCGTGTGCGCCCGCGCGCGCTCCGGTGCGGGCACCCCTGCGGCCGTCTCGGGCGCCGCGCATGCGGGCGCGCGTGTGTCGGAGGCGAGCGCCCCGGCGGTCGGTGCCATCACCTCCGCGGACGGTGCGGGCTCCTCGGGAACGGGCCCTTCCTGGACGGGCACGGGCGTCTCCCAAGCGGCTCCAGGCGCTTCTGAGGCACGGGAGGCGGTCTCCCGTTGCGTCGGAATGGCCCCCATGGACAGCTCCCCGGGCAGTTCGTACGAATACGCCACAGTCGATGCCGACAGAGTGACAGACTGACCACGCCCATAAGCGCCGAGTTACCGAAGTGGGCCGCCATGAGTGAGAACCGTGCTACTCCTGTGGTCGAAGACCGGTACGAAGACGGTCAGATTCGTGCATCCGATCTGCGCCCCCTGCTCGCCGCCATGACCGCGGCACGCGACGGCGACTTCGCCAAGGTGCCGGAATCAGGCCACGGGATGGTGGCCGAACTGACCGCCGTCTACAACCAGATCATGGACCGCAGCGTCCACTTCACCTTCGAGGTGCAGCGCGTCCGACGGGAACTGGTGCGGCACGGCCGGCTCGACGAGCGGCTCTCGGCCAGCCCCGGCCAGGGCTTGTGGACGTCCCGCGTCAACGACGTGAACCAGTTGCTCGACGCCCTGGTCGCCCCGGCGGCGAACGCCACACGTGTGCTGGACGCGGTGGCCGGCGGCGATCTGACCCAGCGGGTCGATCTGCACGACGGGACCCGGCAGTTGCGCGGCGATCTGCGGCACCTGGGCCGGGCCGTGAACAAGATGGTGGACCAGCTGTCGCTGTTCACCGAGGTGACGCGGGTGGCCCGCGAGGTGGGCACCGAGGGGCGGCTCGGCGGACGGGCCAAGGTGCAGGGCCTGTCGGGCAGCTGGCGGGACGTGACGGAGGCCGTCAACACGATGGCGTCCCGGCTGACGGCCCAGGTCCGGGACATCGCGGCGGTGACGACCGCGGTGGCCCGCGGCGACCTGACCCGCACGGTCACCGTGGAGGCGACCGGCGAGCTGCTGGAGCTCAAGCTGACCGTCAACACGATGGTCGACCAGCTCTCCGCCTTCGCCGACGAGGTCACCCGCGTCGCCCGCGAGGTCGGCACCGAGGGCCGGCTGGGCGGCCGGGCACAGGTGCGGGGCGTGTCCGGGGTGTGGAAGGACCTCACCGACAACGTCAACTTCATGGCGTCGAACCTGACTTCCCAGGTCCGCAACATCGCCCAGGTGACGACAGCGGTGGCCAACGGCGACCTGTCCCAGAAGATCACGGTCGACGCGCAGGGCGAGATCCTGGAGCTGAAGTCGACCATCAACACGATGGTCGACCAGCTCTCCGCCTTCGCCGACGAGGTCACCCGCGTGGCCCGCGAGGTCGGCACCGAGGGCAACCTCGGCGGCCGGGCACAGGTGCGGGGCGTCTCCGGCGTCTGGAAGGACCTCACCGACAACGTCAACTTCATGGCGGACAACCTCACCTCGCAGGTCCGCAACATCGCCCTCGTCTCCACCGCCGTCGCACAGGGCGACCTCGGCAAGAAGATCACGGTGGAGGCCAAGGGCGAGATCCTGGAGCTGAAGTCCACGATCAACACGATGGTCGACCAGCTCTCCGCCTTCGCCGACGAGGTCACCCGCGTCGCCCGCGAGGTCGGCACCGAGGGCCGGCTGGGCGGCCGGGCACAGGTGCGGGGCGTCTCCGGCGTCTGGAAGGACCTCACCGACAACGTCAACTTCATGGCGCTGAACCTGACTTCCCAGGTCCGCAACATCGCCCAGGTGACGACGGCCGTCGCCAACGGCGACCTGTCGAAGAAGATCACGGTCGACGCCCGCGGCGAGATCCTCGAGCTGAAGGACACCGTCAACACGATGGTGGAGCAACTGCGCGCCTTCGCCGACGAGGTGACACGGGTGGCCCGCGAGGTCGGCACCGACGGGCGGCTCGGCGGCCGGGCCCAGGTGCTGGGCGTCTCCGGCGTCTGGCGGGACCTGACGGACAACGTCAACTACATGGCCGACAACCTCACCTCCCAGGTGCGCAACATCGCCCAGGTCGCGACGGCCGTGGCGCAGGGCGACCTGTCCCGGAAGATCGACGTGGACGCGCGCGGCGAGATCCTTGAGCTGAAGACCACCATCAACACCATGGTCGACACGCTGTCCTCCTTCTCCTCGGAGGTCACGCGGGTCGCCCGCGAGGTCGGCTCCGAGGGCCAACTGGGCGGCCAGGCCCGGGTCGAGGGCGTCTACGGCACCTGGAAGCGCCTGACGACCAACGTCAACGAACTCGCCTCCAACCTCACCACCCAGGTCCGCGCCATCGCCGAGGTCGCCTCCGCTGTGGCCCAGGGCGACATGTCCCGCTCGATCACGGTGGAGACGCAGGGCGAGGTCGCCGAGCTCAAGGACAACATCAACCTGATGGTGGCCAACCTGCGCGAGACGACGCGCGCGAAGGACTGGCTGGAGTCCAATCTGGCCCGGCTCGCCGCCCTGATGCAGGGCCACCGGGACCTGATGGAGGTCGCCGATCTGATACTGCGCGAGCTGACCCCGCTGGTGAACGCCCAGTACGGCGCGTTCTACCTGGCCGATCCGGAAGAGGCCGGAGCGACGGTCCCCACCAAGGGGCTCGCCTTCATCGCCGGGTACGGCGCCGCCCAGGACGCGACGGTCGAGACCGGCGGCCTGCCGGTGCACGGCCTGGTCGCGCAGGCGGCCCGGGAGAAGAAGCGCATCCTGGTGGAGGGCGCTCCACCCGACTACATCAAGATCAACAGCGGTCTGGGCGAAGCGGCCCCGACCACGATCGTCATCATCCCGATCCTGTTCGAGGACAAGCTCCTGGGCGTCATCGAGCTCGCCTCGTTCTCCCGCTTCTCCGACGTCCACCTGGCGTTCTTCGACCAGTTCGTCAACACCATCGGCGTCGCCATCAACACGATCATCGCCAATTCCCGCACGGAGTCCCTGCTCGGTGAGTCCCAGCGCCTGGCCATGCAGCTGCAGGAGCGCTCGGACGAACTCCAGAAGCAGCAGGGCGAACTGCAGCGCTCCACGCCGCGCTGGAGGAGAAGGCCGCCCTGCTGGCCACGTCCTCCCAGTACAAGTCGGAGTTCCTGGCCAACATGTCACACGAGCTGCGTACGCCGCTGAACTCACTGCTGATCCTGGCCCGGCTGCTCTCCGACAACCCCGACGGCCGTCTCTCCGACCAGGAGGTGCAGTTCGCCACGACCATCCACCGCTCGGGCTCGGACCTCCTGCAGCTGATCAACGACATCCTGGACCTGTCGAAGATCGAGGCCGGCCGGATGGACGTACGCCCCAAGCGGCTCCCGCTCATCAAGCTGCTCGACTACGTCCACGCCACCTTCCGGCCCCTCACCTCGACCGGGGGCTCGCCTTCGAGGTCGCGGTCGGCGAGGCCGTACCGCGCGAGATGTACTCGGACGAGCAGCGGCTCCAGCAGATCCTGCGCAACCTCCTCTCCAACGCGATCAAGTTCACCGCGTCCGGCAAGGTTGAGCTGCGGGTGGACCGGGTGCAGGACGCCGAGCACCGCTGGGTCCGGGACACCGACGACGTCATCGCGTTCGCGGTGTCCGACACCGGCATCGGGATCGCGCCGGAGAAACTCCCGGTGATCTTCGAGGCGTTCGCGCAGGCCGACGGCACCACCAACCGCAAGTACGGCGGGACCGGCCTCGGCCTGTCCATCAGCCGGGAGATCGCGGGCCTGCTGGGCGGCCGGATCGTCGCCGAGAGCGAACCCGGGCACGGCTCCACGTTCACCCTCTACGTGCCGGTCGTCAGCCCCGGCCACACCGCGCCCGCACCGGCGCCCGAGGACCGCGCCGGCCTCCCACTGCCCCTCCAGCCGGCCGCCGGGACCTTCCCGGTCGCGCACGACACGGACGAAGCCTGGCCGTCGCCGACGAAGCTGGAGGCGTGGACGTCCGGCCGGCCGGGCCGGATCCTCGCCGGGCGGCGGGTGCTGATCGTCGACGACGACATCCGCAACGTCTTCGCCCTCACCCACGTCCTGGGCCGGGTCGGCATGAGCGTGCTCTACGCCGAGAACGGCCGCGAGGGCATCGAGACGCTGGAGCGCAGCGCCGACGTCGAACTGGTCCTGATGGACATCATGATGCCGGAGATGGACGGCTACGAGACCATCTCCGCGATCCGCCGCACACCCCGCTGGTCGGGCCTGCCGATCGTGGCCCTGACCGCCAAGGCGATGCCCGGCGACCGGGAGAAGTCCATCGCCCGCGGCGCCAACGACTACGTACCCAAGCCGGTGGACATCGACGGCCTGCTGACGGTCGTGTGCGAACTACTGGACCCCGAGGGCACGGAAGAAGAGGCATGAGCGGCACGCCCACCCACCCCGAACGCGCCGGAATCCTCCTGGTCGACGACATGGAGGACAACCTGACCGCCCTGGAGGCCGTCCTCGCCTCCCTCAACGAGCCACTGCTGCGCGCCCGTTCGGGAGAGGAGGCGATGAAGGCCCTGCTGCGCCGGCCGATCGCCCTGGTCCTGCTCGACATCCGCATGCCCGGCATGGACGGCTTCGAGACGGCCGCCCACATCAAACGCCTCGACCAGCCCCGGGACGTCCCGATCATCTTCCTCACCGGCGCGGACGACGACGCGGGCTACGCCTTCCGCGGCTACGCGACCGGCGCCGCGGACTACGTGACCAAGCCGTTCGACCCGTGGGTGCTCAGGGCAAAGGTCAGCGTCTTCCTGGATCTCTACCGAAAAGGCAGAGAGGTGGAACGCCTGAGGACGGAGATCCAGGACTTGAAACGCAGGGTGGGAGAAGTCACCTAGGGGCGCGGGGAACTGCGCGAGCGACCACAACGAACCCGCAGCCGCTCGATCAGCCCCGCCACCCCCTACGCCTCGCGAGACCCGTCGTACATCTCCTCGATCAGATGCTTGTACTCCCGCTCCACGACAGGCCGCTTCAGCTTCAGACTCGGCGTGATCTCACCATGCTCGACATCGAGATCCCGCGGCAGCAGCCGGAACTTCTTGATCGTCTGCCACCGCTGAAGCCCCTCGTTGAGCTGCTTCACATACCCGTCGACCATCTCCACCGTGACCGGCGAGGAAACGATCTCCGCGTACGACTTGCCCTCCAGCCCGTTGTCCTTGGCCCAGTCGGTGATGGCGAGCTCGTCGAGCGCGATGAGAGCCGTGCAGAAGTTCCGGTCGGCCCCGTGCACCAGGATGTTGGACACGTACGGGCACACCGCCTTGAACTGCCCCTCGACCTCCGCCGGGGCGATGTACTTGCCGCCCGAGGTCTTGATGAGGTCCTTCTTGCGGTCGGTGATCCGCAGGTACCCGTCGGGCGACAGCTCCCCGATGTCCCCGGTGTGGAACCAGCCGTCCGGCTCCAGCACCTCGGCGGTCTTCTCGGACAGCTTGTGGTAGCCCTCCATGATGCCCGGCCCGCGCAGCAGGATCTCCCCGTCGTCGGCGATCCGCACCTCCGTGCCGGGCAGCGGCTTGCCGACCGTGCCGGTGCGGTAGGCCTCGCCCGGGTTCACGAAGGACGCCGCCGAGGACTCGGTCAGGCCGTAGCCCTCCAGGATGTGGATGCCGGCGCCGGAGAAGAAGTACCCGATCTCGGGTGCCAGCGCCGCCGAACCGGAGACGCACGCCCGCAGGTTGCCGCCGAACGCCTCCTTGATCTTGGCGAACACCAGTGCGTCGGCGACCTTGTGCTTCGCGCCGAGACCGAACGGCACGGACGCGGTGCCGGTGCGCCGGAAGTTGTCCTGGGAGACCTTGGCGTACTCGCGGGCCACCTCGGCCGCCCACTGGAAGATCTTGTACTTGGCGCCACCGCCCGCGCGGGCCTTCGCGGCCACGCCGTTGTAGACCTTCTCGAAGATGCGCGGCACGGCCGCCATGTAGGTCGGCTGCACCACCGGCAGGTTCTCGATGATCTTGTCGACCCGGCCGTCCACGGCGGTGACGTGCCCGACCTCGATCTGCCCGGAGGTCAGTACCTTGCCGAAGACGTGCGCGAGGGGCAGCCAGAGGTACTGCACGTCCTCGCCGCTGACCAGCCCGGTCGCGGCGATCGCCTTCGCCATGTACGACCAGTTGTCGTGCGGCAGGCGCACCCCCTTGGGGCGGCCGGTGGTGCCGGAGGTGTAGATGAGGGTGGCCAGCTGGTCCTTGGCGATCGCGCCGACCCGCTCCTTGATCAGGTCGGGGTCCTTCTCCAGCCGGGCCGCGCCGCGCTTCTCCAGCTCGTCCAGGGTGAGGATCCAGTCGGCGGTCTCGACACCGGCCCCGTCGATCACCACGACATGCGTCAGCTCGGGCAGCTCGGCGCGCTTCTCCTTGGCCTTGGCCAGCTGCTCGGCGTTCTCCGCGATCAGCACCCGGCTCTCGGAGTCCGACAGGATGTACGCGGACTCGTCGGCGTTGGTCTGCGGGTACACCGTGGTGGTGGCCGCGCCGGCGCACATGATGCCGAGGTCGGCGAGGATCCACTCGATCCGGGTGCCGGCGGCGAGGGCGACGCGCTGCTCGGGCTGCACGCCCAGCTCGATGAGGCCCGCCGCGATGGCGTAGACCCGCTCGGCGGACTGCGCCCAGGTCAGTGACTTCCAGTCGTCCGGCCCCTGGCTCGCCGACGGGACCGGATACCGATAGGCCTCGGCGTCCGGCGTGGCCGCCACGCGCTCCAGGAAGAGGCCCGCCACGGACGGCGGACGGTTCTCGATCAGGGTCTGTGTGTCGCTCACGACATCCTCCGGGCCCGCGACGTGCGGCTGGCTCAGGTGCGGCTGGGTTCACTCGCGAGCCCTTGTTTAACTCGCGAGTAACTATCGAGCAGGGATCAGAGTAAAGGGCGACCGGCCCCCGCGTAAGGGTCCGGGGCCTGTCACTTCGTACACAGAGCTACCCCGCGAACGCACAGGGCCCGCCGCACTTTCGCACGGCGAGCCCCTGTTCAACCCGGATTGCGGTGTAACCCGCGGTAATCCGTGATTACTTCTTGCCCTTGCCCGACCCCGCGCTGTCATCACTGGACAGGACCGCGATGAAGGCCTCCTGCGGAACCTCTACGGAACCCACCATCTTCATTCGCTTCTTGCCCTCCTTCTGCTTCTCCAGCAGCTTGCGCTTACGCGAGATGTCACCGCCGTAGCACTTGGCGAGGACGTCCTTGCGGATGGCGCGGATGGTCTCGCGGGCGATGACCCGGGAGCCGATGGCGGCCTGGATGGGCACCTCGAAGGCCTGCCGCGGGATGAGCTCGCGCAGCTTGGCGACGAGCCGCACACCGTACGCGTACGCGGCGTCCTTGTGAGTGATGGCCGAGAAGGCGTCCACCTTGTCGCCGTGCAGCAGGATGTCGACCTTGACCAGGCTGGAGGTCTGCTCGCCGGTGGGCTCGTAGTCGAGCGAGGCGTAGCCGCGGGTCTTGGACTTCAGCTGGTCGAAGAAGTCGAAGACGATCTCGGCGAGCGGCAGGGTGTAGCGGATCTCCACCCGGTCCTCGGAGAGGTAGTCCATGCCGAGCAGGGTGCCGCGCCGGGTCTGGCACAGCTCCATGATCGAACCGATGAACTCGCTGGGCGCGAGGATGGTCGCCCGCACGACCGGCTCGTAGACCTCCGAGATCTTGCCCTCGGGGAACTCGCTGGGGTTGGTGACGGTGTGCTCGGTGCCGTCCTCCATGAGGACGCGGTAGACCACGTTCGGCGCGGTGGCGATCAGGTCGAGGCCGAACTCGCGCTCCAGCCGCTCCCGGATCACGTCCAGGTGCAGCAGGCCGAGGAAGCCGACACGGAAACCGAAGCCGAGGGCGGCGGAGGTCTCCGGCTCGTAGACCAGCGCGGCGTCGTTGAGCTGGAGCTTGTCGAGCGCCTCGCGCAGCTCGGGGTAGTCCGAGCCGTCCAGCGGATACAGGCCCGAGAAGACCATGGGCTTGGGGTCCTTGTAGCCGCCGAGCGCCTCCTCGGCCCCCTTGTGCTGGCTGGTGACCGTGTCACCGACCTTGGACTGACGGACGTCCTTCACACCGGTGATGAGGTAGCCCACCTCACCCACGCCGAGGCCGTCGGCCGACAGCATCTCCGGCGAGTTGGTGCCGATCTCCAGCAGCTCGTGCGTGGCGTTGGTGGACATCATCCGGATGCGCTCGCGCTTGTTGAGCTGACCGTCGATGACACGGACGTACGTCACGACACCGCGGTAGGAGTCGTACACCGAGTCGAAGATCATCGCGCGGGCGGGCGCGTCCGCGACACCGACCGGCGGGGGGATCTCGGCGACGACCTTGTCGAGCAGCGCCTCGACGCCCAGGCCCGTCTTGGCGGACACCTTGAGCACGTCGTCAGGGTCGCACCCGACCAGGTTGGCGAGCTCCTCGGAGAACTTCTCGGGCTGCGCGGCCGGCAGGTCGATCTTGTTCAGCACAGGGATGATCTTGAGGTCGTTCTCCATCGCCAGGTACAGGTTGGCGAGGGTCTGCGCCTCGATGCCCTGGGCGGCGTCGACCAGGAGGACGGTGCCCTCGCAGGCGGCGAGCGACCGCGAGACCTCATAGGTGAAGTCGACGTGCCCCGGGGTGTCGATCATGTTGAGGATGTGCGTGTCGTTCTTGTCGTGGGTGGGAGCCCACGGCAGACGCACCGCCTGCGACTTGATCGTGATGCCACGCTCGCGCTCGATGTCCATGCGGTCGAGGTACTGGGCGCGCATCTGCCGCTGCTCGACCACTCCGGTCAGCTGGAGCATCCGGTCGGCGAGCGTGGACTTGCCGTGGTCGATGTGCGCGATGATGCAGAAGTTGCGGATCAGAGCCGGGTCGGTACGGCTCGGCTCGGGCACGTGGCTGGGGATCGCGGGCACGCAGGGTCCTGATTCTTGAGGCGTCCGCAGTGTCTGCGGTCTCGGGTCGGATCGATACGTAGCCTCCATGGTCCCACGGGTGGGGACCATGGACGGGTTTGGGCCGCGGAAGGGGCCGCTGGTAGCCTGGGTGGCTGTGCCTCATGCCCTCTCGCAGGAGGCACGACCCAAGAAATCACCCGGTGCGGGAATCGTGCGGTGTCCGTGCGGCCTCGTGCCAGAACCTGAGAAGGCTCATTCGTGGCGAACATCAAGTCCCAGATCAAGCGGATCAAGACCAACGAGAAGGCGCGGCTGCGCAACAAGGCCGTCAAGTCCTCCCTCAAGACCGCGATCCGCAAGGCCCGTGAGGCTGCTGCCGCGGGTGACGTCGAGAAGGCCACCGAGTACCAGCGCGTCGCCGCGCGTCAGCTCGACAAGGCCGTCTCCAAGGGCGTCATCCACAAGAACCAGGCCGCCAACAAGAAGTCGGCGCTTGCTTCGAAGGTCGACGCGCTCAAGGGCTGACATCTGATGTGACGCCGGAGGGAATCGAGCGGGCCCTCTCTCATCCGCTCCCGTCCGGCACCCCCGGATCCGCGCGCGGCCTGCGTTCGCCACGCGGGCGCGGATCCAGCAGCTCGTACCGAAGGCCCCGCCTTCCGCCCTTCCCCAGGGCGGCCGGCGGGGCCTTCGGCATGTCTCCCTACCGGCGGTGCACCGGCGACACCTGCCCTGTCCGTGGTCCTACGACCAGAACTCGTTGTTCTTGTCGATGTCCTCCACGCATTCGTCGAGGTCGGTGACCTTGTCCCCGACGATCCGGAAGACGATGCAGCCGGTGTCGTCGAGGCTCTTGCCGTTGCGCTCGGCCGTGAAGCGGGTCATGCCCACCGCGTGACCACGGCCGTCGACGGCGATGCCGATCAGTTCGGCGCGCATCGTCCCGTTCGTCTCCGCGCCGAGCCGTTCGTACATCTCGATGATCGAGTCCAGCCCTTTGAAGTCACCCGACAGCGGGTGTTCTCCGGGCACGTGGTGGGTGGCGTCCCCCGCGATCAATCCGCGCAGAGTGTCCATGTCACCGCGTGAGAAGGCCTCGAATCCCTTGCGGACCAGCACTGCGTGCGGGTGTTCAGCCATGACCCTCGCCACCTCTCCGTCTTTGGGCGACGTACGGCTGGTACACCCGATTCTCCTCTTCGGCAGGAAGGGGGCGACTCGATCACGGCACAGTGGAGAGATGGACGCACACGACACCGAGGCACCGGTCCTGGTCCGCGCGGCGACCAGGCTCCCCGCCCAGGACCTGGAGCGGGCGCGGCGCTTCTACTCGGAGAAACTGGGTCTGGATCCCGTGGACGAACGCCCCGGCGGGCTGCTCTACCGGTGCGGCGGCGCGGAGTTCGTCCTGTTCCGCTCGACGGGAGCCTCCCCCGGCACCTTCACGCAGATGGCGTTGGAGGTCGAGGACCTCGATGCGGCGGTCGCCGAGCTGAAGCGCCGCGGGGTGGTCTTCGAGGAGGTCGACGCCCCGGGCTTCCGCACGCGGGGCGGAATCGCCGAGATCGAGGGGAACTACCCGAGCAAGGGCGCGCGGGGCGAACGCGGCGCCTGGTTCCATGACAGCGAGGGGAATCTGCTGGGGATGGGGGAGCCGGTCTTCTGAACGACTGATGTTCCCGGGCCGGGCGGTCGGGCATCGACGCCAGGTCGGCGAGCCGGGAGCCGCGAGCTCACCGGGGAGAACCGGGAGCGCCGGCGCCTGCGGCGCCACGGCCCGGAAGCCGGACGCCCACCCCACGTCGGGGCCGGGGCCGGGCGCGCGAGAGCCCGGGGGGCCGGACACCACGCCACTTCCTGAGCCCTGGCCCGGCCAGGCGCGCGAGAGCCCGGGAGCCGACGCGAACGCCACCTCCTGGAGCCCTGGCCGGGGCTAGGCCCGGCCCCTGGAGCGAGCCGCCCGGGCGATGGTGACGACGGCCTTCTCCAGGGCGTACTCGGGGTCGTCGCCCCCGCCCTTCACCCCCGCGTCCGCCTCGGCCACGGCCCGCAGCGCGACCGACACCCCGTCCGGGGTCCAGCCCCGCATCTGCTGCCGCACCCGGTCGATCTTCCACGGCGGCATGCCCAGCTCCCGCGCGAGGTCCGCCGGCCGGCCCCCGCGCGCGGAGGACAGCTTCCCGATCGCCCGGACACCCTGGGCGAGCGCGCTCGTGATGAGCACCGGCGCGACCCCGGTCGCCAGCGACCAGCGCAACGCCTCCAGGGCCTCCGCGGCGCGCCCCTCGACCGCCCGGTCGGCGACCGTGAAGCTCGACGCCTCGGCCCGCCCGGTGTAGTACCGCCCGACGACCGCCTCGTCGATCGTCCCCTCGACGTCCGCGACCAGTTGCGACACCGCCGAGGCCAGCTCCCGCAGATCGCTGCCGATCGCGTCGACGAGTGCCTGGCACGCCTCCGGCGTGGCGGACCTCCCCGTCGTCCTGAACTCGCCCCGCACGAACGCCAGCCGGTCCGCCGGCTTCGTCATCTTCGGGCAGGACACCTCGCGGGCCCCCGCCTTGCGCGCCGCGTCGAGCAGCCCCTTGCCCTTCGCCCCGCCGGCATGCAGCAGCACGAGGGTGATTTCCTCGGCCGGTGCCACGAGGTACGCCTTCACGTCCTTGATCGTGTCGGCCGACAGATCCTGCGCGTTGCGGACGACCACCACTTTGCGCTCCGCGAAGAGCGAGGGGCTCGTCAGCTCGGCGAGCGTGCCGGGCTGCAACTGGTCCGGGGCCAGGTCCCGGACGTCCGTGTCGGCGTCGGCGGCCTTCGCGGCGGCCACCACCTCCTGCACGGCACGGTCGAGGAGCAGCTCCTCCTGGCCCACGGCGAGCGTCACCGGGGCGAGGGGATCGTCATTCGCAGTCTTCCTGGCCATCGCCCCAAGCATCCCACGCGCCACTGACAGCGGCCCCCGGCGGACCGGACGCCTACGGTTCCTCCCGCCAGCCCTCCCACTCGCCGGCCAGCCGGTCCAGCTCCCCGGGATCCAGCCGCTCGTCCTCGTCCCGCAGGACGACCAGCCACTGCGCGTCCTCGGCGTCGTCCTCACCGGCCAGCGCGTCCCGCACCAGCTGCGGCTCCTCGACGACCCCGAACCGCTCTCGCAGGGCCTCCACCACCTCTTCCGCGGCATCACGGTCGGGCAGCACCAGCACATGTCGCACGTCACTCACGCCGGACATTGTCCGACACCGCCTCGTGGCCGGGCCGCTCAGCCCTTGCGGACGATCTGCACATCGAGATCGACCCTGATGCTCGGCCCCACCACCGCGATGCCGCGCGCCAGCATGGTCTGCCAGCTCACCGTGAAGTCGTCCCGGTGCAGTTCGGTGGTGGCCCGGCAGGCCGCCCGCACCTCGCCCTCCATGCCGTTGCCCAGGCCCAGGTACTCCGTGTCCAGCGTGACCGTCCGCGTCACGCCGTGCAGCGACAGCGCCCCCGTCACGGCCCACCGGTTCCCGCCCTTGTGCACGAACCGGTCGCTGTAGAACTCCAGCGTCGGGAACCTCTCGACGTCCAGGAAGTCCGCCGAGCGCAGATGGTCGTCACGCATCCTCATGTTGGTGTCGATGGACGCCGCGTCGATCACCACGTGCATCGCCGACCGCTCCAGCGGATCGGCGACCCGTATCACCCCCGCGAACGACTTGAACTGCCCGTGGATGCGGGCCAGTCCGATGTGGCGCGCGGTGAAGGCGATCGAGGAGTGCGCCGACTCGACCTCCCAGTCACCGGCGTCGGGAAGCTCCGGCGGCCGGGCGACCTGCAGCGTCACGTCCCCGAGCGACGCGAGCGCGTTCTCGCCGACCTGCGTCGTCGCCCGGTAGGGCGTGTACCCCTCGGCCGACACCGCGAGCCGGTACTCCCCCGCGGGCACCGTCGTCACGAACGACCCGTACGGATCCGCCCCGCCGCTGACGACCGGCCGCCCCACGGCGTCCGTCACCGCGAACTCCGCGTGCCGGACCGGCTCGTTGACCGGGTCCAGCACCCGGCAGGCCAGCACCCCCGCGCTCGGCGGTGTCGGCACCGCCGCCAGGGGACTCGTCCGGTGCACCCGGTCGGTGCGGCTTGCCCGCCAGCGGCCGATCATCCACGGCTCCTCTGAGTGACTCGAAATCGCCTGTTGATCACTGTTGATCACACGTGCCGAAGATGCATTCGACCACCCATGAGGCTTTCGAGGCAACACGGGACCACATCACGGGAATCCAGCAGATGTGCTGGTACTACGCCTGAGTAGCCCCGTGTGGCCGCAATTGGCCCCTAAGAGGGATTTCGCGACACCGGCACCCCGTCGAGCTCGATCCCGAACCGCTCCCGGTACACCCCGAGCACCTCCTCGTCCGTCTCCAGCTCCCTCTCCTCCCGCGTGCCGTCGGCCGCCGTCACGGTGATCCGGCGCCCGCTGAGCGTGATCCGCCCTCCTTCCTCCGTCACCCGCGAACACACCAGCGACCGCGTGAAGTGCGACACCGGCGACGTGCTGTGCCACCACGCCCCGGCCACGAAGTCGCCGAGCGCCCGCGGCCGCACCTCCAGGCGGTACTGCGCTCTGCCGTCCCGGAACACGTCCAGGTCCGCCGCCTCCACGGTGCCGAGCCCACCGCGCACCCCGGCCGCGTCCGGCCCCGCCTCGACGATCCGGAACGTGCCTGCCGGATCCTCCTGCTCCCCCCGCTCCCCGAAGGCCAGCGGAAGGTGGCTGTGCGACCCGAACCCGACATCGGCCAGCCAGTCGCCCCCGTCCACCGTCCGTACCCTCAGCGCGAGATGGTCGTACGGGATCCCGAGCCGCCCCCCGTCCCCGTACACCCGCGCCGCCAGCAGCGCCACGTCGTAGCCCAGTGCCGTGAGCAACGCCCCGAAGGAGCCGTTGAGTTCGTAGCAGAAACCGCCCCGCCGCGCGCCCACCACCTTGTCCAGCAGCCGTTTCTCCTCCAGCATGATCTCCTCGCCCAGATGGACCGAGAGGTTCTCGAACGGCACGGTCTGCAGGTGCCGCAGGTGCAGTTCGCGCAGCGCGTCGACGGTGGGCCACGCCGGGTGCTCGACTCCGAGTCGGCGGAGATAGGCATCAACCTGTGGTGAGTTCATGCCTTCAGTCTCGCGCCACCCCCAGCTCACCACCCTCTCCCGTGATCGCGAGCGCGCCGTCCCGGTCGGTCCGCAGCACCGCCGCGCCCCCGGCGCGCAGCGCCGCCACCGTGCCCGGCGCCGGGTGCCCGTACGAGTTGTCCTCGCCGCAGGAGATGAGGGCCAGCCGCGGGGCCGCCCGGCGTATGAGGCCCGGGTCCTGGTAGGCCGAGCCGTGGTGGGCGACCTTCAGCACGTCCACGCCCTCGATCGCCTCGGCCGCCGGCGAGCGCGCCAGTGCCCTCTGTGCCGGGGGTTCCAGGTCCCCGAGGAGGAGCAGGCGCAGTCCGGCCGAGCGGACCAGCAGGGCGACGCTGGCGTCGTTCGGCCCCTCCGGCACCGGGTGGGCCGGAAGCACCCCCGCAAGCGCCCCTGGAAGCGCCCCCGGCTGCGAGTCCGGCGGTGGGCTCGGGGGCGGCCAGACCACCTGCCAGGACAACTCCCCCGTGCGCCGCTGCTCCCCGACCGCCGCCCGTGTCACGGGAATCCGCCGCGCCTCAGCCAGCCTCCGTACGAACGCGGCCTGGTCCGCGGGCTCCTCCAGCCCCGTGGTCTCGATCGCGCCCACCGCCCGTCCACGCAGCACCCCGGGCAGGCCCGCCACGTGATCGGCGTGGAAGTGGGTGAGCACGACGAGCGGGATCCTGCTGATGCCCAGTGAGCGCAGACACTGGTCGACGAGCTGCGGATCGGGCCCCGCGTCCACCACCACCCCGGCCCCCTCGCCCGCCGCGAGCACCAAGGCGTCACCCTGCCCCACGTCACACATCACCAGCCGCCAGCCCGGCGGCGGCCAGCCCGTGACCACCCGGGTCAGCGGTGGCGGCTGCACCACCACCAGAAGCAGCAGCACTCCGCAGGCCCCGCACCACCAGGGGTGCCCGAGCAGCCGCCGGCCGACGAGCACCAGGGCCACGGTCACGGCCAGGAGCAGCGCCGCGCCCGCCCAGCTGCCCGGCCAGTCCACTCCCCCACCAGGCAGTGCCGCCCCGGCCCGGGCGATCCCCGCGATCCACTCGGCGGGCCAGTGCGCGCACCACGCCAGGGCTTTGGCCAACGGCATCGCCATCGGCGCCGTCGCCAGTGCCGCGAACCCCAGCACGGTCGCCGGCGCGATCGCGAACTCCGCGAGCAGATTGCACGGCACCGCCACCAGACTCACCCGGGCCGACAGCACGGCGACGACGGGCGCGCACAGGGCCTGCGCGGCTGCGGCGGCTCCCAGGGCCTCAGCCCACCTCGGCGGCACCCCGCGGCGCCGCAGCCCGGCACTCCAGCGCGGCGCGAGCGTGAGCAGGGCACCGGTCGCGACGACGGACAGCAGGAACCCGTAACTCCGCGCCAGCCACGGGTCGTACAGCACCAGCAGCAGAACCGCCGTCGCCAGGGCCGGGATCATCGACCTCCGTCGACCGGTCGCCAGGGCGAGCAGGGCCACGGCTCCGCAGGCCGCGGCCCGCACCACGCTCGGATCCGGTCTGCACACGACGACGAACCCGAGCGAGAGCACACCGCCGAGCACGGCCGTGCCGCGCAGCGAGATACCGAGCCGGGGTGCGATCCCCCGCCGCTCGGCGTGCTGCACCAGGCCCGGCGGCCCGAGCAGCAGCGCGAGGAGAATCGTGAAGTTGGCCCCCGAGACGGCCAGGGTGTGCGTGAGATCGGTCTCCTTGAACGCCTCCTCCAGCTCGGGGGTGATCCTCGACGTGTCCCCGACCACCAGGCCCGGCAACAGCGCCCGGGCGTCCGCGGGCAGCCCGTCGGTCGCCTCCCTCAGCCCGGCGCGCAACCGCCCGGCGAGCCGCTGCGGTCCGGAGGGCCCACCCACCACATGTGGTTCGCCCTGGTCCCGCACGCGCAGCACTGCCGCGACCCGGTCGCCGCCCGTCATCGCGGGCGCCAGCCGCGCACCGACCCGCAGCCGGGTCGACGGCAGCAGCCCGAGCCAGGGCGACCGCCCCCGCCCGCCGGCCACCCGACCCGGTGGGGCCGGGCCCGCGTTCACGATCATCAGCACCGGTGTCCGTGTGGTCACCACCGTGCCGCCCGCCTCGTGGACGCGCAGCACGTGGGCGTCGATCAGCACGGCCGTCGGAGCCACGTGATCGCCGCTGACCCTGGGCCGGGTGAGCCGGGGGTCGGACGTGAGCTCGACCTCGGCGGTCACCGTCGCGTACTCCCGCGCCAGACCGGGCACGGGCCCCCGGCGCAGATCCGCCCCGTGCAGCCCGGCCGAGGCGGCGGCCCCGGCGACACACAGCAACAGACCGGCGAGCGTGGCGCGCGGCCATGACGCGGCCCGATGCCACCGGGCCGAGGGCAGCAGCCCGACGGCCACCAGGCAGCCGATCACGATGCCGAGCACCCACTGGGGCGAGGCGTCCAGCATCAGCGCCGCCGTGCCCCAGGCCGCGAGGGCGGGCGGCACGAGCCGCAGGTCCGTCGGGCCCTCCTGGCGCGGACGGGCCGTGCCGAGGCGCGTGCCGGAGGACGCGTGCACGGGCGACCGGGCGGGGCGGATCCCGGACGCGGCCTCGTCCTGCCGTGCCGGCGGGCCGGCGAGGCTCCTCATGGCCGTACGAGGTCGCGCAGGTCGGCGAAGCGACGGTCGCCGATGCCGTTCACCTCGCGCAGCTCGTCAACGGAACGGAAACCGCCGTGCTGGGTGCGGTAGTCGATGATGTGCTGCGCCAGCACCGGGCCGACCCCCGGCAGGGTGTCGAGCTGGTCCGCGGTGGCCGTGTTGAGGGAGACCGGGGCCGCCGGTGCGGCCGCCCCACCCGCAGCGGCCCCGCCCGCGCCACCGGCCGGGCCACCGGGAGGCGTACCGCCCACCCCCGGTCCGCCCGCGGGAGGCGGTCCCCCGACGATCACCTGCTCGCCGTCCACGAGGAACCGGGCCCGGTTGAGCCCGTCGGTGTTCGTGCCCGGCTTCACCCCGCCCGCCGCGTGCAGCGCGTCCGCCACCCGCGAGCCGGGCGGCAGCCGGTGGATTCCCGGCTCCCGGACCTTGCCGCCGACGTCCACGACGATCTCGCCCGCCCCCGCTTTCACGGACGCGGACGATGCCTCGGAGGAGGCACCGGAGGTAGCACCGGCAGCACCCGGGTCCCGCTTCTGTCCGCCCGGTCCGCTCTCCTGCCGCTCGCCGTACGGCACGGCCGCCCGCACCACCTCCGGCGGCCGCACGGACTGCGTCCGTCCCGTCCAGAAGTGCTGCACGGCGAATGCCGCCGCGACGACGAGCACCACCGTCAGCGCCAGCACACTCCGCCGCTCCAGGCCGCACCTGGACTGCACCCACAGCGGCATGCGCTCCCGCAGGGCCAGGCCGGCCCGCTCCCGCCAGGCTCCCTCCACGGCCCCGCCGTCCCCACCCGCCGGCTCAAGAGGGACGCCCACAGGCTGCGTGAAGGTCTCCCGGGCATCGAGCCGCCGCCGGCTCTCTTCATCACCGGCGAAACCCGGCGGCCCCTGCCCCGACTCCCGGTGCCCCCGGGGCCGTTCGACCGGCTCGGTCCGTCCCGGATGCCCCACCGGCCCGGTGCGGTCGCCGAACAACACTCCTGCGCGCCGCCGGAGTTCCTCCGCCGAGGCATGACGCTGCCCGGCCCGCCCGCGCGCGGCCGGCGGGCGTCGGTGCGGACGGGCGCGCCCGTCGGACCCCGGCCCACGGCCGGGCCCGCTGGTCGCGGTCGCTGTGCGTGAACGTGATCGAAGTGCCATGTGACGAGGATCGGCCACCTCGCCCCGCCCGCGATGATCTTGGTCGATTACCGGGGACAAGGCCCCGGTTGTGGACAACTCCGTCACTCACACGGGCGACCGGAGTCCCACAGCAACGTTCACCGGGGCGAAACCACGACCCCCAGCAGCCCGGGCCCCGTGTGCGCCCCGATCACCGCCCCGACCTCGCTGACATGCAGATCGGCCAGCCCGGACACCCGTGTCCGCAACCGGTCGGCGAGGGCCGACGCGCGGTCCGGAGCGGCGAGATGATGGACGGCGACATCAACTGCGGCGTCGCCCGCCCGGTCGGCGGCGATCTCCTCGAGGCGGGCGATCGCCTTCGACGCGGTCCGCACCTTCTCCAAGGGTTCGATACGGCCGTCGGCCAGTTGCAGCAGCGGCTTCACCGCGAGCGCCGAGCCCAGCAGCGCCTGCGCGGCACCGATACGGCCGCCGCGCCGCAGGTAGTCGAGGGTGTCGACGTAGAAGTAGGCCGAGCTGCCCGCCGCTCTCTTCTCCGCTGCCGCGACGGCCTCGTCGACGGTCCCGCCCGACTCCGCGGTCTCCGCCGCGGAGAGCGCGCAGAAGCCGAGCGCCATCGCGATCATGCCGGTGTCCACCACCCGCACGGGCACCGGCGCCTGCCGTGCGGCCACGACGGCCGCGTCGTAGGTGCCGGACAGCTCGGCGGAGAGGTGGAGGGAGACGATGCCGGTGGCGCCGGACTCGGCGACCTTGCGGTACGTCTCCTCGAAGACGGCGGGGCTGGGCCGCGAGGTCGTCACCGGGCGCCGCTTCTGCAAAGCCTGGGCAAGGGCGCGGGTCGAGATCTCGGTGCCCTCCTCCAGCGCCCGGTCGCCGAGGACGACCGTCAGGGGCACCGCCGTGATGCCGTGACGCTCCATCGTCCGGGTCGGCAGGTAGGCCGTTGAATCGGTGACGATCGCGACATGGCGGGACATGAGCTGGAGGTTACCTGCCGTAGCGCTCGTGTGGCAGCCCGGGCCCCGCACCCTGCGGCGCGAGTGGCCGGTTCAAGTGGTGCTCTCGGGACGGGGCTTCTTCTGCCAGGGGTGGGTCAGGCGGGGTCCCGGCGGCGTGATGGCGGGCCGAGCCGGTTCCTGTGCCTCGCTCGGCTGCGCGCCGCCCGGCCAGGTCTGCCCGGCCGTGCAGGCGTCGGCGTCGGGCGCCTCGGGCCACGGCGGCGCCGCAGGCCGGCGCGTGGACGCTGACCGCGCCGAGGACGAGGGCTGCTGCGAGGACGCGGCCTGTGGCTCCGGCCCCGTCCAGTGCCGCAGCGCGCCGGACTCCAGGTCGATCTGGGCGCTGAGCGTGTCCAGATCGTCGTCGGCGAAGCGGCGGGCCCGGTCGCGGGCCGCCCAGCGCAGCGAGTCCGCCGAGTGCGTGATGCGTTCGGTGCGCTCGCGCAGCCCGGGCAGCCGCTCGGTGAGCGCCGCACGGTCCGGCTCGGACTCCAGGCGCTTGAGCTCGCCGTCCAGCTCGTGTCCGAGCGCGCTGAGCCGTTCGAAGAGGCCCACGGACTCCTTCAGGGACTCGTCCTCGGCGACGGCCGCGTGCAAGGCGTCCTGGGTGGCGCGCATCGAGGTGCGCAGCTTCAGCCGGAGCTGGGCGAGTTCGCCCGCGGCTCCGGGCTGGGCGAAGGACTTGGCGCGCAGTGTGTGGTCCTCGACCGTGCGGCGGGCCTGCGTGATGCCGCGGTCCACGCCGCGCTTGGCGGCGCCGACCGCCTTCACGGTGGCGTACGCCCCGAGCCCGAGAAAGAGCACGAAGAGCAGGGCGAAGACTGCGATCACTGCTTCCACAAGGGCTCCTCCTCAGGACGTCACGGCGCCTCGCGTCGCTCTTCCACGGTAAACGCAACGGGCAGGTCCGGAGTTCCAGAAAAACCCCGAACCTGCCCGTAGGGGACCACCCCGAGAGGGGCCTGCCGTGGTGAGGCCACCTTGAGCGGGCCTGCCGTGATGGGGGCCACCTTGAGAGGGGCCCTGTCGTGGAGACCCCTCCGGCAGCGGTCCGTACGTCCTGGCGGCTACGCCGGGACGATGTTCACCAGCTTCGGCGCGCGCACGATCACCTTCCGGATCCCGGCACCGCCCAGCGCGGCGACGACCTTCTCGTCCGCCAGCGCGACCTTCTCCAGTTCGTCGTCGGAGATCGACGGCGCGACCTCCAGCCGCGCCTTGACCTTGCCCTTGATCTGCACGACACAGGTCACGGTCTCGTCGACCACGTAGGCCGGGTCGGCCACCGGGAAGTCCCGGTGCACCACCGAGTCCGTGTGCCCCAGCCTGCGCCACAGCTCCTCGGCGATGTGCGGAGCCAGCGGCGCGACCATCAGCACCAGCGACTCGGCTACCGTGCGCGGCACGGCGCCGCCCGCCTTGGTCAGGTGGTTGTTCAGCTCGGTGACCTTGGCGATGGCGGTGTTGAACCGCATGCCCTCCAGGTCGCCGCGGACCCCGTCGATCGCCTTGTGCAGGGCGCGCAGCGTCTCTTCGTCGGGCTCGGCGTCGACGACGGTGACCTCGCCGGTCGCCTCGTCGACGATGTTGCGCCACAGCCGCTGCAGCAGCCGGAACTGGCCGACCACCGCGCGCGTGTCCCAGGGACGGGAGACGTCCAGCGGGCCCATGGCCATCTCGTACAGGCGCAGCGTGTCGGCTCCGTACTCGGCGCAGATCTCGTCCGGAGTGACCGCGTTCTTCAGGGACTTGCCCATCTTGCCCAGCAGCCGGGAGACCTTCTCGCCCTGGTACCAGTAGGCGCCGTCGCGCTCCTCCACCTCGGCGGCCGGCACGGCGATGCCGCGGCTGTCGCGGTAGACGTAGGCCTGGATCATGCCCTGGTTGAACAGCTTGTGGAACGGCTCGGCCGACGAGACGTGCCCCAGGTCGTACAGGACCTTGGACCAGAAGCGCGCGTACAGCAGGTGCAGCACGGCGTGCTCGGCACCGCCGACGTACAGGTCGACACCGCCGTGCGGCTGGCCCTCGCGCGGGCCCATCCAGTACTGCTCGATCTCCGGGTCGACCAGCTTCTGGTCGTTGTGCGGGTCCAGGTAGCGCAGCTCGTACCAGCAGGAACCGGCCCAGTTGGGCATGGTGTTGGTCTCGCGCCGGTACGGGCGCGGGCCGCGGCCGTCGCCCAGGTCCAGGGTGACGTTCACCCAGTCCTCGTTGCGCGACAGCGGCGTCTCCGGCTGGGTGTCGGCGTCGTCCGGGTCGAAGGTGCGCGGCGAGTAGTCCTCGACCTCGGGCAGTTCCAGGGGCAGCATCGACTCGGGCAGCGCGTGGGCGATGCCGTCCTCGTCGTAGACGATCGGGAAGGGCTCGCCCCAGTAGCGCTGACGGCTGAACAGCCAGTCGCGCAGCCGGAAGTTGACGGTGCCCTCGCCGACACCCTTGTTTTCCAGCCATTCGGTGATGCGCGCCTTGGCCTCGGCGACGCCCAGGCCGTCCAGGGCGACCTCGTCGTTCGAGGAGTTGATGATCTTCGCGTCGTACGACGAGAAGGCGTTCTCCCAGGTCGAGGTGTCCGTGCCGCGGCCGTCGGTCGGCTCGACGATGCAGTGGATCGGCAGCTCGAAGGCGCGCGCGAACTCGAAGTCGCGCTGGTCGCCGGCCGGCACGGCCATGATCGCGCCGGTGCCGTAGCCCATCAGCACGTAGTCGGCGATGAAGACCGGGACCTGCTCGCCGTTGACCGGGTTGGTCGCGTAGGCGCCGATGAAGACGCCGGTCTTGTCCTTGGCCTCGGCCTGCCGCTCGACGTCGGACTTCGAGGCGGCCTGGGCGCGGTAGGCGGCGACGGCCTCACCGGGGGTGGCGTGGCCGCCGGTCCACACCTCGTGGGTGCCCTCCGGCCAGGCGGCCGGTGTGAACTTCTCGACCAGCGGGTGCTCGGGCGCCAGCACCATGTAGGTGGCGCCGAACAGGGTGTCGGGGCGGGTGGTGAAGACGGTGATGCGCTCGCCGTCGATGGGGAAGTCGACGCGGGCACCCTCGGAGCGGCCGATCCAGTTGCGCTGCTGCAGCTTGATGGCCTCGGGCCAGTCCAGCGCGTCCAGGTCCTCCAGCAGCCGGTCGGCGTAGGCCGTGATGCGCATGTTCCACTGGCGCAGCTTGGCCTTGAAGACGGGGAAGTTGCCGCGCTCGGAGCGGCCCTCGGCGGTGACCTCCTCGTTGGCCAGCACGGTGCCCAGCCCGGGGCACCAGTTGACCGGCGCGTCGGAGGCGTAGGCCAGCCGGAACTCGCCCAGGACGTCGGCCCTCTCGGCGGCGCTCAGCTCGCTCCACGCGCGCGTGTGCCCCGGTACGGGCCGCTCACCGGACTCGAACGCGGCGACCAGCTCGGCGATCGGGCGGGCCCGGCGGGCGTCGTGGTCGTACCAGGAGTTGAAGATCTGCAGGAAGATCCACTGGGTCCACTTGTAGTAGTCCGGGTCGATCGTGGCGAACGACCGGCGCTTGTCGTGGCCCAGACCCAACCGGCGCAGCTGGGACTTCATGTTCTCCATGTTGGCCTCGGTGGACACGCGCGGGTGCGTGCCGGTCTGCACCGCGTACTGCTCGGCGGGCAGGCCGAAGGCGTCGAAGCCCAGGGTGTGCAGGACGTTGTGGCCGGTCATCCGCTGGAAGCGCGCGAAGACGTCCGTGGCGATGTACCCCAGGGGGTGCCCGACGTGCAGGCCCGCACCGGAGGGGTACGGGAACATGTCCATGATGAACTTCTTGGGGCGGGCGACGATCTCCTGGTCACCGGCCAGGTCACCCTTGGGGTTGGGCGCGGCGTAGGTGCCGTCGGCGTCCCAGAAGTCCTGCCAGCGTGCTTCGATCTCGGCAGCCATGGCGGCCGTGTAGCGGTGCGGCGCCGCCACCTCGGAGGTGGCGGCGGGGTTCGTCTCGCTCATGATCCTCAAAGCTCCATCGATCGTCTCTGCCTGCGGCTGTCTGGTTCGAGAAACGAAAAATCCCCTCACACAGGAGGGGACGCCGCGCCGATGCCGGCCACTCGACTTCTCCGGTGGCCGGAACTGATCAGCGCGGCCCGCTAAGCAGAAGGCGTACGGCACGCATGGCGCTAGGGTACCGCAGGCTCTCAGCGCACGGGGACGCGCTTGGGAGGGGGCGCACCGCACCCTAAAAGCTGAACCATGGTCAATAGTTACTTCGCGTAACAGCTGCTAAGGGACATCACCGCAGCCATATTGTCCTTTGATAACAACGCAATAACTCAAACCTCGTACTGATCGGTATGACTCCGCTTAGAGTTCGGCAGCGGGACCGCTGCTTTCCCGAACCGCTCGGAGTTGCCCCCATGAACCCTCATCGCAGTAACACCTCCCTACCCCCGGCCACCGGGACGTGGGGAGGCCGGTCGTGAACCCCTACGACTCCACGGCAGACGACTCGTTCGCCGAGTTCCTCAACTTCGGTGCGGGCGTGCTGTCCCTCGTGTCTCTGACGTGCTCGGTGATCTGGGGGCTGGTCGCCCAGGACCGGGTCCTCCTCGACGCCCGCCGCCGCATCCTGGCGCAGGCCGTGCACCGGACCACGGCCGTCGCCTCGATCGTCTTCCTGCTGGTGCACATCGGGGTGAAGCTGGCCCTGGCCCACACGTCGTGGGTCGCCGCGGTGATCCCCTTCGGGCTGCTGTTCACCGACGACGAGCTGGTCGGGGGCAGGTCGTTCCTGATCGGCCTGGGCACCCTGGCGGGCATGCTCATGATCTTCGTGGGCATCACCGGCGTCTTGCGCAACCGCTTCGCGTCCCCCGCCCCCGTCGCGGCCCGCTGGCGGGCCATGCACATGCTGGCCTACCCGGCCTGGTGCGCCGCCCTGGTCCACGGACTCTACGCGGGTCGCGCGGCCAAGCCGATCTTCCTCATCCTGTACTGCCTGTCCCTGGTCGGCGTGGCCGGAGCGCTCGCCCTGCGCGCGGCTCCGCGCCAGGTCAAGCGCAAGGTCGCCGACAAGATCGCCTCGATGATCGGCCCCGGCGAGGGCCAGGGCCGCAGGGACCTGGAGGAGAGCCGGGCCCGGGCCGCCGGCGGCTTCGCGTTCCCCGACCAGGGGGGCCGGGGCGCGTCCGCGCGTGCCGCGGCGTCCCCGTCGGGGCCGCTGTACGAGAAGGCGGAACGCCCCGCGGCCAAGGAGCCGGCGAACGGCTTCGCCGCCGCCTACCGCGCCGTCTCGGGCCCTCCCCAGGGCCAGCAGGCCTTCGCGCCCGGGCCGACCACCAGCATGCAGCTGCCACTGGACATGCAGCCCACCGAGACCATCCCGACCGTGGACGGCCCCTCCAGCACCTCGGGCAACTGGCCCATCCCGTCCCCGCCGCCGGTCGGTGAGGCCCCGCCGTCCGCCTATGACCCGCTTCAGGACACGGGCTTCAACATCCCGCCCTACGACCCCCTTCAGAACACCGGACAAAGCATCCCGGCCTACGGCAATCCAGGCTCCGCCGGTTACGGATCGAGTGACGTGTACGACACGGGTGAGACGAACGCCGCCTTCGACACGTACTACCCGAACGACACGTACAACAGCGGTCCCGCCACTGACACAAATCCCGGTGCGTCCTACGACTTCGACGCACCGGGATCGGGCGAACCTTGGAACACGCCTTCCGGAGGCTTTAAGTGAACGAGGCCCTGCCCGACGTACCCGAAGTCCGCGTGGTCGGTCTTCCCCAGCTCACGTCGGGCTTCGACCTTGTCGATCGGCTCGATCTGCCCATGCACCTCAAGGTGCACGGGCCGCTCGAGCCGATGGGCGGCGAGCAGCTCGCGCAGCTCGCCGAACGCATCAACCTGAAGGGCCGCGGCGGCGCGGGCTTCCCCTTCCACAAGAAGCTGCGCTCGGTCGCCGAAGCGGCGATCAAGCGCGGCGTCCGGCCGGTCGTCGTCGTGAACGGAAGCGAGGACGAGCCGGCCTGCCGCAAGGACACGGTGTTGATCAACCGTGCCCCGCATCTCATCCTGGACGGCGCCCTGCTGTGCGCCGAGGCCCTGGGTGCCCGCACGCTCGTGGTGGGGGTCACCCGTGAGTCGACGCAGCGCTCCATGGAGGCCGCGCTGGCCGAACGCGGCCTCAGCAACGGCCGCAGGTCGGCCCTGCGCGCCCGTGTGCAGCGCAACCCGGTCCGCATGGTCACCGGTGCCGCCGCGTCCCTGATCCGCTCGATCGACGGCGGCCCGGCCGTGCCGCCCGGCCGCAAGGTCAGCGCCTCGCAGAACGGCGTCGGCGGCGCACCCACCCTGCTCTCCAACGCCGAGACGTTCGCCCAGCTGGCGATCGCCGCCCGCATCGGCCCCGAGCGCTACGGCAACACCGGTCTGTACGACGAGCCGGGCACCGTCATGCTCACGGTCTCCGGTGCGGTCGCCCGCCCCATGGTGATCGAGGTCCCGACGGGCGTGCCGCTGCGCTACGTCCTGCAGCTCGCCGGCGCGCCGCCGGTGCCGCAGGGCGTGCTCACCGGCGGCTACCACGGCAAGTGGATCGACGCGGCGACGGTCAACGAGGCGGTCGTCTCCCGCAACTCACTGGACGCGGTGGGCGGCGCGCTCGGCGCCGGCGCGATTCTGCCGATCACTCAGGACACCTGCCCGCTGGGCGAGTCGCTGCGGGTGGCGCAGTGGCTGGCCGAGGAGAGCGCGGGCCAGTGCGGCCCCTGCTACCTCGGCCTGCCGGCCGCCGCGCGCGGCCTGGAGGACATCCTCAACGGCGGCGGGCCGGCCGCCCTGGAGGCCCTCAAGCAGGTCGCCAAGAACGTGAAGCGGCGCGGCGCGTGCTCGCACCCGGACGGCTCCGCGATGTTCATCGAGTCGACCATCAAGGCCTTCACCGACGACCTGGCCGCCCACGTCCTCGGCAACGGCTGCGGACGGCCCGTGGAGGGCGTTCTGCCGCTCTTCGAGGGGGGCAGGGCCCCCACGGGCATCCCAGGCGGCGGCGAGTCCGAGGAGAACGGCCCCAGCCGCCAGAAGATCTATGTGGACTGGACGCTGTGCCGGGGCCACGGCCTGTGCGCGGACATCCTCCCCGAGGTGTTCCAGCTGGGCGCGGACGGCTTCCCGACCGTGGCGCAGGCTCAGGTACCGCGGTACGCCGAGGCCAAGGCTCTACGCGCGGTGCGCCGCTGCCCGGCGCTGGCGCTGCGCATCGAGGAGTCGGGCGCACCGGGCGCGCCGTCCCGCAACCTCCCGGTCCTCTCCCAGGGCCGCGGCCGCCGCGCTCTCGGCCGCTGAGCGGACGCGACGGCGGGTTTCCCTCCAGGGGAGCCCGCCGTTCGCACAGGTACGACGGGCACCACGAACAGGTACGACAAGAAGGCGGGCCATCCGATCGGATGGCCCGCCTTCTCATCTGCTGTGGAGCTAAGGAGAATTGAACTCCTGACCTCCTGCATGCCATGCAGGCGCTCTACCAACTGAGCTATAGCCCCTTGTTGTGTTCCGCCCGGTTTCCCTGGCGGCGACGCCAACATTACTGGTCCTGCCGGCCCAACACCAAATCGGTTTCACCTTGCCCGATATGACCGTTATGTCGACCCGGAGGTTTCGAACGTCAGGCCGTGACGAACGAATAGAACCGCTTGAGCGTGCAGTGCTCCTCCAGGAGCCGGCCGTAGATCGGCTCGCCCTCCAACTCACGGTACGTCTCGATCGGGTCGCCTTTTATGATCAGCGCCCGCGCGCATTCCTCGCACCAGTACTGGTAGTCGGGATTCAGCGGTTCCATGTCGCGGACGATCGGAGTCCCGCTGCCGCACCAGTCGCACTTCCGCCTGTGTGCACCCATCGATCAGCTCCAGCTGTGGCCGCAGGCCGTGCACACGTAGGAGATCCCGCCGTTGTCGCCGAGCATCTGGGCCACGTGCGCGGAACCGCAGGAAGGGCAGCTGAGTCGGGTGGACATCTCCCGTGTGAACGCCGCTTCGAGGAGGTGGTCGACCTCCTCGAGGATGCTCGCAGGCATCGCTACTCCTCCCGTCGGGCCGCGCC
This sequence comes from Streptomyces sp. NPDC126510, assembly GCF_040302345.1. Classification (NCBI taxonomy): domain Bacteria; kingdom Bacillati; phylum Actinomycetota; class Actinomycetes; order Kitasatosporales; family Streptomycetaceae; genus Streptomyces; species Streptomyces sp. NPDC126510. The sequence goes on along the minus strand of NZ_JBEORR010000004.1, from coordinate 60,776 downwards.
CCCTTCCGGCCGTTTGATTCTGCCACGGCCGGACCAATACGGTCAGCGACGCCTCAGTACCAGTCCGGACACGCCACCCGGCGGGGCCGTAGAGGTATACGCCTCAGCGAGCCCGAGTGACTCAAGCCGGAGCACGAAAAATCCCGCCCCCACACCGGGAACGGGATCTTGTCGTGGAGCTAAGGAGAATTGAACTCCTGACCTCCTGCATGCCATGCAGGCGCTCTACCAACTGAGCTATAGCCCCTCGCGCCACGTGGCCGAGCCACATGGTGTCTCGCCCCGCTGGCGGGGCGAACAAGAAGAACTTTAGCCTGCGACCTGCCGGAAAGTGAAATCCGGGGTCAGTCGTCGTCGCCGAGCACCGGTTCCGGCAGGGTGCCGGCGTTGTGCTCCAGCAGGCGCCAGCCGCGGGCGCCTTCGCCGAGCACGGACCAGCAGCAGTTGGAGAGTCCGCCGAGACTCTCCCAGTTGCGGGGGTCGAGACCCAGCAGGCGGCCGATGGTGGTGCGGATCGTGCCGCCGTGGCTGACCACGACGAGCGTGCCGCCCTCGGGAAGCTTCTCGGCGTGCCGGAGCACCACCGGGGCCGCCCGGTCGGCGACCTCGGTCTCGAGTTCGCCGCCACCACGGCGCACCGGCTCGCCGCGCTTCCACGCGGCGTACTCCTCGCCGTACCGGGCGATGATCTCGTCGTGCGTCAGGCCCTGCCAGACGCCCGCGTAGGTCTCCCGCAGCCCCTCGTCGTGGGTGACATCGAGGCCGGTGAGCGTGGCGAGCTCGGCGGCCGTGGCCGCTGCGCGGCGCAGGTCGGAGGCGACCATGGCGTCCGGCTTCAGGGAGGCGAGCAGGCGGGCGGCGCGGCGGGCCTGGGCGACGCCGGTCTCGGTCAGCTCGACGTCCGTGCTGCCCTGGAAGCGGCGCTCCACGTTCCACGAGGTCTGGCCGTGCCGCCAGAGGATGACGCGACGGCCACGGCCCTTTCCGGCGGACGCCTCAGCGGAGGAGGTCACCGCCACTCACCGTCCAGTTCCGCCTCCTCCTCGGCCGCCCGCAGCTTGGCGTGCTCCTCGGCCTTGCCACGGGTGGCCTTGGCCTCCTCGGGCAGGTCGAGCTCGGGGCAGTCCTTCCACAGCCGCTCGAGGGCGTAGAAGACGCGCTCCTCGCTGTGCTGGACGTGGACGACGATGTCGACGTAGTCGAGCAGCACCCAGCGGGCCTCCCGGTCGCCCTCGCGGCGCACCGGCTTCGCGTCGAGTTCCTTCGAGAGGCGTTCCTCGATGGCGTCGACGATCGCCTTGACCTGGCGGTCGTTGGGCGCGGAGGCCAGCAGGAAGGCGTCCGTGATGGACAGCACATCACTGACGTCGTAGGCGACGATGTCGTGGGCCAGCTTGTCTGCGGCCGCCTGGGCGGCGGTGTTGATCAGCTCGTGAGAGCGGTCGGTCACGGTCACTGCAAGGCTTTCGGTCGGCGGACACTTGACACCAAGGGTCTCACGGACCGCCGCGGGCCCCCCACGCGATCGTCGGCGATCACATGGGGAGCGCGCTCCCGCCGCCTAGCCGGCGGACGGCTTGTAGTCCTGGCCGAGGACCACGGAGACGTCGGCACTCGCGGAGACCTTGCCCTTGGCGACGGAGCCCGCGGGCAGGCCCAGGGTCTTGGCGACCTCGGCGGCGTTCGCCTTGTCGGCGGCGTCGGCGTACACGACCTGGGAAGTGGCCCGGGCGGTGCCGGTGCCGCTCTCCAGGAAGGTGAAGCCGCCGTTGAGGAGCACGACGCGGGCCTTCTCGGTGTTGTCCTCGACGCCGGTGGCGTTCTGGACGGAGACGCTGACGGCGGCGTCCTTGTCGGGGCTTTTGGCGGTGCCGCCGAGGACGTTCTTGACGACTCCCGCGCTCGCCTGGGCGCTGAGCGTGCCGTCGTTGCGGACGGGCAGCAGATCGGTCTTGACGTCGCCGCCCTTGGCGAGGTCGGAGAGCCCGGCGAGGAAGGTGCCGAGGTCCTTGTCGGTGAGGGACGGGTCGAGGATCTGGGCGAGGGTCTGGATGGTGGTCGTGGCGGCCTGCGGGTCGGAGGACATCTTGCGCAGCACGCCCTGCATGACCTGTCCGAAACGCTCCAGCTGGGCGTTCTGGGCCTCGCCGGGAGCGCGGTAGGTGGCGTAGGCGACCGCCATCTTGCCGCTGAGGGTCTGGTCCTGGCCCTTGTTGACCAGGGGGGCTTCGCCCTTCTTCTTGGCGGCGGGGTCGGGCACCTCGGCGTCGGTGTCGACGTCGATGTTGCCGACGAGGTCGACGAGGTTCTGCAGGTAGGGGGTGTCCAGTCGCCAGGTGCCCTCGATGTCGGTGCCGAGGACGGTGTCGAGCGCGTCGCGGGTGCCGTCGGAGCCGTCGTCCTCGACCGACTTGGCGAGCGTCGTCGTGGTGCCGTCGTCGCTGGTCAGGGCGAGGGAGTTGGGCAGCAGGACGGTCGTGCCCCGCTCGGTGGTGGTGTTGTCGACGAGGAGGGCCGTGGAGGTGCCGCCACCTTTGGTGTCGTGCAGGTGGACGACGATCACGTCGCGCTTCTGGGCGCCCGCGGCCGTCGCGGTGCCCGTCTTGGAGTCCTCGGACGACAGGCCGGGCAGCTTCCCCGCGTACCAGAGCCAGCCGACGCCGCCGGCCGCGACGAGCGCGAGGACGACCGCCAGGGCGACGATCCGGCTGCGGGCCCGGCGCCGGGCCTCCTCGCGGCGTTCGGTGCGGTTCTCGGTGAACTTCAGCCAGTCGATGACGTCTTCGGAGTTGGCGTCCGGTTCCTCGACGAAGGCGAACTGCTCGGTGTGGTACTCCCGCTGCGGCTCTTCGGGAGTCTCCTGGTCGTGGACCGGGCCGGCCTGCTGCGGGATGTGGGCGGTCTGCTGGGCCTGCTGTTCCGCGACGCGGGGCTGCCGGCCGGTGGCGCCGGCGGCGGTGGCCTGGCCGTAGGGGTCGTACGGGGCGCCCTGCGCGGGTCCGCCCTGCTGCGAGGCGGTGCCGTACGGGTCGTAGGAGCCGTAGTCGGCGGCGGGCTCGCCCGTGCCGTAGCCGTACGCCGACGGGGGCTGCTGCGCCGCCTGCGCGTACGGGTCGTAGCCGTAGCCCTGCTGGTGCTGCTGGTGCTGCTGGGCGTACGGGTCGTGCGTCTGCTGCTGTGCCTGGACCTGCCGGTAGACCGGCCGGCCGTACTCGTCGTAACCGACGAGCTCGTACTGGTCGGCGCCGTGGTCCGCGGCCCCCGCGTCGTATCGGTCGTTCACCGGTGCCCCTCTCGGCTCACTCGCCGCGGTACAGCTCGCGCTTGTCGATATAGCGCACGACGCCGTCCGGCACCAGGTACCAGATCGGATCGCCCTTGGCGACTCTCGCGCGGCAGTCGGTGGAGGAGATGGCCAGGGCGGGAACCTCCACCAGCGAGACACCGCCCTCCGGGAGTCCGGAGTCGTCCAGGTGGTGGCCCGGCCGGGTGGCCCCGATGAAGTGCGCCAGGGAGAACAGTTCCTCGCTGTCGCGCCAGGTGAGGATCTGGGCGAGCGCGTCGGCGCCGGTGATGAAGAACAGGTCCGTGTCGGGGTTGAGCGCGCGCAGGTCGCGCAGGGTGTCCACGGTGTAGGTGGGGCCGCCGCGGTCGATGTCGATGCGGCTGACGGAGAACTGCGGGTTCTCGGCGGTCGCGATGACCGTCATCAGGTAGCGGTCCTCGGCCGGGGAGACGCTGCGGTGGCTCTTCTGCCAGGGCTGGCCGGTCGGGACGAAGACCACCTCGTCGAGGTGGAACGCCGCGGCGACCTCGCTGGCCGCCACCAGGTGCCCGTGGTGGATCGGGTCGAAGGTGCCGCCCATGACGCCGAGCCGGCGCTTGCCCCGCTGTGAAAGCCCCTCACCGGTGCGGGGGGCCGTCACGGAGGCACGGCGGGGCTCCGAGTGTCGCTCGGTGCCGCTCGCCGTCTCCTGTGCCGGGTCGTGCGGCGTCTTGTTCGCCGGACCGGTAGGCATGTCCTGCTCTCCCATGCGTGCAGACCCTACCGGCCCTGCCTGAGGGCTCCGGCCGCCCCCGTGGTCCCCCGGGCACCCCCGGCGGGATGCCCCGCCGGTCTCAGCGGTCGCGGTTGAAGCGGGTGGTGATCCACAGCAGGAGCAGCAGGATGAAGAGTGCGCCACCGCCGGTGAGGTAGGGGCTGAGGCTCTCGTGGTTTCCGCCGTGCTCCTCGCCCTCGGCGGCGAGGGTGACCAACTGGGCAGCGGTGCTGTGGAAGCTCATCTTCGGCAGGACCTATCGCGTGTGGGCGGGTTAAAGACGTCGGCTCATCGTAAGCGGGCGCCCCTCGCGCGATCACCCCGACTCCGCCTGTGCGCGCCCAGGGCGCACGCGCGTGCCGCCGCCGGGCCGGTCCCGGGGCCCGGCGGGGAACCTTCGCGTGGTCTCAGTCGTCCTTGCGTCTGTAGCCACGCAACAGGAACCACGCGGTCAGCGCACAGCCCAGGATCATCACGATCAGCACGATCCGCAGCACCCCGGGCCCTTGCCCCTCGGCGGCGCTCGCGGCCTCGGCGAACCAGGCGGTGGCGGGGTGGTGCTGCATGGCGGTGGTCTCCTTCGCTGTACTGCCCGACCACCGTAACTCCGCCTAGGCTGGGCCCTGCCTCGGGGAAGCAAAAGGCCGCACAAAGGGCCGCAAAGGTCACACCAGACGCATGGGGGAAGACATGTCCGACGGCCACGAGCACCACGGGCACGAGCGCGTGCCGAGCAGGCAGCGCAGGCGCTTCCCCGGGATCTCCTCGCGTACGTACGAGCACCCGGCCGACCGTTCCGCCCTGGTGGCCCTGCGCAAGCTGAGCGGTTTCGACACGGTGTTCAAGGCGCTCAGCGGTCTGCTGCCCGAGCGCAGTCTGCGGCTGCTGTTCCTGTCCGACTCGGTGCGCGTCTCGGACCAGCAGTTCGCCCACCTGAACGTGATGCTGCGGGACGCCTGCTACATCCTGGACCTGGAGAAGGTCCCGCCGATGTACGTGAACCAGGACCCGCAGCCGAACGCGATGTGCATCGGCCTGGACGAGCCGATCATCGTCGTCACGACCGGACTCGTCGAGCTGCTCGACGAGGAGGAGATGCGGGCGGTCGTCGGGCACGAGGTGGGGCACGCGCTGTCCGGGCACTCCGTCTACCGGACGATCCTGCTGTTCCTGACGAGCCTCGCCGTCCGGGTCGCCTGGATCCCCCTGGGCAATCTCGCGATCATGGCGATCGTGACCGGGCTGCGGGAGTGGTTCCGCAAGTCGGAGCTGTCCGCGGACCGCGCGGGGCTGCTGGTCGGGCAGGACCTGCAGGCCTCGATGCGGGGTCTGATGAAGATCGCGGGCGGCAACCACCTGCACGAGATGAACGTGGACGCGTTCCTGGCCCAGGCCGAGGAGTACGAGGCCGGGGGCGACCTGCGCGACTCCGTGCTGAAGATCCTGAACGTGCTGCCCCGCTCCCACCCCTTCACCACCGTGCGGGCGGCCGAGCTGAAGAAGTGGGCGGAGTCACGGGACTACCAGCGGATCATGGACGGCCACTACGCGCGGCGTGACGAGGACAAGGACACCTCGGTCCGGGACTCCTGGCGGGACTCGGCGAACCACTACACCTCCCACGTGAAGAGCTCCAAGGACCCGCTGATGAAGCTGGTCACGGACCTCGCGGGCGGCGCCGGCGACCTGGGCGACCGGGTCCGCCGCGGCTTCAACGGCTTCACGACCGCGCCCCCGAAGCCGCCTCAGGGGCCGGAGACGGATCCGTCGAACCCGTCGGACCCGTCGGCCCCTTCGGGTGACGACCGCCCGCCGCGCGACGAGAGCTAGCCGCCACAGGGCCGCCCGACGGTCCCCCGCGGCCCGCTCGTACTCGTCTCCGGGCCTACCGGCTCCGCGGCCCGCTCGTATCCGTCCTCCGCGCCTGCCGGGCCCCGGCTCTCCGGGGCCCCTCTCGGCGCCCCTCCGCCGTGGACGCCTCTACACGGCCATCCCGGGTCTCCCTACGCCTTCGGCTGCGCGCTCGTCGCCAGGGTGCCGCACAGGGCCGTCGCGCCGCCCGTGGCGTAGGGGTCGGTGCCCGCGGGGCCGCCCTCCTTGGCCGTCTGGCCGGCCAGGAGGGGCCGGAGGTGGTTCGTGGAGTCCTCGGCGCAGGAGAGGGGACCGGCCTGGACATAGGAGACAAGAAGCTGGGCCTGGTGCAGCCGCAGGTCGTCGCGGTCGAAGCGGAAGTGCAGCTCGCGCCGGAGCGTGAACAGGGACACCTCGTCCTTGTCACCGCCCCCGGCCGCCCGCAGCGCGTACACGGACGTGTGGTCGGCGGTGACCTCCAGCGTCGACGCGTCGGTCTCGGCGGCCTGCAGCGTGCCCTGGACCCTGACCTTCCGGTCGGCGAGCTCGGCACGCGAGGGGTCGAAGCGCACCAGCCAGCCGGTGGGCGCGTGGCGTCCGTCGGCGGTGGGGCGGGCGAAGCTCTGGTCGAACTGGTCCAGCTGGTCGGGATCGAGCAGCACGCGCACGGCGCGGACCTCACCGCCCGTGAGGACCTCGGGGTCCAGGGCCGAGCGGACGATGTAGTCCTTGGCGGTGGTCAGGGCGCTCACGACCTGGCTGTCCGAGAAGTGCGCGGTACGCCGCGAGGCGGGCAGGGGCACCCCCTCCGCGCCGGTCCGGAACTGCGCGGCGGGGCTGTGCTCGTACAGGTAGCCCGGGTCGGCCTGACCGGGCACCTTGCCCTCGGGGGCGAGCGGGATGACGGTCATCCGCAGGGGCTCGACGGGCTCCCGGGCGGCCGGGGTCTGGTACGGGTGCCGTACGCCCATGTAGATCGCCGTGCCGAAGGCGACCGCGATCAGCAGGACGAGCACCAGGGCCTGCCGGGACAGACCCCGGCGCAGCGGGGGGCGGCGCCGGACCGCGGGAGCGTGGTCGGCGATGCGCTCCTGTGCGGAGAACTCCTGGAGGCGGGCAGCACGGACGAACGACTCGTCGAACACGACGGATCGGTACTCGTCCTCTCCACCTCCGGGGGCGCCCTCCGGAGTCCCCTCAGGTGGGTTTCCAGGCCCGCCCATATCTTCAGGGTAGGTCGCCGGAAGCTCGGGTAAACGCCCGGTTGCTCCACAAGTTCTGACAGGTTCTCACCAAGACGGGCGGGTTCCGGTCAGGGGCTGCGAGGGATCACCGAGATGGCCGGCGGGGAGTGTTCGGCGGACGCCGAGGGGGTCACTGCGCCGCCCTGTTCCACCCCGGTCGAGGCGGGCGGCGGCGCGGGCTCCTCGCGGTTGGAGGACGCACCCCGGTAGACCGCCGTGAAGGCCAGGGCGACCATGCCGACGCCCATGACGAGGGCGAGCAGCCAGGCCACGGGGCGGTGCCAGCGCACCTGTCTGGAGTACGGCCCGGTGCTGCCGTAGTGGTCCTCGAGGAGGTCGGGGTCGTCGAGCTCGTGGAGGCCGGGATCATGACCGAAGACGCCCCGCCCGCCCGGGCCGTACCCGTCGTCGTAACGCTCGCCTCTGGTGTGGGCGCGGCGCGCCTCGGCCTCGGAGGCCTCGGCTCTCGCCTGTGCGGCGGCCAGAAGGCGCTCCACCGCGGTCGGCTCGTGCACCACGGCCGCGCGTACGAAGGCCTCGTCGAAGACCACGGAGGCGAACTCTTCGTCCGACACCCCGCGGTCGTGGTCGTCGTCGGGCTCCCGGCCGTCCGGAAACGGCGTGCCCCCCACGTCCTCCGGCACGGATCCAGAGTAGACCTGGGGGGTCAATTTGGGCAGACGGTATGGAAATTCATCCGCCGGTCGAGACGGCTTCCACGGGGCGCCGGACGGCGCACGCCTGCCCGGCACTCCTCCCGTACGCGTCTGCGCCGCCCGGGTGACCCCGCACGGTCATGCGGTGGCGCGCATACCCGTACTCACGCGGTGCGCACGGCTCAGCGCCGTACGTGCCCGTCCCCGGTGACGATGTACTTCGTGCTGGTCAGCTCCGGCAGGCCCATGGGGCCACGGGAGTGCAGCTTCTGGGTGGAGATGCCGATCTCGGCGCCGAAGCCGAACTGGCCGCCGTCGGTGAAGCGGGTGGAGGCGTTCACGGCGACGGTGGTGGAGTCGACCAGCTGGGTGAAGCGGCGGGCGGCCTGCTGGGAGGTCGTGACGATGGCCTCGGTGTGGCCGGAGGTCCACAGCCGGATGTGCTCGACGGCCTTGTCCAGCGAGTCCACGACCGCGGCGGCGATGTCGTAGGACAGGTACTCGGTCTCCCAGTCCTCGGCGGTCGCCTCGACGACGGTGGCCTTGGAGTCCTTGGCGTGGGCCTGCACGCGCTCGTCGGCGTGCACGGTCACCCCGGCCTCCGCGAGGGCGTCCAGAGCGCGGGGCAGGAACTCCGCGGCGATGTCCTGGTGGACCAGGAGGGTCTCGGCGGCGTTGCAGACGCCGACCCGGTGGGCCTTGGAGTTGATCAGGATGTCGACGGCCATGTCGAGGTCGGCCTGGGCGTCGACGTAGACGTGGCAGTTGCCGGTGCCGGTCTCGATGACCGGGACGACGGACTCCTTCACGACCGTGTTGATCAGCGAGGCGCCGCCGCGCGGGATGAGGACGTCGACCAGGCCGCGGGCGCGCATCAGCTCGCGCACGCTGTCACGGCTCTCGCCGGGGACGAGCTGGACGGCGTCGGCGGGCAGTCCGGCCCCGCCCACGGCGTCGCGCAGGACGCGCACGAGGGCGGTGTTGGACCGGTACGCCGAGGAGGAGCCGCGCAGCAGGACCGCGTTGCCGGACTTCAGGCAGAGGGCGGCGGCGTCGACGGTGACGTTCGGCCGGCCCTCGTAGATGATCCCGACGACGCCGAGCGGCACGCGGACCTGGCGCAGATCGATGCCGTTGGGCAGCGTGGAGCCGCGCACGACCTCACCGACCGGGTCGGGCAGCGCGGCCACGTCGCGCACGTCGGAGGCGATGGCGCGGATCCGCTCGGGGGTGAGCGTGAGCCGGTCGATCATGCCCTCGCTGATGCCGGCCTCGCGGGCCCTGGCGACGTCCTCGGCGTTGGCCTCGACGATCTCGCTCGCACGGACCTCCAGTGCGTCCGCGATGGCGAGCAGCGCGTCGTCCTTCTCGGCCCGGGGCAGCGGCGCGAGGCTCGCGGCGGCGGCCTTGGCCCGGTAGGCGGCCTCGGTGACCGGGGACATGGAGTCGTACGGAGAGAGGGTGGTCATGAGGGAAGGGTAGTGCGCCGGGCGGCTCGGTTCATCGTTCGTTCCACAGCGCGAGACACTTCATGGAACGGGTCAAAACGGGTGGACGCCGACCGGGGACGCCGGCGGCGGACCGTACCCCTCGGCGATGCGCTGGTGGTAGGTCGCGCGGTCGATGACCTCGAGGCCGACGATCTCCCAGGGCGGCAGCCCGGCGGTCTGCCGGTGCTCGCCCCACAGGCGCAGGGCGACGGCGGCCGCGTCGTGCAGGTCGCGGGCCTCCTCCCAGTAGCGGATCTCCGCGTGGTCGACCGCGTACCGGCTGGTCAGGAAGAAGGGATGGTCGTGCGCGAGCTGCTCCAGGGCGCGCCGGACCTCGGGGAGCGGGGCCTCCTTGCCGGAGACGCTGAGGGTGACGTGCCACAGGCGGGGGATGTCCACGGGTTCCTCGCCCTCGAACCGGTCCCCGGCCGCCACGCTGGTCAGGGCGCGCTCCTCGCCGGCCGCGCGGGAGCCGGCACCACCGCGGGACGCCTGAGTCCCCGGGCGCACTCGTCTCACGACGGCCTCCTTTGCACAGTTGCGCTGCTGCGGAACAGTTCCCCGAGACAAAGTTGAGCAGGCCGCAAGGGATCGCGTGGCGGTTTTGCGGAACGTCCACCACCGGGGGCGGACGTTTCGACACATTAGGGGTGCAGGACCACCAGGTCGTCCCTGTGTACGACCTCGCGTTCGTACGCCGGTCCGAGTTCGCGGGCCAGCTCCCGGGTGGAACGGCCGATCAGCCGGGGGATCTCCTTGGCGTCGAAGTTGACGAGCCCCCGGGCGACCGCGTGCCCCGCGCCGTCCCGCAGCTCGACGGGGTCACCGGCGCTGAAGTCGCCCTCGACCGAGGCGATACCGGCCGGCAGCAGCGACTTGCGGCGGTCCACGACGGCCTGCACGGCGCCGTCGTCCAGGGTCAGCGCGCCCTGCGGGGCGGAGGCGTGCTGAAGCCACAGCAGCCGGTCGGCGGAGCGCTTGCCGGTGGGATGGAAGAAGGTCCCGGTGTCCTGGCCGGTCAGCGCGTCGGCCGCGTGGATGGCGCTGGTGAGGACGACGGGCACCCCGGCGGCGGCCGCGATCCGGGCGGCCTCGACCTTCGTGACCATGCCTCCGGTGCCGACGCCGGCCTTGCCGGTGCTGCCGATCTCGACGTCCGCGAGGTCGGAGGGGTCGCGCACCTCGCCGATGCGGGAGGTGCCGGGCCTCGCGGGGTCCCCGTCGTAGACGCCGTCCACGTCGGACAGCAGGACCAGCAGGTCGGCGTGGACGAGGTGGGCGACCAGGGCGGCGAGACGGTCGTTGTCGCCGAAGCGGATCTCGTCGGTGGCGACGGTGTCGTTCTCGTTGACGATCGGGAAGGCGCCCATCGCGAGCAGCTTGTCGAGGGTGCGCGAGGCGTTGCGGTGGTGCGAGCGGCGGCTCATGTCGTCGGAGGTCAGCAGGACCTGTCCGACGCGGACGCCGTAGCGGGCGAAGGAGGCGGTGTAGCGGGCGACCAGCAGGCCCTGGCCGACGCTGGCGGCGGCCTGCTGCCGGGCGAGGTCCTTGGGGCGGCGGCGCAGGCCGAGCGGGGCGAGGCCGGCGGCGATGGCGCCCGAGGACACCAGGACGATCTCGCGCTCCCCGCCGCTGCGGACCTTGGCGAGCACGTCGACCAGCGCGTCCACGCGGTCCGCGTCCAGGCCGCCCGAGGCGGTGGTCAGCGAGGAGGACCCGACCTTGACGACGATCCTGCGGGCCTCGCCCACGGCCTGCCTTGCCCCTGCCACGTCGCCGTCCGTCCCCTCGCGTCGATTCGCTCCCTCACCAGGAAATCTACGGGACGCCCGGACCGGATGCGGCGGCGGTCCACGCTACGGACGGTGCCGGCCGCGTCACGGGAGCGCGGCCGCCCTCCTGCACTCGAACCACCCGTCCGGAAACCGACTTTCCGCCCCTTACCTCACGTCTCTTCGCACCGCCCGCGACAGGAGGGCGATCTTCCGCTACGGTCCGACGACACGCCGGACGGTAACCGCCCCCACGCCCCGACGACACGCGCGTGTCGTCGACAGGCCGCCGCGCGTTAACCCGGACGGCCGACCTGCGCCGACCCGACGCTCCTGGAGTGACCGCAGTGCCCGTACCTCTCCCCCGTCAGCAGACCCTCCTCAAGGGGCTGGTCACCCTCGTCCTGGCCGCCGCGTTCGCCGCACAGGCGGTCGCGGCGCTGCTGCCGGACGTCCCGCTGCTGCTCGCCGCGACGGTCGTCTCCCTGGCCACCGAAGTCGTCCTGTACCGGTGGCAGCGCGGGGTGCTGTCGCTGTTCGCCAAGTCGCACGCGGACATCACCGTGCGCCAGGTCGTACGGGACCTGCTGCTGGTGGTGGCCCTGCTGCGGCTGGGCGAGCAGGACCGGGAGACGGTGTACGCGCCGCTGGTGGCCGGGCTGCTCGTCTGCTACGTGCTGCACTGCGCGATCCAGGCGGTCTCCGTGCTGGTGCGCCGCAGCCGCACCCTGCCGGTGCTGACCCGGAACATCGACGCCTCGGCGCTGCGGCTGTCCCCGGCCCCGTCCGTGCTGCTGCGCCGCCCCGGCCACCGGCTGCTGGTGTTCGGCCTGCCGGCGACGGCCGGGCTGCTGGCCAGCGCGCCGGGCGACCGTCCGGTGTACGCGGCGGCGGGCATCGCGCTCTCCCTCGCCCTCGGACTGACCGGCCTCGGCGCGCTGCTGCTCCGGCTGCTGCCGGGCCGTCGCCCGGCGGGCGAGCAGGAGGTGCTCGAGTGGCTCGACGCGTGGCTGGCCGCGTACCGGCCGACCGCCGGCCTGTACTTCTCCGGCGGCGCCGCCTCGGCCTACCAGGCGAACATGTGGCTGGAGCCGCTCGCCGGCATCGAGGGCAGGCCGGTCATCATCCTGCGCGAGCGGTTCATGGTGCAGAAGATCGCGGCGACGGATATCCCGATCGTGTGCCTGCCGAAGGTGTCGACGCTGATGCGCCTGGAGCACTCCACGCTCCAGGTCCTCATCCACCCGTCGAACTCCGGCAAGACCTCCCAGGTGCTGCGCATCCCCACGATCAGGCACACCTTCGTCAACCACGGCGAGAGCGACAAGCTGTCCTCGTGCAACCCCTACGCGAAGGCGTACGACGAGGTGTGGGTGGCCGGGCCCGCCGCGCGCGAGCGGTACGCGCTGGCCGAGGTCGGGGTCGAGGACAAGGACGTGGTGGAGACGGGCCGCCCGCAGCTGGACGGCATACTGCCCTACGCGGGCCCGCCGGCCGGGCCCTGGACGACCGTGCTGTACGCGCCGACCTGGGAGGGCTGGGACGGCAACCCCGGCAACACGTCGGTGATCGCGGCCGGGGAGAACCTGGTGCGGGCGCTGCTCGCGGACCCGGGCGTGCGGCTGCTGTACAAGCCGCATCCGCTGACGGGCTCGGTGGACCCGCGCGCGGGCGCGGCCGATCTGCGGATCCGGGAGCTGATCCGGGCGGCCAACCGGGAGCGGGCGGTCAGCCGCCCCTCCGACGGTACGGAGCTCGCCCGCCGCACCGCCGAGCTGGACAGGCTCACCACGTCGGTCTTCCGGTCCGGGGCCGACACCGTGGAGCGGATGCTGGTGCAGTCGGCGCCGGAGCCGGGCCGCGCGGAGGCGGTGGCACGGGCGACGGCCGCGTGGCAGGAGGCGTACTGGGCCTCACTGCCGGCGGGTGAGCACCAGATCGTCACGGACGCCCGGCCGACGCTGTACTCCTGCTTCAACGTGTCCGACCTGCTGATCAGCGATGTGTCCAGCGTGATCAGCGACTTCCTGGCGAGCGAGAAGCCGTACGCGGTGGCCAACACCAGTGGGCTGTCCGAGGAGGCTTTCCGTACGGCGTTCCCGACGGTGGTGGCGGCGACGGTGCTGACGCCGGACGCCGCCGGGGTGCCGGGCCTGCTGGAGACGGTCCGGCACCCGGAGCACGACGAGCTGGCCGAGGCGCGAGCCGAGTTGAAGCTGCGTCTGCTGGGCCCGGCGGAGCCGACGTCGCAGGAGCGCTTCAACGAGGCCGTCCGGGCGTTGAGCGCGGAGGCCCGGGAGCACCGGGCACGGGTGACGGAGCGGCTGGCCGCGGTGCCGGGCCAGCGCACCGAGACCGCGCTCCCGGCCGCACCGCGCTGAGCGACGGCACACGCGCTCGGGTCAGACGCGGCGCCTGACACGACGCCGGCCGCGGTCACGCCGCGTGCCGCACGGCCCCGGACGTCGGCCGCGGTCGCCCTGGTCGCCGCTGCACCCCGGGCGTCAGCCGCGGTCACGCCGCGTGTCGCAGTTCCCGGGACGTCAGCACCCGGCGGACCTTGCGCACCGCCCGGCGCATGAACGTGTCGACGCCGCCCTCGCGGTACCCCGGGAAGGCGCGGGCCTCCCGGGGCTCGGCGAGGTAGACCGAGTCGGGGACTCCGGCGGCGCGGTCCCGGAAGTGCGGGTAGGCCAGGTACACACGGCGGCCCTTCCTCTCCAGGAGGGCCGCCGCCTGCTTCTTGCTCTTGACGAACTTCACGACCTCCAGCAGCAGTTCGGGACGCTGCTCGGCGACCAGGTACAGCCGGAGCCGCTCGTGGACCTTGAGGCGCTGGGCGACGCCCTCGGTCCAGTAGGCGTCCATCAGCGGCTTGGCGAGCTCGAACTTGCGCCGGCGTATCTCCTCGCTGTCCGTCAGGTACTTGGGCCCGAACTGCGGCAGCAGCGTGACGAGGAAGGGCCGGACCATCAGCTGGTCACGCCGGCCGCCCGCGGGGACGAGCTCGGCGATGAGGTCCATCAGGGCCCGCGCGGAGTCGAAGCGCAGCGTGTAACTGCCGCTCTTGGTCACGTGCTTGCCGTCGTCACGGCCCACCAGGTAGTAACAGGTGTGGTCGGCGACGACGGAGACGCCGTCCGCCCGCAGGTACGCCTCCATGGTGAACAGCGCGTCCTCGCCCGTGAACAGCGACTCGTCGAAGCGCATGCCGTGCCGGTCGAGCAGCGCGCGGCGGAACAGCTTCTGGGCGCTGAGCGTGAACTTGATGTTGGAGGAGAAGACGTCCGTCCGCTCCACCGTCCTGCCCCACATGGACTTCGGTGCCGTGCGGTTGACGCCCTCGACCTTGCCGAGCACCACGTCCGTGCCGGCCCGGTCGGCCATGGCGACCATCCGCTCCAGGGCCTCGGGACCCAGCCGGTCGTCGGCGTCGAGGAAGAACACGAAGCGCCCGGTGGCCTTCCCCAGGCCGACGTTGCGCGGGCCGCTGGGACCGCCGGAGTTCTCCTGCCGGATCACCAGCACGTGCATGGGAGCCCGCTCGGCGAACTCCTCGAGGTACTCCCCCGTTCCGTCCGTCGAGCCGTCGTCCACCGCGATGACCTCGACGCGCGTCGGATCGATGGTCTGTGCCTCGACGGACGAGAGGCACTCGATCAGATACGGCATCGCTTCGTACGCACCGATGATCACACTCACATCAGGCTGCGTCACGGTCACGTTTCCCCCTAGTCAATGGGATATTCCCCCCGTATCGCCTCATTCGCTACTTGGTAGACGGGTGATCGACGCAAGCGGTTGCCTCGCACACAGGTGTTAGTGGGACACGTCACACAGTGCGTCGACAGGTTGCGGAAAAGAGAAAGAGTTCGGCCTCGAGGACATCTCCTCGGGGCCGAACTCTTCAGTCAGCGGCGGCAGTTCAGGCCGTGCCGACCCCGTCCGTGTCACCGGCGGCGGACACCCGCTGCCCGGGCACGGCGTTCGCCAGCTCGGTCTCGACGCCGGCCGCCGCCAGTCGGGACGACTGGCCGACGTTGCGCGTCTCGGCCTTGAGGGCGAGGTTCGCGACGGCGGTGTTGAACTGCTCCAGCGAGGTCGGCTCGTCCGGGCCCAGCAGGTACTGCTTGAGCTCGTTGCGGTCCTCGGCCAGCGGGTCGGCCTCCGGGGCGCGGACCGCGCCGAGCAGCTCACCCAGCTCGGCTGCGCTGTTGGACAGGATCACCGCGGCACGCACCGCCGTGTTGTTCCGCTTGAACTCCTCGACCCCCACCTCGGCGGAGTCCGTGACGGCGTACGGCTTGCCGCTCGCGATGAAGTCGGAGACCACGCTGGAGATGTCGGAGACCATCGCGTCGGAGACGTTGAAGCAGTCGTACAGGCGGGGCTCGGCGCCCGTGATGACGCGGTGCTCCCAGGACGGGAAGGAACGCCAGTAGGCGTCGTTCCACTCGGCGCGCAGCCGGGCGACCTCCTCGTGCCGGGCGACGTCGACCAGCCCGTCACGCGTGGCCACGGCCTCGTCGCCACGGTCGCCGCCGGAGCCGGACAGCTGCGCGAGCCGGGCCTGGATCCGGCCCAGCTCGGCCTTGGCCTGGGCCTGGGCGGCGGTGTCGGCGATGAACCGGCTGTTGATGGCGCGCTCGGCGGCGGCCTTCTGCACCAGGGCGGTGATCCGCCGGTGCGCGGCACCGGCCTCCTTGCTGACGTTGCCGGTGAAGGGGTGCGGCTTGTACAGGACGCGGACCGGCGGGTCGGCCTGCACGAGCTGCTGCACGATGTTCTCGCCGGCGAGCACGACCGAGGTGTTGCCCGGGTTGCCGTCCCAGCCCTCCCAGGTGGGGGCGTACAGCACCGTGGGGATGCGGCCCTCGGGCACGCCCTGCCAGGTCTGGATCGGGGCGAGCTGCGGGCGGCCGACCTCGACGATGTCGTCGTCGCGGACGCCGACGTCGGCGATGGCGTAGCGGTCGCGGCCCGCGCGGCCGGCCGTCCACACCTCGTCGTAGACCTTGCTGTACGGGTTGACGCTGGCGAGCTTGTCGCTGTCGCCGTGGCCGATGAAGACGTGCTTGATGGTGGGCACGCGCAGCATGTGGATGTTCTTGCCGACGTTGGCCGCGTAGAGCGCGACGCGCACCGTGGACAGGTCCATGTTCATCAGGTGCACCCCTCCGGGCACGCAGATGACGGGGACCGTGGTGGGCGCCAGACTGTTCAGGATGGCCCGCTCACGCAGGATGATCAGCGGCTTGGACTCCAGCTTCTCCATGGTGTCGAGCCACATGTTGACCTGGTAGGCGGAGTCCTTGGAACCGGAGAAGTACAGGACCGTCTCCGGCTTGTACTCGGCCAGCCAGTCGTCGACGGCGGCCAGGACCGTCTCGGCCTTCGGCGGGATCTTCCGGCCGCGCACGAACGGCACCAGCGCCAGCACGTACAGGGTGGCCACGGCCACCGTGATGCCGATGCCGATGAAGCCGACCAGGGACGACTTCACCTGGGCGGCGAGCAGGATGCCGACGACCGCCGCGAGGTCGAGGTGGAGCATCTTCTCGGCGGAGCGGTGCAGCAGCTTGCGCGGCGGGGCGTCCGGGATGCGGATGCGGGAGGCCAGGTCGACGTTGCGGGTGGCGACCGGCATGCGGCGGCGGTTGCGGATCAGCTGGACCAGCGCGCCGTGCGGGGCCTGCAGGCCGTAGAAGGCGATGAAGCAGGCGATCGCCCCGTAGTAGATCA
Organism: Streptomyces sp. NPDC126510; assembly: GCF_040302345.1. Classification (NCBI taxonomy): domain Bacteria; kingdom Bacillati; phylum Actinomycetota; class Actinomycetes; order Kitasatosporales; family Streptomycetaceae; genus Streptomyces; species Streptomyces sp. NPDC126510. The sequence continues at coordinate 43,981 of NZ_JBEORR010000004.1, read as the reverse complement.
GGTTGTCCGCGAGGGACAGCCGGGCCAGCAGCAGGACGAGCAGCAGCTGCCGTATCAGGAAGCGGATGGACAGGCCGGCCCGCACCTTGCCGAGGCGGTTGATCAGGTAGCTGCCCTTGCGGTGCAGATAGTGGTCCGCCAGGTACGTCACGGCGGCCGCTGCCGCGAAGGCTGGGACGCTCGGGACGAGCGCGGCCAGCATGAGGGCGGGGAAGCCCGCCACCATGAGGACCGCCGCGGCCAGCTGGGCCGCGCTGCCCACCCGGGCGACGCGAATAGCGGTGGATATCACGGAGAAACCTGCTCTTGGGAGGGGTGTGCCGGTCTTGGTTCGAGAATGCGGCTGGTCTGTGAATATTCGCGAGATGGTATGGATTCAGGCCCCTGCGAAACCTCCTGTACACGGAAACCCGTTAACAGGAGGGCGCAGAGGCCTGAATTACCGAAGTCTATTTGGCGCCAATTATTACACGCCGTCCTGCCGGTCCAGCACCGTGGCCAGGGCCTGCTCGAAGCCGGAGGCCCGGGCCGCGCCGGCCGTCGGGTCCTGCTGGCGGACGTCGATGACGTGGCCGGTGAGCTCGGAGAGCAGCACGTCGAGGGAGGTGCGGGCCACGGCCTCGGAGGACAGCAGGGACCCGGAGGGCTCCTGGCCGAAGGCCTTGGTGCGCATGGGGGTGGCGGTGCGCTCGGGGTTGATGCAGTTGACGCGGACGCCGTCGCCGGCCCACTCGTCGGACAGCGCCTGGGTGAGGTTCACCATCGCGGCCTTGGTGGAGGAGTACAGGCTGTACTCGGCACGGCCCCGGGTGTAGCTGCTGGAGGTGTAGAGCAGCAACTGGCCCTTGGTTTCGGAGAGGTACTTGTACGACGACCGGGCGATCTGCACCGGGGCCAGGTAGTTGACCTTCAGCGCCTCCTCGATGGTGGCGTTGTCGGTCTCGGCGAGCTTGCCTATGCGCAGCACGCCGGCGGTGTTGACCACGTAGTCGATGCGGCCGGTCTCGGCGTACGCCTTGGACAGGGCGTCGTCGACCTCCTCCGGGTTCTCCACGTGGGTGCCGGTGGTGGAGCGGCCCAGCGCGTAGACCTTGGCGCCGTAGGACTCGGCGAGCTCGGCGATGTCCTTGCCGATGCCGTAGCTGCCGCCGAAGACGACCATCGTCTTGCCGGTGAGCAGCTCGCGGTAGGCCTCCTCGGAGACCTGCTCGGGCGCGGCCGTGGAGGCCAGCTGGAACAGCTTGTCGGCGATGAAGACGTCGACGGGCTGGGTGACCTTCATGTTGTACTCGTCACCCGCGACGACGTGGATCGGCACGTCCGGCAGGTACTTGAGCACGACGGAGCAGTCGTCGGTGGCCTGGAAGTTGGGGTCTCCGGCGGCGACCTCGTAGGCCCGCTTGATCGTGGACAGCTTGAACGCCTGCGGCGTCTGGCCGCGGCGCAGCCTGGAGCGGTCCGGGATCTCGGTGATGAACTCGCCGTCCTCGCCGTGCGTGCGCGTGACGATGATGGTGTCCGCGGACGGGATGGCCACGTCGACGGCCTGGTAGCGCTCCAGCGCCACGACGCAGTCGTCGATGACGCGCTGCGAGAGCAGGGGGCGCACGGCGTCGTGGAAGAGGACGTTGGCGTCCTCGCCCTCGGCCAGGCCCTCGCCCAGCGCGGCGATGGCGCGCTCGGTGGTCTCGTTCCGCGTGGAGCCGCCCTCGATGACCTTCGAGACCTTCTTGAATCCGGCCTTCGCGACGATCTTCTCGATGTCGGGCACGTAACCCGGCGCCATCAGCACGATGATGTCGTCGATCGAGTCGGTGTTCTCGAAGGTGGTCAGCGTGTGCTCGATGACTGCCTTGCCGGCGATCTTCAGCAGCTGCTTGGGGATCGACAGACCCACGCGCTGACCGGTGCCACCGGCCAGGATCACTGCGGTGGTACGGGGCTTGGCTATGTGCTGGGACACAGGTGACCTACCTTGGGGCGACAGGGAACTCGGAAATGGTCCCACTTGTGGTTACCGCGATGCAAGGTGAGCGCACTCCACCGCATATGTGCGCGCCACCTCTCATTCACCTGACGACACTGGTGATTGCGGACGGTTGCGCGAGCCCCGGGAAATTACGCTGTGAGTAACCGCACAGAGGCTCGGCGACCGCGGAGCCGCACGGGACAGCGGTGACCGGGGGACCTTCACGGGTTCCTCGGACGATGTCCAGTGCACGGTACGCGCTTTGGGGGCGCCCCGCGTACCGCGCCCGCCGCCCGCGGGGCCGGGCAGGAGGTCCCGGTACGCGGAATCTCCACTTCCCGGTGCACACGGCGGCACTGTTCTACAGGACGTCCGGTCCTGAATACGGCTCTCCCGGCAGCTCATTGCCATGGAATTCCCGGTTGCGATTCCGCAGCATTGGGGTCTCGGCGAGAGCAATACGCCGCAAATCCGGGGCGGACTTCTCACCCGGCCCACCCACCCCGTACGGCGAAGAGCCCGGGACTCCGAGGAGTACCGGGCTCACGCGGCGCGCAGGCCGGGTCAGACGACCTCGACGCCGGGCCGGCCCGCCTCGACCCTCAGCCGGGCCAACGTGCTCGGGGTCGCCGTGGGCCGGCGCACCGTGTCGACCACCCTGACCTGGGCGTCGATGCCGTCGCGGCGGACGTCGAAGAGGTGGTAGCCGCGGTGCGCGTCCAGCAGTTTCCAGTGCGGGTTGTCCGGGCGCCGCGGGTCCCACTCCTTGCGGAAGGCCTCCTGGTCCTGGTCACCGTTGCTGGAAACGGAGGTGCCGACGAACTCGGCGCCGACGACCTCCGAGTCCGGGTCGGCGTAGTCCTCCTTGAGGTCGCTGATCATCGTCAGGTGCCGGTCCCCGGAGAGCACCACGGGGTTGCGGACCTGCCGGAACTCCTCCAGGAACGCGTTGCGTTCGGCCTGGTAGCCGTCCCAGGCGTCGTAGAACCAGAGCTTGCCCTCGCCCACCTTGAGGTCCGTCTCGGCCATCATGATCTGGGAGGCGATGAGGTTCCAGCGGGCGGGCGAGTCCTGCAGCCCGTTCAGCAGCCACTGCTTCTGCCGCGCGCCGAGCATGGTCAGCGAGGGGTCCTCGGCGCCGGCCTGGCTGGTGGCCTGGTCGCTGCGGTACTGGCGGGTGTCCAGGACGTTGAGCCGGGCCAGCCGGCCGAACTCCAGGCGGCGGTACATCCGGATGTGCGGTCCGTCCGGGACGGCGGTGGCACGGACCGGCATGTGCTCGTAGAACGCCTGGTACGCCGCGGTCAGCCGGGCCACGAACGCGTCGTGCGGCTGCTTGTCCGGATCCTGCGGGATCTCACCGGCGAAGTCGTTGTCCACCTCGTGGTCGTCGAAGGTCACCACGAAGGGCGCGCTCGCGTGCATCGCCGCGAGGTCCGGGTCGGTGCGGTACTGGGCGTACCGGTTGCGGTACTGGACGAGGCTGAAGGGCTCACCGGTGCCCTCGTGCCGCCGTACGCCGGTCGCCGAGGGCGTGGACTCGTAGATGTAGTCGCCGACGAACACCACGACGTCCGGGTCCTGTTCGAGCATGTCCGCGTATGGCGTGAAGTAGCCGTGCTGCCAGTTCTGGCAGGAGGCGAGGGCCATGCGCAGGGAGCCACCGGAGCTGTGGGGGTGGGGCGCGGTGCGCGTGCGGCCCACGGGCGAGAGCTGCCCGTCGGCGCGGAAGCGGTACCAGTACGTACGGTCCGCGCGCAGCCCGCGTACGTCCACGTGAACGCTGTGCCCGTACTCGGGCCGGGCCTGGGCGGTGCCCCGTCGTACGGGCTTTCTGAACCGGGGGTCCTCCGCCAGCTGCCACTCCACCGGCACCGCCCGGTCGGGCATGCCCCCGCCGTTCAGCGGGTCCGGGGCGAGCCTGGTCCACAGCACGATGCCGTCCGGGAGCGGGTCGCCCGAGGAGACGCCGAGGCTGAACACACCGTCCGGCAGCGGCGTCTCCGCCGCGCGGGCGGCGGCCGGGAGCCACAGCTGGGCGGAGGCCGCGGCACCGAGCACGGCGGCACCTGCGGTCAGAAAGCGGCGTCGGTCGGGGGATACTGCTCCGGTCATCGGCTGACTCCCTTACCTCGCTGGCCACATGGACACGGGGAAGCTTCACGCTCGCGGGCGGTCCGCCCGCTGAACGCCGGGGTTCGCGTACATGACAACTAAGCAGACAAAGAGAGACTCGCCGCCAGCATCGGAACAAGCCGTTGCCGGGGCGAGTCTGACAGGCGATCAGCCGGAGAAACCGGAGCCGAGCCGGGCGTCCGTGGCGGAAGTGCCCAGGAGCGTGTTGCCGAAGGTGGTGGTGCCGTTCGGGCTCACCACGGTCGACGGCCCGGACCTGAAGTACCAGACCGACCCGGCGTTCTGGTTCTCCCCCGGTGCGCCGGCCGCCAGGTCGGCCAGTCCGTCGTGGTCGGCGTCGGCGAGGTGCACTGCCGCGCCGAAGGCGTCACCCTGCTCGGCGGCGCCCGGCACGTTGGGCGTGTCCTGCGTGACCACCTGCGCGCCGCTGCCGGTGAGGCCCTGCGCGCCGCCGCGCAGGACGACGACCGCACCCGCGTTGGCCAGGCCGCCCAGGTCCTCGCCGGGAAGGCCGGTCGCCACGTCCGGGTATCCGTCGCCGTTGACGTCGGCGATCCGAACGTCGGTCCCGAAGCCGTCGCCCCGCTCGGCGCTGCCCGGCACGCCGGGGCTGTCCTGGTTCAGGAACGTGGCCGCGGCGCCGTCGGGCCCGTCCGGGGTGCCGGGTATCAAGGTGACCCGGCCGCCCTTGGCGAGGGGGGTGTCGAGGTCGCTGTCGTACCCGTCGACGGCCCGGCCGACCACGATGTCGTCGACACCGTCCTGGTCGACGTCCCCGATGTCGAGGTTCTCACCGCCCTGGAGCCGGTAGCCGTTGCCGCCCTTCACGGTGGTGTACGGCGCGAGTCCCTGCCGGGAGCCCGTCCAGTACACGACCCGCCGGGCGTCGTACTCGTCGCCGTCGTTCTCGGTGGCGGCGACGTCCGTGACGCCGTCGCCGTTGACGTCACCGGCGGCCAGGTCGAGGACGCGGCTGTCGAACTCGTCCTTGACGAGCTGTTCGCCGTGGGACGTGGAGCCGTCCCGGGCGAACGGGCCGTTCAGCACCCGCAGATCATGCTGCATCTCCACGGTCACCAGGTCCTCGGCACCGTCGCCGTCGACATCCCCGACGGTGAGCCGTCCCTGGGCGCCGAGCTGGTCGTATGCCTTCCCCGTGGCCGGCGCGGCACCTCCGGACAGGCCCTTCTGACCACCCCACAGGACCTCGATGAGCCCGGAGTCGACACCGCCGTCGGCCGTGTCCTCGCGGCCCGCGCCGACGACCAGGTCCGCGTACCCGTCGTCGTCGAGGTCGGCGGTGGTGAGCGCGCTGCCGAACGCGTCGCCGGTCTCGGCACTGCCGGGCACCCCGGGGGTGTTCTGGCTGACCACCTGCCTCGTCGAGGTTTTCAGCCCGTTCGCCGAGCCGTAGACCACGGCGACGTAGCCGGCGCCCTTGTGTCCGCCGACGGTGGCGGACGGGGCGGCCACCGCGAGGTCGGGGTAGCCGTCGCCGTTGAAGTCGTCGTGCAGTCTCGACGCGGTGGAGGGGGCGTCGGCGGCGACGGCGGCGTGTGCCGCCGCCAGGCCGGTGACAGCGGTCGCGACGGCAATCGCCGTCGCGACCGCGAGCCCTCGGCCGATCCTGCGCTTGCTGATGGACTGGGCCACGTCAACTCCGTGCTTCTTCTGAGGCAGTTGCTGTACGGCAGGGAACAACACCCGTACCCGCACTGCTCAGTACGACTCACCGGAGATCAACTTGGTTGCATCAGAGACGCTGCAAACTTCCTGACCGTCAGCCGGCGCACCGCGGTCCGTACCCGGCAGCACGGACCCGGCCGGCTCAGAACGGCTCGAAGTCGTCGAACTCCTGCTGCGCCTCGTCCCGCTCGGCCTGCCGGTCCTTGCGGCGCTGCGCGGCCGGCCGCTCACCCTCGAGGCGGTGGTCCTCACCGCGCCGGCCGAGCATCTCGGCCCCGGCCGTCACGGACGGCTCCCAGTCGAAGACGACCGCGTTGTCCTCGGGGCCGATGGCCACGCCGTCGCCACCTCGGGCACCCGCCTTCATCAGCTCCGCTTCGACACCGAGCCGGTTGAGCCGGTCGGCGAGGTACCCGACGGCCTCGTCGTTGTTGAAGTCGGTCTGGCGCACCCAGCGTTCGGGCTTCTCGCCGCGCACCCGGAACAGGCCGTCGGCCTCGCGCGTCACGGTGAAGCCGGTGTCGTCCACGGCCTTGGGCCGGATCACGATCCGGGTGGCCTCTTCCTTCGGCTTCGCGGCCCGCGCCTTCGCCACGACCTCCGCCAGCGCGTACGACAGCTCCTTCAGGCCCATGTGCGCCACGGCCGACACCTCGAACACGCGGTAGCCGCGCGCCTCCAGGTCGGGGCGCACCATCTCGGCCAGGTCCTTGCCGTCCGGTACGTCGATCTTGTTCAGGACGACGATCCGCGGCCGCTTGTCCAGCCCGCCGTACTGCCGCAGCTCCTCCTCGATGATGTCGAGGTCGGAGACGGGGTCACGCTCGGACTCCAGCGTCGCGGTGTCCAGCACGTGCACGAGCACGCTGCACCGCTCCACGTGCCGCAGGAACTCCAGGCCCAGGCCCTTGCCCTGGCTGGCCCCGGGGATCAGCCCGGGCACGTCGGCGATCGTGTAGACCGTCGAACCGGCCGTGACGACACCGAGGTTGGGCACGAGGGTGGTGAAGGGGTAGTCGGCGATCTTCGGCTTGGCGGCGCTCAGCACCGAGATCAGCGACGACTTGCCCGCGCTCGGATAGCCGACGAGGGCCACGTCGGCGACGGTCTTCAGCTCCAGGACGACGTCCCGCAGGTCCCCCGGCTCGCCGAGCAGCGCGAACCCGGGCGCCTTGCGCCGCGCGGAGGCCAGCGCCGCGTTGCCGAGCCCGCCCCGGCCGCCCTGCGCGGCGACGTACGACGTGCCGTGCCCGACCAGGTCGGCGAGGACGTTGCCCGCCTTGTCCAGCACCACCGTGCCGTCCGGCACCGGCAGGACGAGGTCCTGACCGTCCTTGCCGGAACGGTTGCCGCCCTCGCCGGGCTTGCCGTTGGTGGCCTTGCGGTGCGGGGAGTGGTGGTAGTCGAGCAGCGTGGTGATCGACTGGTCGACGGTGAGGATCACGTCCCCGCCGCGCCCGCCGTTGCCGCCGTCCGGCCCGCCCAGCGGCTTGAACTTCTCACGGTGGACGGAGGCACAGCCGTGGCCTCCGCTACCCGCGGCGACGTGCAGCTCGACGCGGTCCACGAAGGTGGTCATGGTGTGTGCCTCCAGGTGCGTACGTATGTGTACGAGGTTCTACGGGGTTGTTCTCTGCGTAACACGCGAAAGGCGGACCCGCTTCCCGTGAGGGAAGTGAGGTCCGCCTCGCGAAAGTTTCCGATCAGGCGACCGGAACGATGTTCACGACCTTGCGGCCACGGTGGGTGCCGAACTGCACCGAACCGGCGGCCAGAGCGAACAGCGTGTCGTCGCCGCCACGGCCCACGCCGGAGCCCGGGTGGAAGTGGGTGCCACGCTGACGGACCAGGATCTCACCCGCGTTGACGACCTGACCGCCGAAGCGCTTCACGCCGAGCCGCTGGGCATTGGAGTCGCGACCGTTCCGGGTGGACGATGCGCCCTTCTTGTGTGCCATTTCTCCTCAGTCCCTTACTTCGCAGCCGTGGGGATCTCAGTGACCTTGATCGCCGTGTACTGCTGGCGGTGGCCCTGGCGACGGCGGTAACCGGTCTTGTTCTTGTAGCGCAGAATGTCGATCTTCTGGCCCTTGTGGTGGTCCACGACCTCGGCCTGGACCTTGATGCCGGCCAGCACCCACGGGTCGCTGGTCACGGCGTCGCCGTCGACAACGAGCAGGGTCGAGAGCTCGACCGAGTCGCCAACCTTGGCAGTGGAAATCTTGTCAACCTCAACGATGTCGCCGACAGCAACCTTGTGCTGGCGACCACCGCTGCGCACGATGGCGTACACGCGGAACTCACTCTCTCGCTCGGGAAACGGCACCCCCGCAGGCCAGCCGCCCGACTCAGCGAGCAGCCTCTCCTGACGCCCGGCGCCCGGAGGATGAAGGTTTACGGGGATGTGACGCGTCAGTCGACACGCCGACGGTCAAGGTTACGGGGCCGCGGCCGAAAGGGTCAAACCGAGCCGGGCCCGCCACCTGTGCGACCGGTCACGCCGGTCGCGTTCCCGGGGCGTACGCGGGATTCGCGCACGCCCCGGGAACGTCGAGGCCGGTCAGCCCTCGTCGGTGGAGGCCGAGACGGAGGACCCGGCGGACGCCGACTGCTCCGCCGCCACGGTCTTCTTCGACGCGGTCTTCTTGGCGGCGGTCTTGGTGGTCTTCGCCGCCTTCTTGGCCGTCGTCTTCTTGGCCGCGGTCTTCTTGGCCGCCGTCTTCTTGGTGGTGGCGGCCTTCTTCGCCGTGGCCTTCTTGGCCGTCTTGCGGGCCGTCTTCTTGGCGGGGGCCGACTCCTCGGCGGCCTCCTCCGTGACGGCGCCGTCGGACGCGGGCACCTCGACAGCGGCCTCGGACCCGGGCGTCCCCACGGCCTCCTCGGAGGCAGTCTCCTCGGACGCGGCCGACGGGACGACCACGACGGCCGTCTCCTCGGACGCCGTGGACGCCGTGGGCTTGCGCACGGCACGACGCCGCGGACGGGCCGGGGCAGCGCTCTCGGCGGGCACCTCGGCGACCGGCTCGGCGGCCTCGGACGGTGCGGCCTGCTCGGGCGCCTCGGCGGCCTCGGCCACCGGGGCGGTCTCGGCGACGGTCACCACGGTCGCCTCGGACCCCGCCGGGGAACCGGCCGGAGCGGACACCTTGCGGGTGGCCCGACGCCGGGTACGTCCCCTGGGCGCGGCTTCCTCGGCCGGAGCGGCCTCGGATGCCTGAGCCTCCTGAGAGGCCTGACCGGCCGACGGGGCCTGCGCGGTCTCGACCACCGGGTCCTCCACGGCCATCGGCTCGGCCTGCGCCTCGGCGGCCGGCTCCGGCTGCACGGGACGGGCGACCTCCTGCTCGGCGGTCACGTCCTGCGCCGTCGGGACCTCGGCCTCGGCCTGCTCGGCCCTGCCCCGGCCACGCCGGGTCCTGTCCCTGCCCTGTTCGGCCTTCGGCTCGCCGGCCTCCCCGCGCGGGGAGCCCGCCGGAGCCGACGCCCGCCGGCTCGCCCGGCGACGCGACCGCCCACGGCCGGCCGCGGCCTCCGCCTCGGCGGCGCTGCTGTACAGCTCCTCGTCGGGCTCGAAAACCGGCTCGGGCAGCGCGACCGGCTCGGCGGCCTCGGCTCCGACCTCCGCCTCGGTCTCCGCCTCCTGCTCGGCGGTCTCGGCGGTGTCGAGGGCCGCCTCGTGCACGTGCGGCTGCTCGGCGGCACCGGCCCGGGCGCGCTTCTTGCGCTTGCCGCCGCCCCCGGGGGCCGTCGGCTGCTCCATGTGCACGATGACACCGCGTCCGTTGCAGTGGACGCAGGTCTCGGAGAAGGACTCCAGCAGCCCCTGCCCGACCCGCTTGCGGGTCATCTGCACGAGGCCCAGCGAGGTCACTTCCGCGACCTGGTGCTTCGTACGGTCTCGGCCCAGGCACTCCAGCAGGCGCCGCAGCACCAGGTCCCGGTTGGACTCCAGCACCATGTCGATGAAGTCGATGACGATGATGCCGCCGAGGTCGCGCAGCCGCAGCTGACGCACGATCTCCTCGGCCGCCTCCAGGTTGTTCCTGGTGACGGTCTCCTCGAGGTTGCCGCCCTGGCCGGTGAACTTGCCGGTGTTGACGTCGACGACGACCATCGCCTCGGTCCGGTCGATCACCAGCGAACCGCCGCTGGGCAGCCAGACCTTGCGGTCCAGGGCCTTGGCGAGCTGCTCGTCGATCCGGTACGTGGCGAAGACGTCGACCTCGGAGGTCCACTTCGACAGCCGCTCGGCGAGGTCCGGGGCGACGTGCGAGACGTAGCCGTGGATGGTCGACCAGGCCTCGTCACCGCTGACGACGACCTTGGAGAAGTCCTCGTTGAAGATGTCGCGCACGACCCGGACGGTCATGTCCGGCTCGCCGTACAGCAGCGTCGGCGCGTTGCCGTTCTTGGCCTTCTTCTGGATGTCCTCCCACTGCTGCTGCAGCCGCTCGACGTCCCGGCGCAGCTCGTCCTCGCTCGCGCCCTCGGCGGCGGTGCGCACGATGACGCCCGCGTCCTCGGGGACGATCTTCTTGAGGATGGTCTTCAGCCGGGCCCGCTCGGTGTCGGGCAGCTTGCGGCTGATGCCGGTCATGGAGCCCTCGGGCACGTACACGAGGTAGCGGCCCGGGAGGGAGACCTGGCTGGTGAGGCGGGCGCCCTTGTGGCCGATCGGGTCCTTCGTCACCTGGACGAGCACGGACTGGCCGGACTTCAGGGCGGACTCGATGCGGCGCGGCCCGTGGGCCATGCCCAGCGCCTCGAAGTTGACCTCACCGGCGTACAGGACGGCGTTGCGGCCCTTGCCGATGTCGATGAAGGCGGCCTCCATCGACGGCAGCACGTTCTGCACCTTGCCGAGGTAGACGTTGCCGACGTACGAGGTCGCCTGCTCCTTGTTGACGTAGTGCTCGACGAGCACGTCGTCCTCGAGGACGCCGATCTGCGTGCGGTCGCCGTGCTGGCGCACGACCATCACGCGCTCGACGGCCTCGCGGCGGGCCAGGAACTCGGCCTCGGTGATGATCGGGACGCGCCGGCGGCCCTGCTCGCGGCCTTCGCGGCGGCGCTGCTTCTTGGCCTCCAGACGGGTCGAGCCCTTGATGGACTGCACCTCGTCGGACGGCTCGGCCTTGGGACGGGGCTCACGGACCTTGACGACCGTGCGCTCGGGGTCGTCGTCGGAGGCCTCGGAGTCGGTGCCCGAGTCCCCGGCACGGCGGCGACGCCGACGGCGCCGGCGGCTGCTGCTGGAGCCGCCGCCGGACTCGTCGCGGTCGGTGGCCTCGTCGGAGTCCTCGTCGTCCTCCTCGGCGCTGTCCTCGGCGTCCTGACCGTCGGCGGTCTGCTCGGACTCGGCGTCCGAGCCCTCCTGGTCGCCGTCGACGGACTCGCCACGCCGGCGGCGGCGACCGCCCCGGCGACGGCGGCGGCGCGAGCCGCTGCCCTCGGACTCGTCCTGCTCGTCACCGTCGGCCTGGTCCTCGGCGGACTCGTCGGCCTCCTCCGCCTCCTCGGCGGTGGTGTCGGCAGCGGCGGCGGTCTCGGGGGCCTGGGCCTCCGGCTCGTCGGCGGCACCGCGGCGACGGCGGCGGCGACGCGAGCCGCCGCTCTGCTCCTCGCGCTGGGCCTCGGCCGGCGCGGACTCCTCGGGCTCCTCGGCCTCCTGGGGCTCCTCGACCCCGGCCGCCTCGGCGGCGGCAGCGGCAGCGGCCCGCTCCGGCGTCTGGAACTGGGGCTCGGTGAAGACGGGCGCCTGGAACAGCGCGACGGCGGGCCGCCTCGGACGCGAGGACGACTCGCTCTCGCCGTCGGCCGCGTCCGCGGACGCGCGGGCGGCGGCCTTCGAGGCCCTCCCGCCCTTCGCGGGCTGGGCGGGCTCGGCGAAGCCGCTGGCGGCCCGGCGCACGACCCGGCGGCGACGACGCGGACCGGTCTCTTCGGCCGAGTCGGCCGACTCGGCCGCGGTTTCGGCGGTGGCCTCGGCAGCGCGGGCGGGCTCGGCGGCAGCGGGCTCGGCTGCGGTGGCCTCGGGCGCTCGGGGGGGCTCGGCGGCGGGGTTCTCGGTCACGGGCGCCTTCGCCTCCTCGGCGTTCCCTTCCACCGCGTCCGCGGCGGAAGGCGCCCCGGCGGGCGCGGACGCCCGCCGCGAGGCACGCCGGCGAGTCCGACGCGGAGCAGCCTCTTCAGCGGTCTCGGCACCTTCGGCGCCGCCGTCGGTCACGACCGCCGGTTGCGCGGCCTCGGCCTCGGCCGGTGCCGCGGTCGTGACGGCCGTCTCCGCCGCCTCCGCAGGAGTGGCGGCGGGCGAGGTCACGGTGCGGGTGGCACGACGCCGGGCGCGCTTGGGGGCGGCGTCCCCGGACACCTCGGCGGGCACGGCAGGGGCGGCGGCCTCGGCCGGCTCGGCGGCGGGGGTGCCGGCGGTCACCGGGACCACGGTCTCGGCGGCCTCCGCGGCTTCCGGAGCACCGGCAGGTGCCGAGGCACGGCGCACGGCGCGACGCCGCTTGGGCGGGGCGGCCGTGGCAGCCTCGTCGCTCTCGACGGCCTCGGGAGCCTTGTCCGCCTCGGCAGCGGCTTCGCCGACCTCGTCCTCTACGACGTCGGCGGCGAGGTCCTCGGCCTCGGCGGCCGGTATGGCCGGAGCGACGGTCTCCACCGGCGCGTCGGAGGAGGCACCGGTGGGCGGGCCCGCCGGGCGGGACGCGGCACGGCGCCGCCGGCGGGGCGGCAGGGTGTCGCTGGGGGTGTTCTGTTCGGAACCCTCGATGGGTTCGGTCGGTTCGAGCATGCGGGCTTGTCTCCCGTCAGGCTCCCGGGCGCCGCGCCTGGCCCGGCGATGCCGGTGACGTCCGCGGCGCGCGCTGTGCGCGTTCGCCGCCGTCCGGGGCGCGGGCGCCGCACGGGAGCTCTCTGTGTCCTGTCTCGCCGGTTCCGTACGCCGAATGCGTACGGCCTGGCGAAAGTCTTCTGGTCGGTGCGCTGCCCGACCCAGGTGGCTCCCGAGTCCGAGGGCGGCGCTACGACGTCCGTCCCTACGCGGAACCTTCCTTACGCCGGCGCCGTCGCGGCGGCAGTCGGTTCGGCCGTTGAGTGGGCCTCGACTGCCTCGCGGTCGGGCGCGAGCGGGTCGGTCACCGTGCCGGTCTCTGCATCGAACAGCCCCTGCGCCAGCCTGGTCACCGCTGCGGGGACCGGCGGCGCCAGGTCGGCCACGGCGCGGAGACCGGACAGGACGTCGTCGGGTCGTACGGCAGGCGTCACGTGCCGAACAACCAGCCGCAGTATCGCACAGGGCTGGTCGGTCGGCCTATCAGCCTGCGAACTGTGTGTTTCCGTGAGGTCGCGGACCTCGAGGCTCGCCACGGCGGCCCGGGCGTCGAACGTACGGACGCCGTTCTTGGCGAGGCGCTGGACCTCGACGGTCTCGGCCGCGTTGAAGGCGTCCGCCGCCCGGCGGGCCTCCTCCGGCGGCAGTCCGTCCAGCCGGAGCTCCCACACGGAAGCCGTCAGCCGGTCGGCGAGTCCCGAGGTGCGGGCCTCGACCGCCTCGGTGATGTCGAGCCCGGTGGGCAGCGACTCGTCGAGAAGGGCCCTGAGCTGCTCCGGGTCGCGGGGCGCGGTGAGGGCGATCTCCAGGTACTCCGCTTCACTGCCCGTGCCGGTGGGTGCGGCATTGGCGTATGACACCTTCGGGTGCGGTGTGAAGCCCGCCGAGTAGGCCATCGGCACCTCGGCACGGCGCAACGCACGCTCGAAGGCGCGCTGGAAGTCACGGTGGCTGGTGAACCGGAGGCGGCCGCGCTTGGTGTAGCGCAGTCGAATGCGCTGCACCGCGGGTGCGGGCGGCGGGCCTTCGGGCTGTCGCTTGCCCAGTGTCGTTCAGTCCTTCGTGAGAGCGGTCGTACTGCTACCAAGAGTACGTGCCTCGCGTCCCGAAGGTTCCCCGCGGTCGGCGAGCCGCGGCCGGCGCGGCTCGCCGAAGAGCATCCGCCGGAAGTCGGCGCGGGCCTGGCGTACGGACTCCCGGGCGGCGGCCACTGCCTGCCGGGTGGCTCGCCGCACACTGCGGGCGGCCTCTGCGGCGGGCCGCAGGACGGTGTCCCGGACGACGTGCCCGACGGGCGTCAGCACGCTGCGGTACACCCACCGCACCGGCTCGACGAAGATCCACCGGAAGAGTTTGCCGAGGAACCGCCCGACGGTGAGCGAGATGTGCCCTGCGATGCGCCAGGCGTGGCCGAGGGCGTCCCACACCTCCCGCCCGATGACGGCGAGGACGCGTCCGACCGGCGCGAGGACCCATCGCCACAGGGCGAGCGCGGGCAGGACGAGCAGGATGCGGGCGATCCAGTAGAGGGCCATGCCGATGCCGGTGAGTGCGGTGCTCACCAGCCACACCAGCCCCTTGACGCACCGGACGACCGCGCGGCCGACGGGCGCGAGCACCCAGGTGTACAGCCACACGGCCGGTACGACGACGAGGTACTTCGCGAGCCAGGACACCACCGTCCAGACGCCGATGCCGAGCGCGGCGAGCACGGCGCCGAGCCCCTTCAGGACCCACATCACCGCGTGCCCGACGGGCGTGAGCAGGGACGCGTACACCCAGCCGAACGCGGCTCCCGCCCCTCGCGCGACCCAACCGACCGCGGCCCCGAAACCCCGGGCGACCCATGCGATCGCGTGCCCGACCGGGGTCAGCACGGAGCGGTAGAACCACACCAGCGGCACGACGAGGAGGACCTTGCCGAGCCATCCGAGGGCCTGGCCCACCGGGACGACGACATAGCGCCACAGTCCGACGAACGGCCAGACGAACACCGCGCGCCCGAGCCACAACAGCGCCCGCCCGAGCGGCCGGAGCAGCGCGTCGTTCAGGAACCGCCCGGTGACGACGAGCGCGTCCCACAGCATCCGCACGGGGACGACCAGCACGAGCACGATGATCCGTACCGGGATCCGGATGGCGACGGCGAGGCAGCCCTCGGGGGCCTGCGGCTCGCGCGGGGCGGGCGGCTGCGGCTCGCGCCGTATGGGCGGCTCGGCCGGCCGCTTGTGCAGGTCGACCCGCGCCTCGGAACCCTCGCGGGGATGCTTCTCCAGATCCATACCGTCGTAGACGCTCTCAGTGCCCCGTCCGGATCCAGCACCGCACAGTCCCGCCCCGTTCTCCCGCGATTCCTCCACTCGGCCGCAAGATCATACGGCTCGGGGGCGGGTGACCTGCGCCGGCAACAGCCGGGCGCTCAGGGCACCGTCGGGTCCGGCGCTCCGTCCGTCTCCCAGCGCAGCAGATCCCCCGGCTGGCACTCCAGCACCTCGCACAGTGCGGCGAGGGTGGAGAAGCGGACCGCCTTGGCGCGGCCGTTCTTGAGGACCGCCAGGTTGGCGGGGGTGATGCCGACGCGTTCCGCCAGTTCCCCCACGGACATCTTGCGTTTGGCCAGCATCACGTCGATGTCGACGGCGATCGGCATCAGATGACCTCTTCCAGCTCTGCCTGCATCTGGGCCGCCTCGATGTCGCGTGCGACGGCCTGCGCGAGCAGCATCCGCAGTACGAGCACGACCAGCGCCACGCCGAGCACGGCCACCACGACCCCGCACAGCAGAAGGACCACCCCGGGAGCGACGGCCTCGCCCGGCGCGAGCACGACCGCGAGCGCGAAGACCAGCAGGGCGGCCGCCACGAACGCGCCGATCACGACGTGCACATAGCGGAAGGCGGCAGTGGAGAACACCGTCCCTCGGCGCACCATCGTCACCAGCCGCCACACGCAGACCACGACGACCTGGGCCGTCACGATACCCAGAACCGTGATCACGAGGACCGGGGTGCGCAGGTACGCGTACTCGGCCCTCAGTCCGTTCATGTCCACGGCCAGCAGCGGCACCATCACCGCCTGCACGAACAGCGACCCCGCCAGCAGCACCACGAGCACCCCACGCAAAGCCGCCACGGCCAGCTTCCCCATTGCCACCCCTTCGATCGTCCTGCGATGGAAATCTATCGAGATTCGATAGATTACGCAAGGGGCTGTGCCGGTACGCCGCGGCGACGTCGCGCGGACTGCCGGTGTGTGCGACACGTGACACCGTGGCAGGAGGTATGCATGCCCGGCACCGAACCGAGGAGGACGACAGTGGACTGGCGCGTGTTCGCACGGGAGATGGCCTCCATGGCGCGCGACCTGCTCGCCCAGGAGACGGTCGGCGCCACGCTCGAGCACATCACCAGAGCGGCCACCGAGCGCGTGTCGGGGTGCGACGCCGCCGGCATCCTCCTTCTGCACGGCAAGACCGTGGAGACGCTGGCCCCCACCGACGACATGGTTGTCGAGAGCGACCGGCTGCAGGAGCGCCTCGCGGAAGGCCCCTGCTTCGACGCGGCCCGGACCAGCACCGGGGAGCGCGTCTTCCGCATCGCCGACTTCACCGCCGAGCAGGAGCGCTGGCCCGCATACGCCGGACGGGCCCGCGAACTGGGCGTGGGCAGCATGATGGGCTTCCTGCTGTACACCGAGGACGAGGATCTGGGCGCGCTCAATCTCTACTCGCACCTGCCGGGGTCCTTCACCGACGACAGCGAGACCGCCGGCTGGCTGCTGGCCTCGCACGCGGCGGTGGCCTTCTCCAGCGCCCGCAGCCACGCCCAGATGGAGCAGGCACTGGCCACGCGCCACGCCATCGGTGAGGCCATGGGCATCCTCATGGGCAGCCACAGCCTCACCGAGGAGCAGGCGTTCGACGTACTGCGCCGCTACTCGCAGGAGAAGAACGTCAAGCTCCGCGAGGTCGCCCGGCGGGTCTGCACAGAGGGCCGCCTGGACTGACGGCTCCCCCAGCACACATTCCGAACTGGGGGAACCTGGTCGGGTCGATCCCCCGGGGGAGCGTCACCAACTCGACCTCCTCTGCGGGTCCCCCTCAGAGCGGCCCTCTCACCTCCCATGTCCTCCGGACTGAGGCGGGACGCGAGCTTCGTGTTCTCTGTTGCCCCCTTCTCCGGATGAGCCATGAGGGCGGATCCTGCAATTCCTGAGGGCCGCCGAACAGAAGTAACCCATGAGAGTGAATGCATCGATTGCGCGTCCGGGTAAACCGCGTCGATGTTTCATTCTTTCCCACTCTTCCCGTGCATCTCTTCAGAGTTGTCGGCCTCTGCGCGGAGCCGTGAGGCATAGTGACACGTGGCAAAAATCCGCGTAGCCTTGCGAAACTGGTCGTCCTGAACACGGTCGGAGTGCCTGGCGGCGGTACGACTTGTGGCACCAGAAGGAGCTTTTCATGCCCGATGCCGACCCGATGTTCTACCGACACCTTCTGAGCTCTCAGCTGCAGGAGGCGCGCAAAAAGGCGGGGTATTCGCAGCCTGATGTTGCGCGAGAGACCGGATGGTCCCTGTCGAAAGTCATGCGCCTGGAGTCGGGCAGGGTGAAGATCTCCATGACCGACCTCAAGGCACTGATCAACTTCTACGATCTGGACCCCGAAAACCGGGTGAAATTGCTTCGGGCCGGCGAGGAGGCGCGCCGACAGCCCTGGTGGTACGAGTACCGCTCCCTGCTGTCGGAAGGCTTTCAGTCCTACCTGGGCTACGAAGCGTCCGCATCCGTGATCCGCAACTTCGAGGCGCTGTTCGTCCCCGGTCTGCTGCAGACCGAGGAATACGCACGCGTCGCCCTCCAGCAGTCCGTGGTCCCGGAGAAGGAGGAACTGCTCGACCTCCGCATCAAACGCCAGGAACGCATGCTGAGCGAATCGTCGAGCACCGAGCTGCGCTTCCTGATCGACGAGGCCGCGCTCCGACGCGTGGTGGGCAGCAGCGAGTTGATGGAGGCCCAGATCCGGCATCTGCGACAGGTGAGCGCACTCGATCACGTGAGCGTCGGGGTGGTTCCCTTCAGCAGTGGGCTGTATCCCCTGCTGCGTTCACCGTATGTCATCTTCGAGTTCGCGAAGGCCGATCAGGAACGGGTGGTGTATCTCGAGAACCCCGACGGAAGTGTCATCCTCAACAACAAGGCGATCGTCGGCGTGCAACGGAGCGTGGAGAACTATCTCGAAGCCTTTTGGGAAATCGAGAACCGTTACGCCCAGCCCATCACCGAGTGGAGTGAGAATCTCCCTCAGATCGCGGCCTAGCGAGAGGAAAGGGAATCCAGAAAAACGGTCCACGCTGCGGACGCGACCGTCATACAGGGCCCATCGGACACTTTCGAATCCCTGACCATGACGGGACGACCCAACGCGACTTCAACGCAGTTCTCGCCGACACTGGCGGAACTCTTCCGCCACTCCGATATCGGATCCGGAAGGGTCACGACTCCCCAATCCCGCGCTTAAGCAACCATGGCACAGTCAGGCCTCTGGCCGTCAGTATGACGGCAGGAGCCATGACTGCCAAGGCCGCCGAATACCGGTGATCTCGACACCCGAGAAGGGGACGGTCATGGGAAGTTGACCAAGCACATGAGTCCCCGCGAAGCGGCAAGCTTATTTCCGGCCAAGAATGCGGGGAGATTTTCACAGCGAGAAGGGGAGCGCTCGGTCAGCCGGCAAGCATCGTCCGAGTACTCCCCCACCGCGAAGCGTCCTCGTCCACTCGATTCAACCAGGAAGCCTCATGGCAGATAGTAACGCGAGTCGTGTCACCGGCCAGCGCCACGGCCGGGCCTTCCCCGTCGGCCCCATAGCGAGCCCTGGGGGAGGCACGTCATGACCCAGGCGCCGCCTCCTCCTGCCGGAGGCCTGTCGCAGCGAGCCCTGCTCATCATCATCGCCTTACTGATCGGCCTTCTCACCGGCCTCGCAGCGGGCGTACTGGCCGTTCTGCTCCACGCGACGATCCTCGACGCGGCGAAATGGGCAGGCGGCACCTTCATCGCCATCACGATGCTGCTGTTCAAGATCCGCGAACTCTTGCGGTGACGTGCCCCACCTGCTGTCGGCCACTCACGAGGGACCGACAGCAGGACCGGACGGCTCCCCCTCAGTGCGCGTGCCCGCCGGGAGCCGGTGCCGCGTTCTTGACCGTCAGAGGCAGCAACTTCTTGCCCGTCGGGCCGATCTGGATGCTCGTGTCCATCTGCGGACACACCCCGCAGTCGAAGCACGGCGTCCACCGGCAGTCGTCGACCTCGGTCTCGTCGAGGGCGTCCTGCCAGTCCTCCCAGAGCCAGTCCTTGTCCAGGCCGGAGTCGAGGTGGTCCCAGGGGAGGACCTCCTCGTAGGTGCGCTCGCGGGTGGTGTACCAGTCGACGTCGACGCCGAAGGGGGCCAGTGCCTTGTCGGCGCAACTCATCCAGCGATCGTACGAGAAGTGCTCGCGCCAGCCGTCGAAGCGGCCGCCGTCCTCGTAGACGGCGCGGATGACCGCGCCGATGCGGCGGTCGCCGCGCGAGAGGAGGCCCTCGACGATGCCGGGCTTGCCGTCGTGGTAGCGGAAGCCGATCGAGCGGCCGTACTTCTTGTCGCCGCGGATCTTGTCCCGCAGCTTCTGCAGCCGGGCGTCCGTCTCCTCCGCGGAGAGCTGCGGGGCCCACTGGAACGGCGTGTGCGGCTTGGGGACGAAGCCGCCGATCGACACCGTGCAGCGGATGTCGTTGGAGCGGGAGACCTCGCGGCCCTTGGCGATGACCTTCGTCGCCATGTCGGCGATCTGCAGGACGTCGTCGTCGGTCTCCGTCGGCAGGCCGCACATGAAGTACAGCTTTACCTGGCGCCAGCCGTTTCCGTACGCCGTCGAGACCGTGCGGATCAGGTCGTCCTCGGAGACCATCTTGTTGATGACCTTGCGGATGCGTTCCGAGCCGCCCTCAGGGGCGAAGGTGAGGCCGGAGCGGCGGCCGTTCCTGGTCAGCTCGTTCGCCAGGTCGATGTTGAAGGCGTCCACGCGGGTGGACGGCAGCGACAGGCCGATCTTGTCGTCCTCGTAGCGGTCGGCGAGGCCCTTGGCGATGTCGCCGATCTCCGTGTGGTCGGCGGAGGACAGCGACAGCAGGCCGACCTCCTCGAAGCCCGTCGCCTTCAGGCCCTGCTCGACCATGTCGCCGATGCCCGTGATGGAGCGCTCGCGCACCGGGCGCGTGATCATGCCGGCCTGGCAGAAGCGGCAGCCGCGGGTGCAGCCGCGGAAGATCTCCACCGACATGCGCTCGTGGACCGTCTCGGCCAGCGGGACGAGCGGCTGCTTGGGGTACGGCCACTCGTCGAGATCCATGACGGTGTGCTTGGAGACCCGCCACGGGACACCGCTGCGCTGGGGCACGACACGGGCGATCCGGCCGTCCGGCAGGTACTCGACGTCGTAGAAGCCGGGCACATACACCCCGCCCGTCTTAGCCAGGCGGAAGAGGAGTTCCTCGCGGCCACCGGGGCGGCCCTCGGCCTTCCAGGCGCGGACGATCGCGGTGATCTCCAGGACCGCCTGCTCGCCGTCGCCGATCACCGCACAGTCGATGAAGTCGGCGATGGGCTCGGGGTTGAACGCCGCGTGGCCACCGGCCAGGACGATCGGGTCGTCGACGGTCCGGTCCCTGGCCTCCAGGGGGATGCCGGCCAGGTCGAGGGCTGCCAGCATGTTCGTGTAGCCCAGCTCCGTGGAGAAGGACAGGCCGAACACGTCGAAGGCCTTCACCGGCCGGTGGCTGTCGACGGTGAACTGCGGGACGTGGTGCTCCCGCATGAGCTCCTCGAGGTCCGGCCACACGCTGTACGTGCGCTCGGCGAGGACGCCCTGCTGCTCGTTGAGCACCTCGTAGAGGATCATGACGCCCTGGTTGGGCAGACCGACCTCGTAGGCGTCCGGGTACATGAGCGCCCAGCGGACGTCACAGGAGTCCCATTCCTTGACCGTGGAGTTGAGTTCTCCGCCGACGTACTGGATCGGCTTCTGCACATGCGGGAGCAGAGCTTCGAGCTGCGGGAAGACCGACGCAGCGACTTCGGCAGGCATGTCGCGCACCTTCGTGGGCTGGACTGAACTGACAGGGGTGACCATCCAGACTAACGCGGTCGCGGGGTGCCTCCGTACGCCGGAAGATCAGAGGTCCGCCGCAGGGCCCTCGATCCCGGCCCAGAACCCGGGCAGTTCCGCCTCCACGCGCAGCGCTCGCTGCTCCTCGCGCTCGTGGAGGAGGCCGTAGGTGAAGGCGCTCTCCCCCGCGGCGTGGGCGACCGCCGACAGCTCGCGCAGGGCGTTTCTGGCCATGACGCTGTCCTGGTGCTCGCCGAGCAGGTTCTGCAGTGCCTTCATGGACTTGACCATGGTTCTGGCCGGCTTGCCCAGGACGGGTTCGGCCGCCTCCGCCGCGTAGCGGGTGCGCTTGGTCTTCTTGCGGGCATCGTGCAGCACGACGTCCCGGTCGCTGCCGGGCTCCAGGTCCCCCGCCCGCTCGATCAGCTTCGACACCTTGAGGAAGTCCTTGCGCACGGCCTTGGCGATCGGCTTGCGGGGTTTCCTGTCGGCCGCTTTCAGCAGGGGCGGGTCGGCGATCAGGGCGTCCAGGGTGTCGAGCAGGTTCAGGTAGCGGTGGGAGTCCAGGACACCGAGGAGGCGGCCGCGGGCGCTGCCGTGCTCGGCGCTCGACCAGGAGTGCAGGCGCTTCGCGACCGGGCCGCGGACCAGGCCCCCGGGAATCTCGTCGAGGGCCGACGTCAGCCGCTCGGTCAGCACCTCGCGGTCCCGGTCCAGGCCCAGCTCGCCGGCGAGCCACTTGAGCTCGTCGGCGACGGGACCGGTGACGGCCCGGTCGAGGATCCCGCCGAACGACTTGAACGTGCTGCGCAGCCGTCGGGTGGCCACCCGCATGCTGTGCACGGAGTCCTCGGCGTCCCGGCGGACGGCGGGATCGAGCTCGACGATCGCGTCCCGTTGGGTGCGCACGTAGGCGAGCACATGGTCTCCGGCGGTCACCGGCTTCCGGGCGGACGCCGACGTGCGCCGCTTCCCCGGCGCGGTCTCCTCGAGGGCGCGGGCCAGCTTCGACGACGACGCCGACGGCCGCACGCCCGCCTTGCGCAGCCGCTTCTCCACCTTGTCGAGCAGGGCCGGGTCTCCCCCGTCGGCGAGCTCCACCTCGATCTCGGTCCACCGCGCTTCGCCGCCGCGCCCCGTGAGCCGCTCGGCGTGCACGGTATCGACGCTCACCTCGGCGAGCAGCCGGCCGTCGGCGTCGAGCAGGTGCCGTACGTCGCGCTCGGAGCGCAGCCGGACCACCGGAAGCAGCTCGCTGTCGCGCACCCGGGAGCGGATCAGCGCGGCGAGATCCTCGGGGAGGGTGTCGGTGAGCGGGGCGCGGATCTCGTCGCGGACGTCGGGAGCGACCGGGAACTTGAGGTGCCAGCCGGCGTCGGAACCGCCGGTGCGACGGCGCAGGGTGACGGACGACGCGGCGAGGCGTTCGTCCGCGGTGTCGTGGTAGGTGGCGTCGAGGTGGGCAACGCCCTTGTCGACCACGGCTGCGACCCCGGTGATGCCGGTCAGGTCGGGAAGCCCGCTCTCGTCGGATTCGTACTTGCGCTCGATCTCGCGTTTCGTCTCCGCCATGCAACAAATCTAGTCGCTGAGCGGCCGGGACAGCAGTGGTGGGCGCGCTCCGAGCGCGCCGTCACGTTCAGGTCGTCAGCAGGGCCCGCATCTCCTCGCCGTCCGGGAACGGCGCGTCCTTCGCCGTCCGGGAGACGAGGTACACGTGGGCGTCCTCGAACTGGTGGTACGACAGCGGCTCCGGGCCCTGTCCGACGATGAGGACGTTGTGCTCCAGGCGCCAGCTGACGTACCGGGTGTCGTACCGGGGCTGGCGGATGTCGTGGTTCGGCAGCCCCAGCCGGTCGGTGAAGCGCTGCACGACGGCGGCGAAATGGGCGTCGAACTCGGGTCGCCAGGCGCCCTCCTCGCTGGTCCAGCCGGGCAGGGGGCCCCAGCAGTCCTCGTCGAGCAGGCCGCCGTCGACCGAGTAGAGGTAGGCGAAGGGGAGGTGGAGCGAGCCGTCGCCGTCACAGGTGACGAAGTGTCCCTGCGGGGTGACGTGGGTGGCGTCGGGGATGTCTGGTGCGTCCTCGTACGCCGGGCCCCGCACCGCCTGCGACCAGTCGGGCCAGCCGGCCTCCCGCATTCGCGCCTCGATGGCGTCGTCGTCGGTCAGATCCAGTTCGGCCAACGCGAGGAGCTGGTTCACCAGTTCCTCGGTCACCGGGCACCGGGCCACGTACTCCCCGGACATTCCGCTCCCCTCCCGGAACGCTAGGCCGACATCGGCCGCTGCACCCGGATCGACTGCAACAACCCCACCGCTATCCACACGGCGAACATCGACGATCCTCCGTACGACACGAACGGCAGCGGCAGGCCCGTGACGGGCATGATGCCGAGCGTCATGCCGACGTTCTCGAACGTCTGGAAGGCGAACCAGGCCACGATGCCCGCGGCCACGATCGTGCCGTACAGGTCCGTGGTCTCCCGGGCGATACGGCAGGCCCGCCACAGGACGATGCCGAGGAGCACGATGATCAGGCCGCCGCCGAGGAAGCCCAGCTCCTCCCCCGCCACGGTGAAGACGAAGTCCGTCTGCTGTTCGGGCACGAACTGGCCGGTGGTCTGCGAGCCGTGGAAGAGGCCGGAGCCGGTCAGGCCTCCCGAACCGATGGCGATGCGGGCCTGGTTGGTGTTGTAACCGACACCGGCCGGGTCGAGCTCGGGGTTGGCGAAGGCGGCGAAGCGGTTGATCTGGTACTCGTCGAGGATCCCGATCTGCCAGACGGTGATCGCGCCGAGGGTGCCCGCGCCGAGCAGGCCGAACACCCACCGGTTGGACGCCCCGGAGGCCAGCAGCACGCCGAGCACGATGATCACCATCACCATGACCGACCCGAGGTCGGGCATGAGCATCACGATCAGCATCGGCACGGCGGCCAGGCCGAGCGCCTGCACGACCGTGCGGTGGTCGGGGTACTGCTTGTCGCCGGCGTCGACCCGGGCCGCCAGCAGCATCGCCATGCCCAGGATGATCGTGACCTTCACGAACTCCGAGGGCTGCAGCGAGAAGCCGCCGGGCAGCTGGATCCAGGAGTGGGCGCCGTTGATCGTGGAGCCGAGCGGGGTCAGCACCAGCAGGATCAGCAGCACCGAGAAGCCGTACAGGACCGGCACGGCGGTGCGCAGGCCGCGGTGGCCGAGCCAGATCGTGGCGGCCATCAGGGCCAGGCCGATGCCGGTGTTGAGCAGGTGCCGGACGAGGAAGAAGTACGGGTCGCCCTGGTTGAGTTCGGTGCGGTTGCGGGTCGCCGAGTAGACGAGGAGCGTACCGAGCAGCGACAGGGCCAGCGCCGACAGCAGGATCGGCCAGTCGAGGCGCCGCGCCACCGAGTCGCGGGCCAGCAGCCGCGTCCAGCCGGAGCGCTCGGGCCCGTAACCGGAGACCTGAAAGCTGTTCACACCGCCGGTCATGCCGGCCACCTCCGGCTTCCCCGGCGGCGCCGCCGCCTTCGGGTGTCACGGTTCTCCGGCGTCGGCGGGGCCGCCGTCGCCGGCTGGAGCGGGTCGGGGGCGTTCGGGTCCTTCTTGTCCGCCTTCTGGTCCTTGGCCGGGTCCTTGGAGACCTTCGGCGAGGCGATGGTGCCGTCCGTCTTGACCTTCGGCAGGGCCTTCTGCGGCGTGGGCAGCAGCGCCTTCTTCGCGTCGATGTCGCCGTCCTCGGAGACGCCGTACAGCGCGTTGTAGATGTTGCGGACGGCGGGGCCCGAGGCTCCGGATCCCGTGCCAC
The DNA here is from genome assembly GCF_040302345.1 of Streptomyces sp. NPDC126510. Taxonomy (NCBI): domain Bacteria; kingdom Bacillati; phylum Actinomycetota; class Actinomycetes; order Kitasatosporales; family Streptomycetaceae; genus Streptomyces; species Streptomyces sp. NPDC126510. The sequence goes on along the minus strand of NZ_JBEORR010000004.1, from coordinate 19,418 downwards.
CCTGGGAGATCGTCATGACGATCGAGTAGTCCTTGGTGTACGTGGCGAACCAGGAGGTCGTCTGCTTGCCGTAGACCTCCGCCGTACCCGTCTTGGCGTGCATCGGGATCTTGTCCTGCGGCCAGCCGCCGAACCTCCAGGCGGCCGTACCGCGGGTGGCGACTCCCGCGAGGGCTTCGTCTATCTCGTCGCGCGTCTTCTGCGTCATCGGCAGCCTGCCGTGCGACTTGGGCTTGATCGGCGTGATGGTCTTGCCGTCGGCGCTGATGACGGCCTTGCCGACGGAGGGGTTGTAGAGGGTTCCGCCGTTGGAGATGGCCGAGTAGATGGTGGCCATCTGGATGGGCGTGACGAGCGTGTCGCCCTGGCCGATGGAGTAGTTGACGGAGTCACCGGCGCGCATGCGGTTGCCTTCGAGGCAGTTCTCGTAGGCGATCTTCTCGGCGTAGCTGCCGTTTCGCTTGCCGGTGCGGCACCAGGCGTCCTTGTTGGCCTTCCAGTAGCTCAGCTTCCACTGGCGGTCAGGGACGCGGCCGGTGACCTCGTTGGGCAGGTCGATGCCGGTTTCCTTGCCGAGGCCGAACTGGTGGGCCGTCTTGTAGAACCAGTCGTTGGGGTGCTTCTTCGGCTTGGTGCCGCCGTCGCGCTTCCACTCCTCGTGGGAGAGCCGGTAGAAGACCGTGTCGCAGGAGACCTCCAGGGCGCGGCCGAGGCTGATCGGGCCGTACCCCTTGGACTCGAAGTTCTTGAAGACCTGGCCGCCGAGCGAGTACGAGCTGGAGCACTCGTACGGGCCGTCGAAGGAGTAGCCCGCGTTGATAGCGGCGGCCGTGGGGACGACCTTGAAGATCGAGCCGGGCGCCGACTGGCCCTGGATGGCGCGGTTGAGCAGCGGGTAGTTGGAGCTCTTGCCGGTGAGCCGCGCGTAGTCCTTGGCCGAAATGCCGCCCACCCAGGCGTTGGGGTCGTAGTTGGGGTTGGAGGCCATGGCGACGACACGGCCGGTCTTGGCCTCCATGACGACCACGGCGCCGGAGTCGGCCTTGTAGTTCGTGCCCGTGTTGCGGTCGTGCTGCTTGCGGGCCTCCTTCATGGCCTCGTTCAGCTGGTACTCGGCGATCCGCTGGACCCGGGAGTCGATGCTGGTGACGAGGTTGTCGCCGGGGTGGGCCGGGTCGGCCTCGGCCTGGCCGATGACCCGGCCGAGGTTGTCGACCTCGTAGCGGGTGACGCCTGCCTTGCCGCGCAGTGCCTTGTCGTACTGGCGCTCCAGGCCCGAGCGGCCGACCTGGTCGGAGCGCAGGTAGGGCGAGTTGGTGTTCTGCGCCTTCTTGATCTCCTCGTCGGTGACCGGCGAGAGGTAGCCGAGGACCTGGGCGGTGTTGGCCTTGCCGGGGCTCGGGTAGCGGCGCACGGCCTCCGGTTCGGCGGTGATGCCGGGGAAGTCCTCGGCGCGCTCACGGATCTGCAGGGCCTGCTTGGCGGTGGCCTCGTCGGTGATGGGGATGGGCTGGTAGGGCGAGCCGTTCCAGCAGGGCTGGGGCGTCTTGGAGTCGCACAGCCGGACCTTCATCTGGACGTCCTCGGGCGTCATGCCCAGGACCCCGGCGAGCTTGGTGAGGACTTCCTTGCCGTCGTCCTTCATCTTCAGCAGGTCGGTGCGGGAGGCGGAGACCACCAGCCGCGTCTCGTTGTCCGCGATCGCCACGCCCCGCGCGTCCAGGATGGAGCCGCGGACGGCCGGCTGGACGACCTGCTGGACGTGGTTGCCCGACGCCTCCTTGGCGTAGGCGGCGCCCTCACGGATCTGGAGATACCAGAGGCGTCCGCCGAGGGTGAGCAGGAGGGAGAGGACGAGGACCTGGATGACGACGAGCCGGATCTGGACCCGTGAGTTCCTGCCGGTCTCGGGAATGTTGGTCACTGCGGCTGCCTCCCCCTCTCGGTGCGCGTACGGATGTGCGGGTACGAGTGATGAACGCCCGCCCACGAACCGGCGTTCCTACTGGACCGACCCGTTCGGGTGAACTTCGCTGCGTTCACAGCCGCTTGACCCCCTTGATGCGCCCGGCGCGGGCCATCCGTGCCCGGGCGGCCTTCACGCGCAGCCCGTTGCGCTGGCCGCCGATCTTCAGGCCGGTGCCGCCGGAGAGCCAGCCGGAGGAGATGTCCGTGGCCTTGGCGGCCGAGCTGGACTCGGCGAGCGGATCATTGTCCGCGCGCCGGGCCAGGGCCATGATCCCCGGCACGACGAACGGGGCGAGCAGCAGGTCGTACAGGGCGGCGGTGAACAGCAGGCTGCCGAGGCCCACGTGGCGGGCCGCGGTGTCGCCGACCAGGGCGCCGACCCCGGCGTAGAGCAGGGTGGAGCCGACCGCGGCGGCCACCACCACGACCATGGGGCCGGTGGCGGACTTCAGCTGCCCCGTCTCGGGTTTCACCAGGCCCGCGAGGTAGCCGATGACGCACAGCACGAGGGCGTAGCGCCCGGCGGCGTGGTCGGCGGGCGGGGCCAGGTCGGCGAGGAGACCCGCGCCGAAGCCGACGAGGGCGCCGCCCACGTGCCCGTACACCAGCGCGAGGCCGAGCACGGTGAGCAGCAGCAGGTCGGGCACGGCGCCCGGCAGCTGGAGCCGGGCGAGGACGCTCACCTGGATCACCAGGGCGACGACGACCAGGGCGGAGGAGAGCAGGATCCGGTTGACGCGCATGGGGTGACAGCTCCTACTGCTCTTGCTGGTTCTGGCCGTCCACGGGGGCCTCGGGGGACGGCGTCACGGTCACCGTCACCGTCGGCCTGGGGGTCGGCTTGGGCTTGGGCGGGAGCACCGTGTCACGCGGGTCCTTCTTCGGGGCCTCCACGACGACACCGACGATGTCGAGCTTGGTGAAACTGGCGTACGGCGTGACGTACAGCGTGCGGGTCAGGCCGCCGCCGGAGGGGTCCACGCGGGACACCACGCCGACGGGCACGCCGGGCACGAACGGCCGGTCGGCCTGCGAGCCGAAGGTGACCAGGCGGTCGCCCTTCTTCACCTCGGCCTTGCCGTTGAGGAGTTCGACGCGCAGCGGGCGGTCGCCCTGCCCGGAGGCGAAGCCGAGCTCGTCGCCGGACTCCATGCGGGTGCCGACGGTGAAGTCGGGGTCGCTGGCCAGCAGGACCGTCGCGGTGTTGGGGCCGACGGTGGTGACCCGGCCGACCAGCCCCTCCCCGTTCAGGACGGTCATGTCGCGCTTGATGCCGTCCTTGGCGCCGACGTCGACGGTGATGGTCCAGGAGAAGCCCTGCGCGGCGCCGATGGCGATGACCTGGGCGCCCTTGATGCCGTACTGGCCCTGACCGGCGATCTTCAGCATCTTGTCGAGCTGCTTGAGGCGGCTGCGGCTGCGGTCGTCGCTGCCGAGCCGGGCCTTCAGGGCCGCGTTCTCCTCTTCCAGCACGGCGAGCCGGTCGTGCCGGTCACCGGAGTCGCGTATGGCGGAGACCGCGTTGCCGACCGGGTCGACCGCGGCCGAGACGCCGCTCTCGATCGGGCCGAAGACCGTCGCCGCACCCTGCCGGGCACCGTCGACGGGCGAGTCCTCCCCACCGCGGATGTCCACCGTGATCAACGCGAACGCGACGGCGATCAGCAGCACCAGGAGCAGCCGGCTCTCTCGTGTGTCCCTCACGTGCGGCGGCCGTGCCCTTCCTCATAGGAATTCGGGAAGCCCCAGGGAAACCCGAGGGGCTGCTTTGTGGGAGCTTATGCATCAATATCAACGATCCGCCGCACGAGAGGAGATCGTCCCGTACGGCGGAATCGAAGAGTTATGTCATCTGCGCGGCTGGGCGTCCAGCACCTGCTGGAGCGCCTCGAACTCCTCGACGCACTTCCCGGATCCGAGCGCCACACTGTCCAGCGGGTCCTCGGCGATGTGGATCGGCATACCGGTCTCCCGGCGCAGCCGCTCGTCGAGGCCACGCAGCAGCGCTCCGCCACCGGTCAGAACGATTCCTCGGTCCATGATGTCGCCGGACAGCTCCGGCGGGCACTTGTCGAGGGTCGTCTTGACCGCGTCGACGATCGCGTTGACCGGCTCCTCGATCGCCTTGCGGACTTCGGCCGCGGAGATGACCACGGTCTTCGGCAGTCCCGAGACGAGGTCCCGGCCACGGATTTCGGTGTGCTCGTCGGAATCCAGGTCGTACGCCGAACCGATCGTGATCTTGATCTGCTCGGCCGTGCGCTCACCCAGCAGGAGGGAGTACTCCTTCTTGATGTGCTGGATGATCGCGTTGTCCAGTTCGTCGCCCGCGACACGGATGGACTGGGCGGTGACGATGCCGCCGAGGGAGATGACCGCGACCTCCGTGGTGCCGCCGCCGATGTCGACCACCATGTTGCCCGTGGCCTCGTGGACCGGCAGGCCGGAGCCGATGGCCGCGGCCATGGGCTCCTCGATGATGTGCACCTGGCGGGCGCCGGCTTGGGACGACGCCTCGATGACGGCGCGGCGCTCGACGCCCGTGATGCCCGAGGGCACACAGACGACGACCCGCGGACGAGCCAGATACCGCCGCTTGTGGATCTTCAGGATGAAGTAGCGGAGCATCCGCTCGGTGATCTCGAAGTCGGCGATCACGCCGTCCTTCAGCGGACGAACGGCAACGATGTTGCCGGGCGTGCGCCCGATCATCTTCTTCGCTTCGGCACCGACCGCGAGGATGCCACCGGTATTGGTGTTGATCGCGACGACGGACGGCTCGTTGAGTACGATCCCGCGACCCCTGACGTACACCAGCGTGTTGGCGGTCCCGAGGTCGACAGCCATGTCACGGCCGATGAACGACATTGAGTTCCCCATCAGGATTCGTCTGGCCTTCCCAGGAGCTTTTGAGGGCTTTTCAGGTAGGCAAAGGTGGGTGCTGTGACGTGAAGGCTTCCATCGTAGACGCGCCTTCGCGAACACTGCGGGAGGGTCTCCGCCATTGTCAGCAGATGCCGGCCGCATTCGCTTCTGGAGACGGGCGTTCGGGGCCCGTCGTTCCCTCGATCGCCACGCATATGCCGCAAAGCCCGGGGGCTCGCCCCCAGACTCTGCCGTATGTGCTGGTGAGGTGCGGGCGCTACGACCGGCCGGGGAAGAAAATCTTCACCTCGCGCTCGGCGGACTCCTCGGAGTCGGAGGCGTGGATCAGGTTCTCCCGGACGATGACGCCGTAGTCACCGCGGATGGAGCCGGGGGCGGCTGCGATCGGGTCGGTCGGGCCGGCGAGCGCGCGCAGCCCCTCGATGACCCGCTCACCCTCGACGATCAGCGCCACGACCGGACCGGACGCCATGAACTCCACCAGCGGCTCGTAGAAGGGCTTGCCCTTGTGCTCGCCGTAATGCTGTTCCAGCGTGTCCTGGTCCAGGGTGCGCAGCTCCAGCGCGGTGATCTGCCAGCCCGCCTTGCGCTCGATGCGGCTGATGATCTCGCCGGTCAGGCCACGACGGACGGCGTCGGGCTTGAGGAGGACGAGGGTGCGCTGGCTCACGACGGGCTCCTTAGAGGTGAAGGTCTTGCGGTGGGACGAGATTACCCGGCGTGTCGGGGCGCCTGTTACGCAGCGTCAGGTGTGGACGAGCTCGCCTGGGCCGCGAATCTCGCCTTCGCCTCGTCGACCTTCCGCCCGTAGTGGACGGACGCCCACCACAGGGCCGCGAAGATCGCGCCCAGGAAGTACATGATCGGCACGATGAACCCCGACGCGATGAGCGCGATCTGCAGTGCCCAGCCGAGACCCACACCGCCCGGGCGCGTCACCAGACCGCACAGCACCAGGCACAGGAACATCGCGATGCCGCTGACCGTCCACACGGTCGCCATGGACAGGTCGGGGTCCTTCATGGCGACCAGACCGGCGAACCCGATGACGAAGAACTCGCCGATCAGCGTCGAAGAACAGAGCGTGCGCACGGGACTCAGCCCCTCCCCAGGAGCAGTCGGGCCTCGCCGACGGTGATGACGGAACCGGTGACGAGCACACCGCCGCCGGAGAACTCGCCCTCCTCCTCGGCCAGCGTGATGGCGGCCTCCAGGGCGTCCGGCAGCCGCGGCTCGACCTGGACGCGCTCCTCGCCGAACACCTCCACGGCGAGACCGGCGAGTTCGTCGGCGTCCATCGCGCGGTGGCTGGAGTTCTGCGTGACCACGACTTCGGCGAACACCGGCTCGAAGGCCTCCAGCAGCTCCCGCACGTTCTTGTCGCCGCTCGCGCCGACCACCCCGATGAGGCGGCTGAACTGGAACGCCTCCCCGATCGCCGCGGCCGCCGCCCGGGCACCCGCCGGGTTGTGCGCGGCGTCCAGCACGACCGTCGGCGAACGGCGCACGACCTCCAGCCGGCCCGGCGACGCCACGGCGGCGAAGGCCTTGCGGACCGTGTCCAGGTCCAGCGCGTCGGCCCGCTGCGCGCCGACACCGAAGAACGCCTCGACGGCGGCGAGCGCGACGGCCGCGTTGTGCGCCTGGTGAGCGCCGTGCAGCGGCAGGTACACCTCGGGGTACTCGCCGCCGAGCCCGCGCAGCGTCGCCAGCTGGCCGCCGACGGCCACCTGCCGCTCGACGACGCCGAACTCAAGCCCCTCCCGGGCCACGGTCGCGTCCACCTCGACGGCCTTCTTCAGCAGCACCTGCGCCGCGTCGACCGGCTGCTGCGCCATGATGACCGTCGCACCCTGCTTGATGATGCCGGCCTTCTCCGTGGCGATCTCGGCGTGCGTGGTGCCGAGCCGGTCCGTGTGGTCGAGGTCTATGGGCGTGACCACGGCGACGTCCCCGTCGATCACGTTCGTGGCGTCCCAGGAGCCGCCCATGCCGACCTCGACGACGGCCACGTCCACGGGGGCGTCGGCGAACGCCGCGTACGCCATGCCCGTGAGCACCTCGAAGAACGACAGCCGGTACTCCTGCGCGGCGTCGACCATCTCCACGTACGGCTTGATGTCCTGGTACGTCTCGATGAACCGCTCGGCGGAGATCGGGGCGCCGTCGAGGCTGATGCGCTCGGTGATCGACTGCACGTGCGGCGAGGTGTAGCGGCCGGTGCGCAGCTCGAAGGCGCCGAGCAGGGCCTCGATCATGCGGGCCGTGGAGGTCTTGCCGTTCGTCCCCGTGATGTGGATCGACGGGTACGACCGCTGCGGCTCCCCCAGGACGTCCATCAGCGCGGCGATACGGCTGACGGAGGGCTCCAGCTTGGTCTCGCCCCACCGGGTGGCGAGCTCGGTCTCGACCTCGCGCAGGGCCTTGTCGACCTCGGGGTCGGCGGGGCGCGTCGGGATGTCGGCGTCGGGCGGGCCGCCCTGGGTGCGCAGGGTTCGGCTGCCGGCTTCGATGACCGCGAGGTCGGGGTCGCGGGTGGTTTCCTCCGCGATGATCTCGTCGAAGCTGTCGAGGGGGTCGGGCTGGTCGTCGGCGTTGTGGTCTGGAGGGAGCTCGCTCACGGGGCCCAGTCTACGGAGACCGACCGACATTGTTCGCGGTGGCTTGTGTCCCTGGGCGGCCGCGGGTCCGTGGGGGTCGCTTGCGCAGTTCCCCGCGCCCCTGAACAGCAGGGACATGCCCCTGAGGCATGCGTGAGGCCCCCGGGCCCTACAGCTCCGGGGGCCTCACACACCGTATGAACCCTCAGCCCTGCGGCAGCCTCTCCAGCTGGGCCTGGATGCGGGCGATGTCCTCCTCCGCCTTGGCGAGGCGGGTGCGGATCTTGTCCACGACGTGGTCGGGGGCCTTCGCCAGGAACGCCTCGTTGCCGAGCTTGGCGTTCGCCTGGGCCTTCTCCTTCTCGGCCGCCGCGAGGTCCTTGGCCAGGCGCTTGCGCTCGGCCGCGACGTCGATCGTGCCGGAGAGGTCGAGCGCGACCTCCGCGCCGGCGACCGGGAGGGTCGCCGTGGCGGTGAAGGCATCACCCTCCGGCTGGAGGCGGAGCAGCTGGCGGATGGCGGCCTCGTGGGGCGCGAACCGCGTGCCGTCCAGGGTGAGGCGCGCCGGGACTCGCTGGCCGGGCTGGAGGCCCTGGTCGGCACGGAAGCGGCGGACCTCGGTGATGACCGACTGGAGGGACTCGATCTCACGCTCGGCGTCGGCGTCCCGGAAGCCACTGTCCTTCGGCCAGTCTGCGATGACGACCGACTCGCCGCCGGTGAGCGTGGTCCAGAGGGTCTCGGTGACGAACGGGACCACCGGGTGCAGCAGTTTCAGCGTGACGTCGAGGACCTCGCCGAGGACCCGCTTGGAGACCTCGGCCGGCTCGCCGCCCGCCTGGAACGTCGTCTTGGACAGCTCGACGTACCAGTCGAAGACCTCGTCCCACGCGAAGTGGAACAGCGTGTCGGACAGCTTGGCGAACTGGTAGTCCTCGTAGAACGCGTCGACCTCGGCGACCACCGAGTTGAGGCGGGAGAGGATCCAGCGGTCGGTCGAGGACAGCTTCGAGGCGTCGGGCAGCGGGCCCTCGATCGTCGCGCCGTTCATCATCGCGAAGCGCGTCGCGTTCCAGATCTTGTTGGCGAAGTTGCGGGAGCCCTGGACCCAGTCCTCGCCGATCGGGACGTCGACGCCCGGGTTGGCGCCACGGGCGAGGGTGAACCTCAGCGCGTCGGAGCCGTACTTGTCCATCCAGTCCAGCGGGTTGACCGCGTTGCCGAAGGACTTCGACATCTTCTTGCCGAACTGGTCGCGGACCATGCCGTGCAGGGCGATGGTGTGGAACGGCGGGGTGCCGTCCATCGCGTACAGGCCGAACATCATCATCCGGGCGACCCAGAAGAAGAGGATGTCGTAGCCGGTGACCAGGACCGAGTTCGGGTAGAACTTCGCGAGCGACTCGGTCTGTTCGGGCCAGCCGAGCGTGGAGAACGGCCACAGGCCGGAGGAGAACCAGGTGTCGAGGACGTCGGTGTCCTGACGCCAGCCCTCGCCGCTCGGCGGCTCCTCGTCGGGTCCGACGCAGACGATCTCGCCGTTCGGGCCGTACCAGACCGGGATGCGGTGGCCCCACCACAACTGCCGCGAGATGCACCAGTCGTGGAGGTTGTCGACCCAGTCGAAGTAGCGCTTCTCCATCTCCTGCGGATGGATCTTGACCTTGCCCTCGCGGACCGCGTCAGCGGCGGCCTTCGCGAGCGGGCCGACCTTGACCCACCACTGCATGGACAGCCGCGGCTCGATGGTGGTCTTGCAGCGCGAGCAATGGCCGACGGAGTGGACGTACGGCCGCTTCTCCGCGACGATCCGGCCCTCGGCGCGCAGCGCGGCGACGATCGCCGAGCGGGCCTCCAGCCGGTCCAGGCCCTGGAAGGGACCGTGGGCGGTGATCACGGCGTGCTCGTCCATGATCGTCAGGGCCGGGAGCTCGTGGCGCTGGCCGATCTCGAAGTCGTTCGGGTCGTGTGCCGGGGTGACCTTGACGGCACCCGTGCCGAACTCGGGGTCGACGTGCTCGTCCGCGACGACCGGGATGGAGCGGTCGGTCAGCGGCAGCTTGATGAGCTTGCCGACCAGGTGCTTGTAACGCTCGTCCTCGGGGTGGACGGCGACGGCCGTGTCACCGAGCATCGTCTCGGCGCGGGTGGTGGCGACGACGATGGTGTCGTCCCCGTCGCCGTACTTCATGGAGACGAGCTCGCCGTCGTCGTCCTGGTACTCGACCTCGATGTCCGAGATGGCCGTCAGACAGCGGGGGCACCAGTTGATGATGCGCTCGGCGCGGTAGATCAGCTCGTCGTCGTAGAGCCGCTTGAAGATGGTCTGGACGGCCTGGGACAGGCCCTCGTCCATGGTGAAGCGCTCGCGGGACCAGGCGACACCGTCGCCCAACCGGCGCATCTGGCCGCTGATCTGCCCACCGGACTCGCCCTTCCACTGCCAGACGCGCTCGACGAACGCCTCACGGCCCAGGTCGTGGCGGGACTTGCCTTCCTTCCCGAGCTCCCTCTCGACGACGTTCTGCGTGGCGATGCCGGCGTGGTCCATGCCGGGCTGCCACAGCGTCTCGTAGCCCTGCATCCGCTTGCGGCGAGTGAGAGCGTCGATGAGCGTGTGCTCGAAGGCGTGCCCCAGGTGGAGCGAGCCCGTGACGTTCGGCGGCGGGATGACGATGGTGTACGGCGGCTTGTCGCTCTTCTCGTCCGCCTCGAAGTAACCCCGCTCTACCCAGCGCTCGTACAGCGGCCCCTCTACGTCGGCCGGCGCGTACTGGGTCGGCAGGTCGGTGCTGGGCGCTGGTGGCTGCTGCTGAGCGTTCTCGGTCACGGGGGTCAGTTTAGAGGTGTCACCGACCGGTCCCGAAACGCGTTTCGTTTGTAACGGTGGGGGCCCCGATGCCATGCACACGGCGGGTCTGCGCCAGGATGTCCGGAACACATAAGCATCTGGAGGGGAACCCAGAACATGAGCTACAACCAGCCGGGCCCGTACGGCGGGCAGCCCCAGCAGCCCGGTCCGTACGGCCAGCCCGGCCCGTACGGCCAGCCGCCGCAGGCGCCCCAGCCCGGCTACGGCTACCCCCAGCAGGCCCCTCCGCCCCAGCCCGGCTACGGCTACCCGCAGCAGCCCCCGCAGGGCGTCCCGCCCCAGCAGGCCCCCTACGGCCAGCAGCCCCCGTACGGCCAGCAGCCGCAGCCGCCCTACGGCCAGGCCCCGTACGGCGTCCCCCAGCCCCCCGCTCCCGGTGGCGGCAAGAAGAAGACCGGCCTGATCATCGGCGCTGTCGCGGTCGTCGCGGCGATCGGCGTGGGTGCCTACTTCGTGATCGGCGCAGGCGGCGGCGCGGGCGCGCTGGAGGACGACGGGCCGCACAAGCTGGCTACGCCGGCGAAGGTGATGAGCGAGTACAACCGCATCACCAAGGACGGGGCGACCGCCGGCGACGACTCCACCAAGGAGCTGGAGAAGAGCGGCGTCAAGGACGGCAAGTCCGTGCTGGCCACCTACTCGACCGTGGATCCCACCAAGTACGACCCCACGGACCCGTCCTCGGCCGCCGAGATGGCCACGGCCAAGAGCGTCAACTTCTTCGGTGTCTACGGCGAGGTCTCCGACCCGGAGGCGTCCCTGGACACGTTCTTCGCCAACTTCAAGAAGTCGGCCGAGAAGGACTCCTCCAGCAGCAGCGGCAGCAAGACCGAGCTGCTCGGGGAGCCGGAGGAGGCGGACCTCGACGGTGCGGTCATGAAGTGCCAGGCGCTCAAGGGCCAGAACGTCATGACCAAGAAGGAGCAGACCAACTGGTTCTGCGCCTGGGCCGACTACAGCACCATCGCCGTGGTCTCGTCGGGCACCGCAGCCGGGGACACGTCCAAGGACACCGCCATCGACATCACCACCAAGATCCGCCCGGAGATCCGCGTCAAGGCCTGACGACGCCCCCGGAAGCAAAGGGAAGGGCCCCGGTCATCGACCGGGGCCCTTCCTTTTACGCCTGTGTCACGCCGTCTTCTGCTCCCCCGGCCCCCGCCCCCGCGCATCCCGCGGGATCAGGGTCGGGTTGACGTTCGACTGGACGACGTCCGCCGTGATGACGACCCGGGCCACGTCCTTGCGGGACGGGACCTCGTACATCACGCCCTGGAGGACTTCCTCCATGATGGCGCGCAGGCCGCGCGCGCCGGTCTGGCGGAGGATGGCCTGGTCGGCGATCGCCTCGAGGGCCTCGCGCTCGAAGTCCAGCTCCACGCCGTCGAGTTCGAAGAGGCGCTGGTACTGCTTGACGAGCGCGTTGCGCGGCTCGACGAGGATCTGGAGCAGCGCCTCGCGGTCGAGGTTGTGGACCGAGGTGATGACCGGGAGACGGCCGATGAACTCGGGGATCATGCCGAACTTGACCAGGTCCTCCGGCATGACCTCCTGGAACTGGTCCTTGGACTCCATCTCGCGCTTGGAGCGGATCTGCGCGCCGAAGCCGATGCCCTTGGCACCCGCCCGGGCCTCGATGATCTTCTCCAGGCCGGCGAAGGCCCCGCCCACGATGAACAGCACGTTCGTCGTGTCGATCTGGATGAACTCCTGGTGGGGGTGCTTGCGGCCGCCCTGCGGCGGGACCGAGGCGGTGGTGCCCTCCAGGATCTTCAGCAGGGCCTGCTGGACACCCTCGCCCGAGACGTCGCGCGTGATGGAGGGGTTTTCACTCTTCCTCGCGACCTTGTCGATCTCGTCGATGTAGATGATCCCGGTCTCGGCCTTCTTGACGTCGTAGTCGGCCGCCTGGATGAGCTTGAGCAGGATGTTCTCGACGTCCTCGCCGACGTAACCGGCCTCCGTGAGGGCCGTGGCGTCGGCGATCGCGAAGGGGACGTTCAGCATGCGCGCGAGGGTCTGCGCGAGGAGGGTCTTGCCGGAGCCCGTGGGGCCGAGGAGCAGAATGTTGGACTTCGCCAACTCGATGGCGTCGTCCCTGCCGTTCGCCCCGCCGTTCTCGCCGGCCTGGACGCGCTTGTAGTGGTTGTACACCGCTACGGAGAGGGCCTTCTTGGCGGCCTCCTGGCCGACCACGTAGCCCTCGAGGAACTCGTAGATCTCGCGCGGCTTCGGGAGTTCCTCCCAGCGGACCTCACTGGTCTCCGCGAGTTCTTCCTCGATGATCTCGTTGCAGAGGTCGATGCACTCGTCGCAGATGTACACACCGGGCCCTGCGATGAGCTTCTTGACCTGCTTCTGGCTCTTGCCGCAGAACGAGCACTTGAGCAGATCGCCGCCGTCACCGATGCGTGCCACGGTGTGCTTCCCCTTCGCCTGGGAGACTCCTGGACGTCAACGTCCAGCGGACTCCTGGTGCTGCCTTATGTCCGACGGTACCTTGCCGGGCCCCCCGTTCGGGCCCCCCTTGGCACGGTTCGCTTTGACGTGAACCGAGCCAAACCATGCCAAGGGGCGGCAGACGTTACAGCCTCTCGCCTCAACGCAGGCTCGAGTTGTCCATCTTCCGGGTGGTGATGATCTGGTCGACCAGGCCGTAGCTCAGCGCGTCCTCGGCCGTGAGGATCTTGTCGCGCTCGATGTCCTCGCGGATCTTCTCGACCGGCGTGGTGGAGTGCTTGGCCAGCATCTCCTCCAGCTGCGAGCGCATCCGGAGGATCTCGTTCGCGGCGATCTCCAGGTCGGAGACCTGGCCGCGGCCGGTCTCGCTGTACGGCTGGTGGATCAGCACGCGCGCGTTCGGCAGGGCCATGCGCTTGCCCGGCGTACCGGCGGCCAGCAGGACGGCGGCGGCGGAGGCGGCCTGGCCCATGCAGACCGTCTGGATGTCGGGCTTCACGTACTGCATCGTGTCGTAGATCGCCGTGAGCGCCGTGAAGGAGCCGCCGGGGCTGTTGATGTAGACCGAGATGTCACGGTCGGGGTCCATCGACTCCAGGCACAGCAGCTGCGCCATGACGTCGTTGGCGGAGGCGTCGTCGATCTGGACGCCGAGGAAGATCACACGCTCCTCGAAGAGCTTCGCGTACGGGTCGTACTCGCGAATGCCCTGGGAGGTGCGCTCGACGAAGCGCGGGATGACGTAGCGGGACTCGGCCTGCGGGCCGGTGTAGCGGCCCTGCGAGGCGCTCATGTCCTGCACGGCGTGCGTACGGTCGTAGATCCCGCTGCCGGGGAACTGGTTCACGGTGTCTCCTGAAAAGGGCTGAGGCGGTCGGCTGGGGCTGTCTGGGGTCGCTGGGGCCCGGGAGGGCTCCGTGGGCCTCACGGGGCGCCACAGGCCCCGTGGGGACCGCTCAGGCCCCGGTGCCGCCGCCGCCCGGCATACCGGCGGCCGTGGGAATCACGTCGTCGATGAGGCCGTACTGCTTGGCCTCGAAGGCGTCGAACCAGCGGTCGCGGTCCGAGTCGCGGGTGATCTGCTCGACCGACTGCCCCGTGTGCTGGGACGTGAGCTCGGCCATGCGCTTCTTGGTGTGCAGCAGCCGCTCGGCGTGGATCTTGATGTCGGAGGCCGAGCCGGCGAGGCCGGCGGAGGGCTGGTGGATCAGGATCTCGGCGTTCGGCAGCGCGAAGCGCTTGCCGGGGGTGCCGGCGCTGAGCAGGAACTGACCCATCGAGGCCGCGAGGCCCATGGCGATGGTGACCACGTCGTTCTTGATGAACTGCATGGTGTCGTAGATCGCCATGCCGGCCGTGATGGAACCGCCGGGGCTGTTGATGTACAGGTAGATGTCCTTGTCCGGGTCGGCGGCAAGGAGCAGCAGCTGCGCGGTGATCTTGTTCGCGATGTCGTCGTCGACCGGCTGGCCGAGGAAGATGATCCGCTCGTTGAGCAGCCGGTTGTAGACCTGGTCGCCGAGGCCGCCACCGATAGAGGGCTCGCCGGCGGCTGAGGGCATCAGATTCGTCACGTATCCACCTGCTCGTCTTACGACGGCGCCGGGCCGTCTCACGTTTCCCTAGGGGCTAGGAGCCGTTCGGGGACTCCACTGCCCTCGTATTCATGGACCCTAACGCGCGGGTCCTCTCCGGGAATCCCGGAGAGGAGAGTGTTCGCCGGGGGCGTAGCGCTGCGCGGCTCCGGCGGGCTGGTTCCGTCCAAGGGCGGCCGCGGGCGCGTCGTGGTTGCTCGCGCGGTTCCCCGCGCCCCTGAGGTGCGCTGCCCCCCACGGGTGACAAGAAGGCCCTGGGGCACGCCCCAGGGCCTTCTCACGAACTCACCGCGACCGGGACTCAGCCCTCGGTCTTCTCCTCGGCGGACTCGGCCGGGGTCTCCTCGGCGGAGGCCTCGGCGGACTCGGTCTCGTCCTCTTCGTCGTCGAGGTCGATGATCTCGCCGTTGGTGTCCTTGACCGTGGCCTTCTCGACCACGACGGCCAGGGCCTTGCCGCGGGCGACCTCGCCGACCAGGAGCGGAACCTGGCCGCCCTCGACGACCGCCTGGGCGAACTGGTCGGGGGACATGCCGGAGGAGGCCGCACGGCGCATGAGGTGCTCGGTGAGCTCCTCCTGGTTGACGTTCAGCTTCTCCTGCTTGACGAGCTCGTCGAGCACGAACTGGGTCTTGATGCCCTTGACCGCGGCCTCGCGGGTCTCGGTCTCGAACTCCTCCTCGCTCTTGCCCTGGATCTCCAGGTACTTCGCGAGGTCGAGGCCCATCTGGCCGAGCTGGTGGTGCTCGAGGTTGTGCTTGCGGGTGTTGACCTCGTCCTCGAGCAGCTTCTCGGGGACGGGGACCTCGACCAGCTCGAGCAGCTTCTCCAGCACGCGCTCCTGGGCCTGCGTGGCCTGGTCGTACTGCTTCATGTTCTCGAGGCGCTTGCGGCTGTCCGCGCGCAGCTCCTCGATGGTGTCGAACTCGGAGGCGAGCTGCGCGAACTCGTCGTCCAGCTCGGGCAGTTCACGCTTGGCGACCTGGGTGACCTTGACGGTGACCTCGGCCTCCTTGCCGGCGGCGGAGCCGCCCTTGAGCTCGGAGGTGAAGGTGGCCTCGCCACCGGCCTCCAGGCCCTTCACGGCGTCGTCGATGCCGTCCAGCAGCTCGCCGGAGCCGATGGTGTAGGAGACGCCGTCGGCGACCCCGTCCTCGAGGACCTCGCCGTCGACCTTGGCCTGCAGGTCGATCGTGAGGACGTCGCCGTCCTCGGCGGCACGCTCGACCGGGGCGGTGGAGGCGAAGCGCTCGCGCAGCTCCTCGACGGCCTTGTCGACGTCCTCGTCGGTTACCTCGACCGCGTCGACCTCGACCTCGATGCCGGAGAAGTCCGGGATCTCGATGGAGGGGCGGATGTCGACCTCGGCGGTGAAGTTCAGCGTCTCGCCGTCCTTCAGCTCCGTGATGTCGACCTCGGGCTGGCCCAGCACGCTGAGCTCGGCCTCGTTGACCGCGTCGGTGTAGAACTTCGGAAGCGCGTCGTTGACCGCCTCCTCCAGCACCGCACCGCGGCCGAACCGCTGGTCGATGACCCGGGCCGGGACCTTGCCCTTGCGGAAGCCCTTCACCGTGACCTGCTGGTTGATCTTCTTGTACGCCGCGTCGAGGCTGTCCTTGAGCTCCTCGAAGGGCACCTCGACAGTCAGCCGAACCCGGGTCGGGTTCAGGGTCTCCACGGCGCTCTTCACGGTTCGGTCTCCTTGTGGCTGACTTCTAGGTTTCTGCCGGGGCCAGAACGGCCCGGCGGATTTCGCCGCCCGGAGGACTTCAGACGCTGAGACACACGGGCGTGCAGCTTGCATAGTAACGGCAGCGACTACACCGCCCAAAAGGCGATCACATGAGTGATCGGATGGGCGATCACGCGAGGTGATCGGATGGCTGGTCGGGGTGGCGGGATTTGAACCCACGGCCTTCCGCTCCCAAAGCGGACGCGCTACCAAGCTGCGCCACACCCCGTCTGGTGCGACACGTAGGGTACATGCCGCACGGCGGTGCGGCCGCCGCATTTCCACAGGGTGTGTGCCGCGCCGTCTCCGGCGCGAATGCGGTGTGCGACAGAGGGGGCCGACCCGCTACGATGCCTTCAGTGCCGCGGTCACCCGACCTGCGGCGCGTGCTGTGCGGGCGTAGCTCAATGGTAGAGCCCTAGTCTTCCAAACTAGCTACGCGGGTTCGATTCCCGTCGCCCGCTCCAGATGGCTCAGGGCCAGGCCGGAGGATCATTCCTCGACCTGGCCCTGAGTGTTTCCGGGGGCCGCGTTCAGTCCGGCGTGTCCCCCGCGTGTCCGCCACGCGCCTCTCCGGCTCCTGGGCGAGTGTTCTGCACCCACAGGCGCCACTGAATGCCTGGCTCAGGTGCTGGCGGGAGCGCGGGACAGGGCGGTACGCAGCGCGAAGGCGCCGAGCAGGCCGCCCGCCGTGAAGCGCTGGGCGGTCATGGCGCGGGGCCGGGTGGCCAGAAACCCCGACACCCGCGCCGCGCCCAGCATGATCAGAGCGTTCACGGAGAGCCCCACGACGATCTGCACACCACCGAGCTGGAGCAGTTGCCCCCAGGCCGGACCTGCCTGCGGGTCCATGAACTGGGGCAGCAGGGCGGCGTACATCAGAGCGATCTTGGGGTTGAGCAGGTTGGTCAGCAACCCCATCGAGAACAGGCGGGCGTCGGACACCGGAGGAAGATCCTGGACCGGGGCGAACGGCGAGCTGCCGCCGGGCTTGACCATGCCCCAGGCGAGGTAGGCCAGGTAGGCGGCCCCGGCGAGCTTGACCACCGTGAACGCCACCGGCACGGCGGCGAACAACGCGGACAGGCCCGCGGCCGCGGCCAACAGGTAGCACACGAATCCGGCGGCGGTTCCACTGAGGCTGACCAGGCCCGCTCTGCGGCCCTGGGTGATCGCACGGGAGGCGAGGTGGATCATGTTCGGCCCCGGAGTCAGGGCCATGCCCAGCTCGACCAGGGCCACTCCTCCGACTGCGGTCAGAGTGATCACCGTCGACCTCCACGTGGTTCGTCGGGCATCGGATACGGAGTGGGTCGCCGAATGGAACGGATGGCTGCGACGCATCGGCAGGACCCGTCTCACCTGCAGCAGAATACGATCTTGCCGCCGGGTGTCCTCATGCGCCCCAGCCGGCGGGGAGTCTCGGCAAGCCTCCCGAGAGCGCC
Source organism: Streptomyces sp. NPDC126510 (assembly GCF_040302345.1). NCBI lineage: Bacteria > Bacillati > Actinomycetota > Actinomycetes > Kitasatosporales > Streptomycetaceae > Streptomyces > Streptomyces sp. NPDC126510. The sequence goes on along the minus strand of NZ_JBEORR010000004.1, from coordinate 1,860 downwards.
CGGGTCCGTCCCCGAGTGTTTCCCGCGCCGGTGTCAGAGGTCCCGGACGTCAACGGTGTAGACGGAGCGGATGCCGTACGGGACGTACAGGGCGTCGCCGACGAGCAGGGGCGGTGCTCCGGACGTGACGAGCATGCTGTCCACCCGGCCGCCGTCGTCGCGGCCGTCCCGGGTGTCCTCGACCTTGCCGCTGCGTGCGTTCAGCGCTGCCAGGCGGCCGCTGGGCGACGCGAAGTACACGTGGGTGGCCGAGGCGGTCGGCGGCCCCTGCCGCTCCAGGGTGGAGTTGGATTCCCACAGGGTGCGCCCGGTGAGCGGCGCGACGGCGTGGACGCCGCCGCTGCTGCTCGTGAAGTAGACGGTGCCGCGGGCCAGGTACGCCCTCGCCCCCACGGGCCGGGGCTTCGCCAGGCGGCGCACGGTGAGCTCGTGCGAGGCGACGTCGATCAGGGTGAGGACGCGGGCCGTGGAGTAGCCGTCCGCGAGCACCAGGCGGCCCGCGTGCCGGCCGAGCAGTTGCAGAGCGCCCTCGGCTTCGACGGTCCAGCGGGTCTTTCCGGTGGCCGGGTCGATCTGCGACACGGTGGTCCCGGCGGCTTTCTCTCCGTCCGCCCTGGTCGTGCAGAGCAGGTAGGCGCGGTCGCCCGTCGCGTCCAGCACGCAGTCGCCGCGGGTCTGCGGCTCCGGCTGCCGCCAGCGGACCTTGCCCGTCTCCGCGTCCAGCAGGGCGTACTGGTCGCCCTGCGGCCCGTAGAAGGTGATGACGCCCTCGGGCACAGCCGTGGCGGCGCCCTGGGGCTCCTCGGGGACTCTCGCCATCTCGCCGCTGCCGGTCGGCGTCCGCCAGAGCTCCTTGCCGGTGTCTGCGGCCAGGGCACGGACCGTGTAGCTGGACCCCACGCCGCTCGTGCCTTCCGCGTCCTCCGCCCCGTAGGCGTAGACACGGCCGTCGCCGGTGCCGATGAGTGCGCCCTCGTCGCCGGAGGCGCCGTCGGGTGTGGGGGCGACGGGCCGGCTCCAGGTGTTGCGGCCGTCGGCGAGGCCGAAGCGGGTCGCCATGAGGTCGGAGCCGGCGCAGACGAGGGAGGCGTCGACGACGGAGCAGCCCTTGAAGGAGGTGTCGGTGGCGTTCAGGCCGCCCTCGCTGCCTGTGGGGGCCTTCGCGGTGGCGACCCACGGCTTCCAGCCCTCGGGGAGGTCGGCCGTCTTGGCGGTGGACGAGGGTGGGCGGTCGTGGTCGCGGATCAGGGTGAGGGTGGTGGTGACGATCGCGGCGAGTGCGAGGGCCGCGGCGGCCGAGATCAGCAGCAGTCCGTGCCGGCGGCGGCTGCGGGTGCGCCGGGGCCCGGGCCGTGCTGTCCCGGCCGGGTCGAGTGGCGGCCGGGGCTGTGCCGTCGGGGTTCTGTCGGGCCGGGGGCGCCCCGGGCCGCCGCGCCGCGTCTTGCCCCGCCCGGCGGTGTGCGTCCCGTCGTGCGCTTCGCCGTCCGGCCTTCCCTGCGCCACAACGACCGCTTCGCCGTCCGGCCTTCCGTGCGCCACGACGACCGCTTCGTCGTCCAGTCCTCCGTGCGCCACGACGACCGCTTCGCCGTCCGGCCCTTCGCCCGCTACGACGCCTCCTACGCCCACCCGCCCTCCGTGGGCTGCCTCGTCCGCCCCATCGTCCGCCTCGGCGGGCAGGGCGTGGGGCGTTGCGCTGCGGCCGGTGCGGGCCGCTTCGGGCCAGGCGGTGCCGGCCGGCTCGGTGGGCCGTGGGGCCCGCCCCCCGCGCCCCGCGGGGGGGGGGCCGGGCGCCCGGCGCCGGGGCGGGGCCACCCGGGCGGGGGGTGGGAAAACCGGGGGGGGGGGGAGGAGAGTTTT